>JANPLH010000123.1:0-1381 GCA_031426435.1 Saprospiraceae bacterium | reverse complement strand
TCAAAAACGGCAACCGCTCGGAGTGGTGTGCCACGAGCAGCGCCCGATAAGGCGCTTCAATACCCAGCGTTTGCTGCACTTGTTGGACGACCCGTTGCTCCACGGGCGTGGGCTGGTAGAGTGGCGGTGCCGTTTTCTTATGCTCCAAAAGGGCAGGCCTCAAAACATCCGAGACAACCTGACGAAGCGCCTCTATATTGAAGCCCGTGCGGCCACTCACTGGCACCACGGGCATTTGGAGGAACTCGTTGAGGCGGCCCACGTCGGCGGTCATGCCTGAGCGTTCGGCCACGTCGGCCATGTTCAGCGCCAGTACACAAGGGAGGCCAAGGTCTTTGATTTGAGTGAGTAGCAGCAGGTGCTTCTCGAGGCTGGTGAGGTCGGCCACGTAAACGACCACATCTGGAAAGTTCTTGTCGTTGGTGTTGGCAAGGACGTTGAGCACGACCCGCTCGTCTTCGGAATTGGGGTATAGGCTGTACGCACCGGGGAAATCCACGAGTACAACTTCCTCGCCATCAATCAGTTGCAACTTGCCCGATTTCTTCTCCACAGTCACGCCGGGGAAATTGGCCACCTTTTGGCGAAGGCCAGTAAGCTGGTTGAAAAGGGAAGATTTGCCGCTATTTGGATTTCCTGCTAATGCAATGGTGTTCATACGCTGGTGCCTGCCCTGTGCTGAATGGAAATTTGAAATGGGAAATTCGGAAATTGGAACCAGTGGGTCAATTTCTCAATTTCCAATTTCTAATTTCCCTCCCCCTCCTGTGTCGTCATGATATTACTGGCTTCATCGTTGCGCACCACGAGGTTCATGCCATCCACATTAAGATAATAGCCGCCATTGAAGGGGGCAATGCGTACGACCCGCAGGCTGCTGCCGGGCAGTACGCCCATGGTCATTAGCTTGCCAGCGATACGGTCGTTGGTGAAGTGGGTGATTCGCCCACTGTTTCCTTCCTTCAGCTGTGTGACGGCATTTGTCATTTTCTTGCGTTTAAATTTTGGCTCGTAGCCTATTCCTATTTAGATTAATTTTAGACAAGCCAAAAGTAAGGCGGGCAGTTTAGAACAAGCATGACTTTTATCAAAAAGCCGAAAAAATTGGGAGGATAGTACCTAATATTAGGTAGGGCACAAGTGCGGGAGGTTCCTATTGTTTCCCTGCCGAAACAACGATGCCGTGCCAGATGCTGCCCGACACGGCATTGCTTTTCAAACCGTTGGAATCGCTCGACTTGCATAGTGCATGGTGATTTAATTAACTGACCATTTTTTCGATTGCAACGCCTTGATAATCAGGCTTGTGCATGAACTGTAAACTACCAACTGTTTACTGCCGACTGCACTACGTCGGCAGCCCCTCTAATTTCTTTTTGTT
>JANPLH010000122.1:0-3586 GCA_031426435.1 Saprospiraceae bacterium | reverse complement strand
GGTGTTGGGTACTTGTTGACGACTGCACTGGTTGTGCGAAGACCGCCCCAACCACCGTCAATACCAAACTCGGCTGGGTTCATGCTGCCGCCAACAGGTGCGTGCACGAGAAAGGTCATGCCACCATAAGTGCGGGTGTTTGTTCCGTCAAAGTTGACGGAGAAAATCACTTCCTCCGATTTGTCATTATCGGCCATGAAGTTGTCGAAGTAGTTGGCTTCAAGGTTGTAACCAGCATCCATTACTTGTTTGGAGTAGGTGGCAGCTTCGTTCCAAGCCTGTTTGCCAGCATATACTTCTGCATTCAAATAAAGCTTTGCGAGCAACATCCAAGCGGCAGCTTGGTCGGCACGGCCATATTCATTGGCACGTGGTGCGGGCAGTGCAGCTTCGATGGATTTCAATTCAGTTTCCAGCCAAGCGTAAAGGTCATCGCCATTTATTTGCTCTGGGAAGAATGCCCCTACAGGGTCTTCCTCGGTAACAAATGGAACGTTGCGGAAGAGGTCCAGCGCATGGTAGTAGCTCAAAGCCCGCAGGAAGCGAGCCTCCGCACGGTAGCCTTGCACCTCTGCACGAACGGCATCGTTCACGCCCCGGTCAGATAGCTTTGCATCGGTGGTTTCCCGAAGGAACTCGTTGCAAATACTGATTTGGTAAAAAATACGGCTGTAGCAAGCGTAGATAAAACCATCGTCAGCGCTCCAGTCTTGTTCGTGGAAATCCTTGATGGTGGCATCATTCCAGCCTATTACGGCCTCATCAGTAGAAAGCTCTTGCAGGTACCAATACATGCGCAAGTACTGGCCGAATCCTTCGTCAATACCGCTGATGTCTCCTTGGCCCGCCGGGCCTTGTTGGCCAGTGACGGCGAGGCCGGCATAAAGCCTTGCCAGCACCTTTTTGTAATTTTCAGGATTGTCGTACACCGCCGCTGAGGTCAGTTCGTCCTTGTCGGTCGGTACTGTGTCGAGGTCCTTGAAGCATGACGAGAACACTATGAGGATGCTCGTCATGAATGCTATTTTGAAAAATGAATTCATTTTCATGTGTTACAATTATTAGTGGTTAGAATCTTGCGTTCAACCCGAACAAGAAAGTGCGGGAACGTGGGTAAAAGTTGTTGTCAATGCCACTTGCAATATCAGGGTCAACGCCTTCGTAATCGGTGACCAAAATTGGGTTTTGCACGGTCGCATAGATTTTGAGGAAATCCAATTTCGGCACCAAATCCGTCAGGTTGTAGCTCAAGGTGATGTGGTCAATGCGGAAGAAGGAAGCATCCTGTACAAAATAGTCGCTCAGGTACTGTGGCTGGCTGAAGTCGAGGTAATTTGCGATGCTGTTCACATTGCCAAGGTAACCCGTTGGATGATAAAGGTTGGCATAGCTCTGACCCGATTGCAGGTTATTGTAGACGAAGTTGCCAAGATTGGCACGACCGGCAAAAGAGAAATCCACATTGCCTACCGTCAAATTGGAGGTAAGTCCAAAGAAATAATCTGGCGCTGCCTTCTCCAAGCGATAAAGGTCGTTGGCATTGACAATGCCATCCTTGTTGCGGTCAACATAAAGTCCCTCAACGGGAGCACCTGCCTCATCGTACACTTGCTCATAAACAAAGAAGGAGTTCGCAGGAAAGCCAACGCTGTGGATTTGTGCCGTGTTGCCAACACCACCAGAAATGCCGCCCGTCAGCACCCCGTTGTATTCAGGGTCATCGGAAGCCGTCAATTTGGTGATTTTGTTTTTGTTCGCGGTTACGTTGAAACCAAAATCCCAAATGATTTCCTCCGTGCGAACTGGGTTCAGGTTCAATGCGAACTCCACTCCCTTGTTCTCCAGGTCGCCAACGTTCGTATTAATGAAGTTGGAAAGGTTGGAGCCTGCTGGCACTGGTATGAAATTGAGCAGGTCTTTGGTATTGCGCTGGTAAATCTCCAACGAACCATAAATGCGCTCGTCCATAAAGCCGAAGTCCAGGCCAGCATTGTAGGTGGTTGTTTCCTCCCACTTGATTTTACTGTCGTAACCGCCGGGGCGGAGCGTTTGAACGAAGGTATTGCCAAACTGATAACCTGCATTTTCAAAACTGGCCAAGTAGCGTGGCAGGTGCACGTAGTAGTCGCCAATTTCCTGCTGGCCAGTCACCCCCCATCCCAAGCGAAGCTTTAAGGTGGAAAGATTGCCCTTTCCATTGCTGTCCACAATCTTATAGGCAGCTGCAGCTGCGGGGAAGAGGCCCCAGCGGGAATCTTCGCTAAATCTGGAAGAACCGTCACGGCGGAGCGTACCAGTCAGCAGCAAGCGGTCGAAAAGCGTAAGGTTTACCCGGCCAAACAAGGAAAGCAGGAACAATTCGCCGGAGTTGTCGCCTTCGGCAACCTCGGTGCCTGGGATGTTCGAGTTCACAAATTCATCTTCAAAAGAATTGCGCTGCCAAGAGTAGCCGCCCATCACATCCAGTTTGGAGCCTCCAAAATCTTTGACGTAGTTAAGGTAAAACTCCAAGAGGCTGTTCTCCTTGTCTTGGCTGTAGGCATTCTTGATACCTTTATCGAAAAATGCAAAAGAGGCGGTCTCCGGTACATTGATTTCGCCTTCGCCATGCGATTTATCGTAGGCAAGGTTCAGGTTTGCACGTAGTTCGGGCAAGTAGCCGAAGCGGTAGTCAAACGAAGAACTGACAACAAAGCGACTCACGGTTGACTCGTCGCTGCGCATCCTCAATTGTGCCAAAGGGTTGGCAGGGGATAGCGTGTTGGGCTCGCCATTTTGCTGAACCCAAGTGAAATAGCCACCATAAGGGCTACCATTGCTGATGGCTTGAGTTGGGTCAAAAAAGGATGAGCCTCCAATAGCTCCCCTGTTGGCAAAAGTATTATTGGTGGTCATGCCTTTCAGGCCAAAATTCACCTGCAACTTGTTGTCAATGAACTTAGGTGTAAGGTTGATGGAACCCGTAAAGCGGTCATACTCATCGGTAAGAAGGATACCTTTCTTGTTGGTATAACCAAGCGATGCACGGTAGGGTAGTGGCCCAACACCTCCGCTGAAGTTGAGGTTGTGGTCGTGGCCGACACCGGTTTCATAAATAGCATCATTCCAGTTCGTGTTCTCGTTGCCCAGCAGGCTGAGCGCTGGGTGGCCATCGGGAAATTGTTCCTGAACGAGGGCACGGTACTCATCGGCATCGAGGACATCCGGCGTTCGGAGGGCATTGGAGAAGTTCACGTTGCCGTTGTACTCCACTTTCAGCTTTTGGCCGAGCTTACCTTTTTTAGTGGTGATAAGGATGACGCCGTTGCTGGCACGGCTACCGTAGATAGCCGTTGCGGAAGCATCTTTTAATACGGTGAAGGTCTCAATATCGTTTGGGTTAACGAAGTCGAAGATGTTCCTTGCACCTGAGATGCCCCGGTTGTCCAGCGGAATACCATCTATTACAATGAGTGGGTCATTAGAGGCGCTCAAAGAAGAACCACCACGGATTCGGATTTGCGCACCGCCACCGGGGTCGGAGCTTGGCGTGATTTGGACGCCAGCCACTTTACCTGCCAAAAGCTCTTGTGGTGCTGTGATGGCA
>JANPLH010000121.1:0-3174 GCA_031426435.1 Saprospiraceae bacterium | reverse complement strand
AACAAGAAATTGGTCGAATGGCTTTTCGAGCAACTTAGCTCAGAAGCTAAGTTTGACTTAAATCATCCTGCCGTGCAGAAAGCCTTGGGTTTTGGGGCAGTCAATTATGCCTGATTCTCATTTTCTGCATGGACTATTGATCAGATGAAAGAAAGGAAATCCTCAACAGCTTTCAAAGTTATCTCGTTGAAAGGGTGAGGGATTATCACAACAGGCAGAAAATAAAACTGGTCTTCGACCCAAAACTATCTACTTGGCTTACCATCAGGAACCTTTTGGACGAAGCAAAGCGGGAAGGTAAAACAGGGTATGTTGCACAACACTTGGTCGGAGCAAAACTCCAAATCCGATTCCCCAATATTTCAATCTCCAATGAATCGGCAAGCACCGCCGACAAGCCTACCAATCGCCAAGGAGATTTTCTGATTGGGGACACAGTTTTCCACGTCACAGTAGCACCCATGCAGGCCGTTTATTTAAAATGTAAGCAAAATCTTGTGGATGGGTTAAAGGTTTATTTGCTGATTCCTGACACCAAACTCGCTGCTTCAAGGCAAATGGCAGAAGAATTTTGCAATGGACAGATTGCGGTTGAATCCATTGAATCATTCGTTTCGCAAAACATTGATGAAATCAGTTTTTTTGACAGCAATCAATTGAAAAGCAACATTATCTCGCTGGTCAAAACCTACAACCAAAGAGTAGATGCCGTAGAGGTTGACAAATCGTTGATGATTGAATTTCCTTCAAACTGGAACCTAAAATAATATTGAGTCCAATAAATGCTGCACCTCAGAACCGCCGGTTGCCAAGCCCTCCCGTGTCCTGTATGCGTTTTCCATAAGGAATATTGATAAAGTCGAGCTTGCCCGGTTTTACCCGAATGAAGAAACTATAGGAGCCAAACTGCGGCTGCCATGACACGCCCATTTCCCAGCAATGGAGGTCACGGGCGAACTGAAAATCCGGGTAAGTGATTTTCTTCGATTGGAAATCGTAGCCGAAATTTCCAACGTGGATGGTCCAGTTCTGCGTCAATTGGATGCTGCCCCGGCTGGAGAGGGTGTGCGTAGTGACGGCGATGGAGTCCTTGCCTATTTTGGAATAATATTTTTGGCCCAAAGTGAAATTGTGCTGGATGCCAAAATCCTCAAAGAGGCTGAGGAAATCTTGTGGCTCGCTTATCACATCCGCCACGGTGGTGCCAGTGCCTGGCTCCCCATCCCTTGGGCGGGAAGTCGGCTGGTTGGCCACTTTCTTATCCGTGCTTTCACCATTGATAAGGTCACGCAGGCGGTCAACGGTGATATTGGTGCTGAGGTTGACGTTCCAAGTGCTGAGGCGCAGGAATTTCCCACTGGTTTCCTTGACCAATTGGTTGATACGCAAACCGGTTTTACGGTTGAAATCATAAGGGTCAAGCACCACGCCGAAGCGGAAAGAGGTAAGGTTGTTGAAAAAATTGGTGTTGCCGCCAATGTTCACCTGGCTCCATCGCATGGAATCTGCTGCGTAGTTGTAGCTGCCGTTGACGGCGACGGAATTGAAGAGCTTGATGTTCTTCAATGTAGAGTCCCGTTTGGAGAAGACTTTTGCCTCAAACAGGTTGCCGAAGCCATAATTAAGGGCCATCTGCTTGCCGCCTGTACTCGGCTGGTCAAAGCCGCTGATTCGGTTGTTGCCAAAAATGCTGTAAGCCAGCTTCTCGTCATCCCGCAGGTCCTTCTGCACCTCCTTAAAATAGCCCCAATCAGGGTTCGTGTAGTCGGGCGTGTAGTTGAAGCCCATCGTCGGGGTTATCACATGGCGAAGTCCCCGCACCTTTCCCCGCTTGAAGAGCAGCGTGCCAAACACCTTGGTGCTCATGCTGATGCCCGCATTGTACTGCCGGAGCGGCTTGAACCGCCACATTTCATTGGTGACTATCTTGCCGAAGGTGGTATCATACACCACCGTATATTCCGAAGGGTCCTCCTCGTTGAAAATCGTATCCCTTGGCGTGTAGGTGATGGTCGGGTCAAATGTCTTGTCCTGCGTCTTGAAGTACCAGACTTCCTTGTAACTGGTAGTTGGTGAGAAGTTGAAAAATTTCAGAAGGTTGAAGCTGGTGCTGGCCGTCACGTTGTGCCGCACGCCGAACTTGGCGCTGTCCAAGGTTGATTTTTGAAACAAAGTAGTGTCAGTAGCGGTGAACTGGTTGCGGGCCTCGGAAGAGTAGCGCATCTGTATCCGTTCGAACCATTTTTCGCCACCCGTTTTCACTTTCCGCTTGAAGGGATAGAGCGTTTGTGTCTGGAAACTGAGGGTCGGGAAGCTGATGTTCACCACCCTCGTCTGCGTGTTTTGCGAATGGTTGAAGGCGGCGCTAAAGTCGAACGGCTTGTCAAAGCGCTGCCGATAGCTCATGCTGGAGCTGAGAGAACTGTTGAGTCTGGCGGCGGCATCCGTGCGGTTGTTTTTTTGGTAGTTGCCAGTTTGAAGGGAGATGTTGCCGCCAATGGTGCGATAGGGGTGCGCCTTGCTGTCCTGGTTGTGGTTCCATTGTATACCAAAAGCGGGGGCAAAGGAAATATTGCCTTTTGTATCCTCGGTTCGTTGGTAGGAGAAATCGAGGTTGGCCCTGCCGTTGAACTTGTAGCGCTTTTTGTAATTGGTGATGGCATGAAGACGGACCGTTCCTTTCAGATAAATATCGCTGGTGAGCTGGAGGTCCATATTGTCGTTGATGGGGAAATAATAACCCACGTTCTCAATACCGAAGCCCCACGCCTCCGAATACTCATAGTTTCTGGGGAAAATCAGGCCCGTGCGCCTACCAGTTTTCAATGGAAAAAAACCGAAAGGCAACCAAAGCGGGGTGGGTATGTCGCCGACGATGAGGTTGCAGGGGCCGACAATCGCCACCTTGTCCTGCACGATTTTCTGCTTGTTGCTTCTGATGCCAAAGTGCGGGTGCTCCAGGTCGCAGGTAGAAAAAATGGCGTTTTTGTTGTAAATCACGTTGCGCTTGGTCGTGTCTTTCCCCACGCCGAAGAACTTCCCCCGCTCGCCAATGATGTTCATGCCTTCTTGGTTGGTCTGCGAATCATAGATGATGCCCTTGTAGGTCTTGAAATTGTACTTGACTTTGCCAGCGTTGAATTTTTGTTCCCCTTCGGTAAAAAGCGGCCTTCC
>JANPLH010000120.1:0-16175 GCA_031426435.1 Saprospiraceae bacterium | reverse complement strand
CAAGCAACAAATTGACGTGGCCATGCCTTCGACGGATGCGTCGGTAGAGGTCATTGTGCAAGAAAGCCGCATTGAGCAGGGCGGCATGATTCGGGAAAAAGCGGATGAACTGAAACTGCTGCCAACGACAACGGGCAACCTCGAAAGCGTGTTGCCGCACCTGGCCCTCGGCACCACATCAGGCTCCGGCGGCGAGCTGACTAGCCAATACAATGTGCGGGGCGGCAATTACGACGAAAACCTCGTTTATGTCAACGACTTTGAGATTTACCGCCCGCAGCTCATCCGGGCGGGGCAACAAGAGGGCCTCACCTTCCCCAACATAGACTTGATTAGCAATCTCACTTTTAGTTCGGGCGGCTTTGAGGCCCGTTACGGCGACAAGCAATCGAGCGTACTCGACATTCATTATAAGCGGCCAGAGAAGTTTGCGGGCAGCGCATCGGCCAGCCTATTGGGCGGAACTGCCCACCTTGAAGGCGTCAAACAACTGGGCAATGACAAGTACAAAAAGCTGCGTTACCTTGTGGGCGCCCGATACAAAACCACGAGCTATCTGCTTGGTTCTCTGGATGTTACGGGTGAGTATAACCCCAATTTCGCCGATGTGCAGGGTTATTTCACCTACGACCTTAGCCGCAACTGGCAGCTTGGCCTCATCGGCAATTACAACCGCAGCGAGTTCTTCTTCAAGCCCGACGAGCGCCGCACGGCCTTTGGTCTTGTTAATTTTGCGCTAGAACTTTTCAGTGTTTTCGAAGGCCAAGAAGTGGACGATTTCACCACGGCAATGGCGGGCGCTTCGCTCACCTATTTGCCCGAAAGGGACAAAAACCCGCTCTTCGTCAAGCTGTTAGCCAGCACCTACCGCAGCGACGAAAACGAGCGTTTCGACATCATTGGCCGCTATTCCCTTCGCCAAATTGAGACTGGCCTCGGCTCCGACAATTTTGGCGAAGTGGTCGCCGAATTGGGCGCTGGCACCCAGCACCAGTACGTCCGTAATTTTTTGGACGCTAAGGTGAGCAATGTGGAAGTGAAGGGGGGCGTTGAGTTCCAGTCTTCAGTTGGCAGTTCGACAGTTGGCAGTTCGCAGCCTGCCACCAATCACCAATCACCAATCACCAAATCCCACTTCCTCCAATGGAGCCTCAAATACCAGCGGGAAGACATTGACGACCGCATCAACGAATGGGAGCGGCTCGATTCTGCCGGCTATTCATTGCGCTACGACACGACGCAATTGAACCTTTATTCCGTTTTGAAAACGCAAAACAGCCTTAGCAGCAACCGCATCAGCGCCTACGTGCAAGACACTTATACTTGGCGGCGGGACAGCGTGGGCGAGCTAAAAGCCTCTATCGGCGTGCGGGCCCAATACTGGGATTTAAACACAGAAAAGTTCGTGACGCCAAGGGCGCAATTGCTCTATAAACCGTTGAAGGGCGACAAGGACATTTCTTTTCGCTTCGCAACGGGCTTGTACTACCAACCACCATTTTATCGGGAGCTTCGTAATCCGCAAGGCATTGTCAATCAGGGGGTTAAGTCGCAAAAATCGGCACACGTGGTGGGCGGCCTGACTTATGACTTTTTCATCGGGCGGCTGAGCCCAACGAAGTTTAGGCTGATTTTGGAGGCTTACTACAAGAAACTGTGGGACGTCGTGACCTACGAAATAGACAACGTGCGCATCCGCTATTCCGGTCAAAACGACGCCAATGGTTATGTCACTGGCATTGACATGCGCCTCAATGGCGAGTTCGTGCCGGGCGTGGAATCTTGGTTCAACCTCTCGCTCTTGCGGGCACGGGAAAGCCTCGACGGCGTCCAACACCTTGAACGGGAAATTGGGAAAACTGAGGGCACTCCCGTGAAAGACGTGGCTCGCCCCACTGACCGTTTCATGAACCTTTCCATCTTCTTCCAAGACTATTTGCCCCGCAACGAAAACTTCAAAATGCACCTCAGCATGTTCGTGGGAACGGGGCTGCCGTATGGCCTGAAAGACCAAAACCGCATCTATCGCAACACCTACCGTTTCAAGCCCTACCATCGGGTGGACATCGGTTTTTCACTCAAAATCTGGGACGAAATCAGGAAATCAAAGCGACCTAAGAGCATCTTCCGAAGCACCAAGGCCAGTTGGCTCAGCCTCGAAATCTTCAACCTGATGCAGGTGAGCAATGAAGCTTCCCGCACTTGGATAAAGACCATTTTTGCGCAGCAGTTTGCGATACCGAATTATTTGACGGGAAGACGGGTGAATTTGCGGTGGCGGGTGGAGTTTTAGGAGGGATAATACACAGATTTAGCTGATTTGACTGATTGACACAGATTTTAAAAGAATCAGTTCAAATCAGTTGAATCCATTAAATCTGTATCCAATCTTTGTTCGCCCCCCTTCTTTCCCGCAAACAACTCAAATTTCTGCAACCTGCACTCCAGCGAGCCATTATACAGCTTAATCTTCCTCGTTGGGCGCAGCCCGACATGCTTTAAAGCATCCGCATTCGCACTGATAATCCACGCCGTGTGACCAGAGTAGTGGTGCTTGAGTTGGTTGCCGATTTCTTGGTAAAACTCAACGATATTGTCTTCCTGCAAGCGTTCGCCATAAGGCGGATTGAAGAGCATCGTGCCGCTTTCGGTGGTGGGTTTTGCATCGAAAAAATCAATCGTTCGGAAATCAATCATGCGCTCCACGCCAGCACGGCGGGCGTTTTGCTGCGAAACATCCACCGCAGTCGGGTCGAGGTCGCTGCACAGGATGCGGCCTTGGAACTTATGCTCGGCCCGCTGCGCATCTGCCTTTATCTGCGACCAAAGCGCTCCGTCGAAGTCCCGCCAGCGCTCGAAACCAAAGTCCCGCCGTTTGCCGGGAGCGATGTTCGCCGCCATCATGGCTGCTTCAATACTAAAGGTGCCAGAACCGCACATCGGGTCGAGGAGCTGGCCCTCGCCGTTCCAACCTGAAAGCATGACGATGCCCGCTGCCAGCACCTCATTTATGGGTGCCTCGGTTCGGCTGAGTCGGTAGCCCCGTCGGTCGAGGGTGTTGCCGCTGCTGTCGAGGGAAAGGGTCACGAGCTTGTCGTGGATATGCACGTTGAGGCGGAGGTCGGGGTTGTCCACGTCCACTGAGGGTCGTATGCCGTAGCGGTCACGGAACTGGTCAACGATGGCGTCCTTCGTTTTCAGCGCCGTGAACTTGGAGTGGTGGAAAATCTCGCTGTTCGTCGTCGCATCAATGGCCAGCGTCTGGTGCGGGGTCATGAACTGCTCCCATTCCACCTGACGCACCCGCTTGTAGAGCTGGTTCTCGTGATGCGCATAAAACGAGGCGAATGGCACGAGCACCTTTAGCGCTGTGCGTAGATGCAGGTTGCTCTTGTACAACAGCGCCTTGTCGCCCCGGTACTTCACGGCACGGGTCAGCAGCTCAATATCAGTCGCACCGAGTGCCTGTAATTCAGCGGCCAACAGTTCTTCGAGGCCGAACTGAGTCTTGGCCACGATGTCAAAAGTAGGTTCGTTCATACCGCAAAGGTAATACGGACTGCCAGTCCGTGCTTTCTATCTCCAAAAACCTGTTTCACTAATTATTCCTTTTGTTTTTTCTTCTCCTTTTCCAGCTTTTTAAAATACCTTTTAAACAAAAAATTATGTTTCAATGCCTCCATGTTCTCGCTGAAACGGGCCGTGCCTTGGTTCAAATTGTCCAATGATTTCAGCAGGTCGGCAGTGGCGGCGGTGTCCCGAAGCAGCGCATTGGCGGTACCTCCGCTGGTGTTGATGGATTTCAAGGCCGACTTCAAGGCGGCACTCGATGCGGCGATGTCCTCGCTGGAGCGCTGCAAATTTTGGAGGATGGGGGCAGTTTGAGCGACCACGTCTGAGTCGAGGCGTGTGATGAGGGACTCGGCTTGGTGCGGTAAGGTCTGGTCGTGAAGCAGGTAGCCGAGCGTGCCCTTTCCTTGCGAGACACCTTTAATTTCGCTTCGCAATTCGGCAGTCAAAGCGTTCATGTTTTCGCTGGCAAGTCGCAGGTTTCGTAGCGTCGTGACAAACTCGGCAGCCATTATAGAGTCACGCAGCAGCAAGGGCAGCGTGCCGTTTCCTTCGTTCATTTTGGTGGAGATTTCGAGCAGTTTCAAGGAAATCGTGGCGATGTTTTCGTTGGTACCACCGAGGGTTTCCATCATATCGGCACCGTCCCGGCGCCGGGCGGTAGGCAAGGTGTCGCCGTCCTTGGCCAATGGCTCGTTGCCTTCACCAGGCTTGATATTGATGACCACATCGCCCACCAACCCATTCGTACCGATGCTGGCCGTTGCGTTCCTTCTGATAAAACGCTTGAGGTCTTTGTCGAGCAGCATTTTTACCCGAAGGGTGGAATCATTGACGAAAATGATATCCTCCACGCTTCCGACCTTGATGCCGGAATAGCGGACGTTGTGCCCCACTTGCAAGCCGTTGGCATTGTCGAACATGGCATCCAAGTGGTACATGTCCCCAAATTTGCCCTGCCTTGCCCCAACGACATACACCGACGCCGTGAACAGGAAAATGCCCAGCACCGTGAAGATGCCGAGGCGGATGTTGTTATAGGAATCCTTTGACATGATGGTTGGGTGGTTCATTATATCATGGCTGCATGGCTTCATTGTTGGGATTGCTAGCGGCCAATAGCAATGTAGCAATGAAGCAATGAAGCAATGAGATAATCACTTAAAAAAAGCCCTCACCCGTTCATCCTCCAACCGCTCCAGTTCTTGGTAGGTGCCTTCGCAATAGTTGACCCCATCAATCAGGATAATCATTCGGTTGGAGATGACACGGGCGCAGTCCATATCGTGGGTGATGATGAGCGAGGCGGTGTTGTACTGCTTCTGCACGCTCAAAATCAATTCGATGATTTCTTTGGAAGTAATGGGGTCGAGGCCGCTGGTCGGTTCGTCGTAGAGGATGATTTTTGGGCGCAATATCAAGGTACGGGCCAGTGCAATGCGCCGCTTCATGCCGCCGGAAAGTTCTTCGGGCAACATGTCAAGCGTATGCTCCAAACCCACGCTTTGCAGTGTCGAGCGGATGAGGGCTTCTTCGTTTTGGGCCTGTTTTCGTTCAGGGTGGCGGCGCAAAGGGAATTGTAGGTTTTCCCGCACTGTCATTGAGTCGTAAAGGGCGCTGCCCTGAAAGAGGAAACCCACTTCTGAGCGCAGCAGGTCGAGTTCAGGGTGTTTTAGCTCCGCAATGTTGTTACCTAATACCATCATGGTTCCAGCATCAATTTGCTCCAGTCTTACGATGCACTTTAGCAGCACCGACTTCCCCGATCCAGACTTGCCTACAATGACAAGGTTTTCCTTATCGTACAGGTCCAGGTCGAAGCCGTTCAGCACCTTGTTGTCACCAAACGCCTTGTATACGCCCCGAATCTCGATGAGCGGGGGACCTGTAAAGTTGCCGTGTACCTTAGTTGTTTGCATTATCAATATGGTGGTTTAGGAGGTTTAGTGGGATTAGAAAGTTTAGTTTGAGACGCCTTTTCTAAACCTTCTAAACCTACTAAACCCCCCTAAATCCTCACCTCACAATTCGTAGAAAATATCTGCAATCAACACCGCAATCAAGTCCAGTATAAAGACCAGCATGGAGGCGATGACTACAGCTACGTTTGCGGCGGCACCCACGCCAGCCGTGCCCTTTTTGGAATGGTAGCCTTTGTAGCAGCCCACCAGCCCGATTGCGAAGCCAAAGAAAAAACACTTGAGAAATGAGGGTATCAAATCGCCGAAAGCGAGGTTGTTCATCACTTTATTGTAGTAGAGTACTGGGGTCACGCCGCCTTTCAGGTTTTCTATCAAATAGGAGCCGTACAGCCCAATGGCATCAGCGAGCATGGTCAGCACGGGCAGCATGAGGGTGGTGGCCATGATTCTCGTCACCACGAGATACCTGAACGGGTTGGTGCCGGAGACCTCCATGGCATCAATCTGTTCCGTCACTTTCATGGACCCCAGCTCTGCGCCGATGCTGGAACCAATCTTGCCAGCACATATCAGCGCAGTGATGACCGGCCCGATTTCCCGCACCACCGAAATACCAATCATGGCGGGCATGTATGATTCTGCCCCAAATTCAATCATGGTGGGTCTCACCTGTAAATCCAGCACCATCCCCATGATAAAGCCTGTCAATGCAACCAGGAAAAGCGACTGGTAGCCAATCACGTAGCATTGGTGCAGCATTTCCCGAAATTCAAAAGGGGGCCTCCAAACTTCCCGAAAAAACCTGCCAGCAAAACGAGCTATTTTGCCCGTTTCCTCGAAGAAATCGGCCACCTGCTTGAACGGTTGATTTTTTTCGACCATGATGGAATTGGCAGTGGTACGGTTCGCTGGAACCCCAGTTCCGGCGGAAATCCTTGCAAAATCATGCAAGCGATAATTTTTAGGAAAGGTAGTCTTGTGGCCAATCGTTGCAGGTATATTATCTCATTTTGTCGAGTGATTTTGGTCAATATTGGGTCTTCGTTTGACGAAAATAAGTTCAGGTAAAAAACAGCCCATTGGAAAAATACGCCGATTGTTACATTTGCGTGCATGGAAATGTAGTTGGGAAATTCATTTCCCAACAAGCAAAAGAAACTACTGTTGGGAGGTGAATTTCGCAACTACAAAAATCATAAAACATGAAGAATAACAATCCTCGCCGTTCATTCCTAAAAAATGCTGCAGCATTGGCCACGCTCGTTGGCTTGCCTACTGGCCGCAGTTACGCCAAAGCCGATGCAAATGACTTGGTGGCAGCCGCTTCGCAAACGATGCCCACATTTGGCAAGCCTGTTTTTGGACTGAAAGTGCCAGCCATCAAGCAGGTGCGGACTGCTGTAATCGGACTCGGCAACAGGGGGGAAGAGCATGTGCGCCTGCTCAACGCCGTTGGCACCGACAAGTGCAAGCTTACAGCCATCTGCGATATTAGAGACGAATTCGTCCAGAAAAGTATGAAAATGCTGAAAGAAAACGGTGGGCAAAAACCCGCTACTTATTCCGGCAAACCCGATGCTTGGAAGGAGCTTTGCAAACGGGATGATATTGACCTCATTACCATTGCCACGCCTTGGGAAGACCACGTGCCGATGGCTGTTTTTGCGATGCAACAGGGCAAACATGTGGCCATTGAGGTGCCCTGCGCCCTCACCATCGAGGAGTGTTGGCATTTGGTGAACACCGCCGAGGAAACGCAGCGCAATTGCATGATTCTCGAAAACGTCTGCTATGGTGATGAGGAACTTTGGTTGCTCAACATGGCCCAAAGTGGCGTTTTCGGAGCCCTCACCTACGCCGAGTGCGCTTATATCCACGACCTTCGGGAATTGCTGTTCAGCAAGACTTACTACTATAATATGTGGCGCCTGCGCCACAATGAGGCCCGTGACGGCAACCTCTACCCGACGCACGGCCTTGGCCCCGTGGCGCAGTACATGGACATTGACCGGGGCGACCGCTTCGATTACCTTGTGAGCATGAGCAGCCCCCAACTCGGACTCGATGAATACGCCCAGACCGTGGAGCCTGACAATGAGTTTTACAACCAAAAAGGCTTCAAGCATGGCGACATGAACTATACGCTCATCAAAACGCACAAGGGCCGCACCATTCTATTGCAGCATGACGTGACGACTGGCCGGGAGTACAACCGCATCAATTCTTTGGCCGGCACCAAGGCTTTCCATAAAGGCTATCCCAGCCTGCTGTCGGTAGGCGGCAAGGGGCACGGCTTTTTGAAACCCGACGAATACAAAGAGTACCAAGAGCGCTTTGCCCATCCGCTTTGGAAAAAATTGGAGCCGCTGGCGCAAAAAAACGGTGGCCACGGCGGCATGGATTTCGTCATGCTCTACCGTTTGATTGATTGCCTGAACCGGGGCGTCGCTCTTGATATGGATGTGTATGATGCCGCCGCTTGGTCAGTTGTGACGCCAGTTTCCGAATTATCCGTTCAGTTGGGAAGCGTTCCGGTGAGGTTCCCTGATTTCACAAGGGGCTACTGGAAAAACGAGCGGAAGCTGGGCGTGATGGCGAATCCGTGAGGGAAATTGGAAATTGGGAAATTGGAAATTGAGTGACGGCCACAATTTCTAATTTCTCAATTCCAATTTCAAAAAAGTGCTGCTTGCGGCAATTCCTTCCTTGCCTCTTTTTGCTCAATGGTGGGGCTGATTTTTTGCCTTAGCACCCGTTTTGCTACCCTTAGTTTAAAGGTGTAACGGGCAGTTTCATCGTCAAAAATCCCGAAATGGTCAATGCGGTCAATTCGCACCTGCTCTGCGGCATGGATGATTTTGCCATCCGGCAAAAGGATGCCTGCATGGGTGATGGTTCCCGATGAATTTTCAAAATAAGCAAGGTCGCCCGGCATGGACTGTTCGATGAAGTCCACCAAGTCGCCCTGATGTACCTGCGTTTCGGGGTAGCGGTGCAATGAGATACCCACCATTTTATACACCATCTGGGTAAACCCTCCAGCATCAATTCCGAAAGGGGAGCGGCCTCCCCATTGATAAGGCGCAAGTAAATAACGCCTCGCCAATTTGATGACCCGTTCGGGTGTCGGCTCCAGGTTTTCAGGGAAAACAGCTTGTCCAGCATAGTTGTAGGTCTTGCCATCGAAATTGAATTTCATGCCATCAAAGTCAGGCAGGCGGGCGCCAAGCGGGATGGGCATGGCGTAGTCGCTGGACAACAATGGTTGAAAAAGGTCGAGGCAGTAGGCGTATTTTTCCATAAAAAGTTTGTGCTCAGAACTGGTGAGCGGCTTCACTTGACGGGCTTGTACCCAAGCAATGCAGTTGTCCCAGGTACAGCGGACTTTGACCCAAGCCCGGCCCTTCCATTCGAGCAGCTCGACGATTTCACCGAACAGCAATTGGCTGACCTGCTCGCTTTTGTCGGAGGGGCTGCTGCGGAGCGGCACTACACTGAGGTGACATAAGGCAAAGTCCATAGTCTCGGAAAATTTTGATTGGGATATTGGGATATTGACTAAAATCCCCAAATATCCCAATATCCCAATATCTCAATCACTGGCAAAGCTGGTAAAAATTCGGTGGAAAGAAAACAGTAGCCGTAAATGCTTTTTTAAAACGTTGATTATCAGGCATTTTGGTTAGTAATTATCGAATTCTTGATTGAATGCCAAAACAGTAAAAAAGCAATACACGAAAATATCCAACCCCTTATCTCCGTTCCGTTACTCTTTGAAAAACGGCTTACATTTGCCGCCAATTCATTCCAAACCTCCGACAAAAATGGCCATGCGCAAAATCATTTTATCCAGCTTTCTGCTGATTTTTTTCTTGCAATTAGATGCCCAAGACCAATTGTTCAGCCAGTTCTACTCTGCACCGTTGACGGCCAATCCAGCGTTGACTGGCGCATTTGAAGGCAAGTTTCGGGTGTCGAGCATCTACCGTGACCAATGGCGGAAGGCACTGGACAATCCCTACCAAACCTTTTCCACAGCCCTCGACCTTCGCTGGCGGATGGGCAAGGAGCGTGCACGCTACCAAGACCATGCAGCGGTCGGCGTGATGTTCTTGCAGGATAGGGCTGGGGCCATCAATTTAAGCACTACCAAAATTGCTATCTCAGCGGCCTACCACAAGGCATTGGATATCCGCAATACGCAGTTTCTTTCTTTGGGCTTTCAGGCGGGTGTCGTGCAGCGCAACGTCAACTTCGGCAACGTGACCTTTGAAGACCAATTTAATGGCACTACGGGCTACTCCGACCCGACCAATGAGCGGCTTCCGGAGAATAACTTCTCTTTTGGCGACTACTCAGTTGGACTAAATTATGTGTTTGCCCCAAAGTCTTCTAAGATCAGGTTTTTCGTAGGCGGGGCCATGCACCATTTTCACAAGCCAACCGTGAGTTTTTATCACAAAACTGATGAAAACAGTTTAGTGCCAAATAGCCAACTTGCCCCAAGGTACTCGGCGCAGGTAAGTGCGCAGTTGCCAGTTACAAAAACTATCAATTTCTTGCCGAGGGCCATATTCGACAAGCAGGACAACCACATGAAATTGGATGTTGGAGGCAATTTCCGAATTGGCCTCAGCGATTTCCGGGTGGTTTCGCTGCACCTTGGCTCCTTTGTGCGCCCCGTTCGGGATTTCGACAATACCTACCGAGTGGATGCTTTGGTAGCTTTGGTGGGCATTGAGTTCAACAACGTGCTGATAGGAACCAGCTACGATATCCATCTTGGGCAAACGGCTGGATTCAACCGAGGCACCTTTGAGATGTCCATTGCCTATCTCGGCGAATATGAGGACGACCTCATTCTTTGCCCCAAGTTTTAGGGGCATTCAAGTCGAGTTAAAAAAAGCTTGGCCCACCATAGATGGGCCAAGCTTTTTTATTGTTGGCACAGGGCCAATGAATTTTGCCCCGCTCCGAAAAAAAATGATGTCATGCAAACGAGGTTTCCAAACGATTTTGATTTTTTTTTCCACATAGTTTTCCACATACCGATTGCTTGACTATCAGCGTCTTTTCCATTACAAAAGTATTGAATGAGTAGTTGGATGGCCGCATAAGTGATTGATAACGAGAAGGTTGCAAAAATCATGGAATTCATTCCTAACACTTGCCCGTTGATAATTATTGTGCCTGTTTACTTACCTCGTTGATGCCTGTGCTTTATCTTCGTCCTCCTTTTCTATGAGAAATACTACATCTCGGTTTTTACTTCCGTGAAACATTATTGGTTGAGCCTCCGTAACAGAAGGGAGTGACGTTGGAATGTGCAGTATTGAGCGTTGCCTCAAGAACACCTACCGTTCCGTAAATAGGTATGACCATTAGCGGTTTAAGCATTGCGTAATTTGATATTCGTTCATACCTTTATGAAAAGTTTTTAAATCCTTTTGTCTATAGTATCAGTAAGTTAGATAGGCTCCTGCTACAGAACGATGTAGCAGGACTTTTTTTTGCCCAAAAACCAAGTCAGAAATCCCGATGAAACCCAATATTCTCCCATAGGGCAACTATCTTTGCGCCGCTTTTTCTGGGGCCACCAAGGTTGTCCCATGCTTCGCCGACCATCCGGCCAGTTTTCAACATCAAAAACAAATCTGCAATGAATTTTGACCTTATCGTTATTGGCAGTGGCCCAGGCGGCTATGTAGCTGCCATCCGTGCTGCGCAATTGGGCATGAACGTAGCTGTAGTGGAGCGTGAATCCCTTGGTGGCATCTGCCTCAACTGGGGCTGCATTCCCACCAAGGCCCTGCTCAAAAGTGCACAAGTATTCGAGTACATCAAACATGCCGCCGACTACGGCATCACCGTTGAGAAGGCTTCCCCCGAATTTGACAATATCGTAAAACGCAGCCGTGGCGTTGCCGATGGTATGAGCAAGGGCATCCAGTTCTTGTTCCGCAAGAACAAAATCACCGTCATTGACGGCTTTGGAAAACTGTTGCGGGGCAAAAAAGTGGAAGTGACCGCTGCTGACGGAAAGAAAACGGAATATGCCGCCAACCATATCATTTTAGCCACAGGCGCAAGGGCTAAGGCGCTGCCCAACATGCCGATTGACGGCACCAAAATCATTGAATACCGCAAAGCCATGTCACTCGAAAAACAGCCAAAGCGCCTCGTCGTGGTGGGTGCTGGCGCAATAGGTGTGGAGTTCGCCTATTTCTACAATACCATTGGCACAGAGGTGACGGTGGTCGAGTTCTTAGAGCAGGGACTTGTGCCACGGGAAGACGCTGATGTTTCAAAGGAACTGGCCAAGATTTTCAAGAAATCGGGCATCAACGTATTGGCCAATACCTCCGTCGAATCGGTGGACACCGCCGGTAAAACCTGTAAGGTGAAGGTCAAAGACCGCAAAACTGGCACTGAGTCTGTCATCGAATGCGATGTTGTACTCTCCGCTGCTGGCGTGGCACCCAATACCGAGAACATCGGCCTGGAAGCACTTGGCATCACCACCGACAAAGGCTTGGTGAAGGTTGACGAATTTTACCGCACCAATGTGGCCGGTGTCTATGCCATTGGCGACATCGTACCGGGGCCAGCCTTAGCACACGTGGCCAGTGCGGAGGCCATCATTTGCGTGGAAAAAATTGCGGGGCACCACCCACAGCCGTTGGATTACAACAATATTCCATCCTGTACCTATTGCTGGCCGGAAGTGGCCTCTGTTGGTTTCACGGAGCAGGCGGCCAAAGAAGCGGGCTACGAAATCAAGGTGGGCAAATTCCCATTTAGTGCTTCCGGCAAGGCCAAGGCCAGCGGGTCATCCAACGGCTTTGTCAAGCTGATTTTCGATGCAAAATATGGAGAGTTCCTTGGAGCGCACATGTTAGGTGCCAATGTGACGGAAATGATAGCCGAGGTGGTGGTTGCCCGAAAATTGGAGACTACTGGCCACGAAATCATCAAGGCTGTACACCCGCACCCGACCATGAGCGAGGCCATCATGGAAGCTGCCGCAGCTGCGTATGATGAGGTGATACATCTTTAATTGCGCAGCGATGAAATACAAAGACCCAACGGTGATGCTATGCTGCTGGGCTTTTTTTATGGCAATGATTAGTCAGTTATACAAAAGTTGTAGCTTGGCAACCTGACTCAATTGGCAGAATTTATCAACCATAGTTAGTCATAAATTCAAATAGCTTCAATTATGAAAAGAACAATTTTTGCACTTGCTTTTACCGCTATGGGGCTTTTTGCAAAAGCACAAGTAGATTTTACGATAAGCCCATTTTTGTTACTGGTTCCATCATTGCAAGCATCCGTTGAATATAATGTAAACCCAAACTGGGGAATTGGCGGAGATTTGTTTGCAGGAGAAGATATCTTTTTCATTTATGCCAGTGGAAGGCATTTTTTCAACCCAGATAAAGGGGCAGACAAATTTAGTATTGGAGCCTATGCAGGAGGTGCGGGAGGTGGCGATGAGACTGGCTTTGGTCTTGGTTTCTTTTTCGGTTATAAGGCAGTTTCAGTAAAGAAAATAGTATTTGATTTCGCACTAGGGGGAGGAAGGGATTTTACTGACAACATTGGCTTTCTGCCTTATCTTAAATTGAATTTGGGGTATCGCTTTGGATTGGTTAAAGAATAAAAACAAAAAAGCCCGACCACAACTTGGTCGGGCTTTTTGTGTAGATTTTATAAAAATCAAATCCCTACTGCCTTCTTGAACTCCGCATCTTCTGGCTTCACGCCCGAAGGAAAGAAGCTCACCAACTCGCCTTTTTCATTTACCACATATTTGCAGAAGTTCCAAGACGGGGCTTGGTCATTCCAGCCATTTTTGTCCTTTTGGGACAGCCATTGGTAGAGTGGGTCCATGTCGTCGCCCTTCACGCTTATCTTTTGGAACATCGGGAAGGTGACGCCATAGTTTTTGGAGCAAAAACTGGCAATGTCCTCATTGCTGCCTGGCTCTTGGCTCATGAAATTGTTTGCGGGAAAGCCCAGCACTACCACTTTGTCACCGTGTTCTTTGTAAAATGCCTCCCAATCGGCGTACTGCGGCGTGTAGCCGCATTTTGATGCCACGTTGAGCACCACGATTTTTTTGCCCTTGTACTGCGACAGGTCCACCATTTTACCACTTTCCAATTCTTGTACTTTGAGGTCATAAAAAGAGGTAGAAGATTGCGAGGTGGTGGAATCGGCAGGACGCTGCCGGGCGCTTTGGCTGGAGCATGAAACCAGGGCAACCAGCGATAAAAGAAAGGAAATCAGTTTTTTCATTGATATTGTTTTTTGTGGGTTAAACATGGTAAGTGGGAAAAGGTTTTGGCTAAAAACCAATGGAGGACAAAGGCTGCACAATAAGCAAGCAGTTAATTGCTCCCTATTTTGTTGACATTCAATGTTTTAGTGAAAATTAAGTACCAAATTTCACCCTGTATGAATACTGTGGTGTTATATAAAACGGATGGTGTTACCCATCTTATTAACCCCGAAAGGGCATGCGATGCACTAAAATTTTTGTTTTATCAAAAAAATGCGGTTCTTACATGCTCATTCTTAGGCAGTTATAAAACAGGCACACTTTTGTCAACACTGCCAAACTTCAACAAACATCGTGGCTATGAGGAGTCATCAATCGCCTTCCATTTATTCCATTTATCATAATTCCCTGCCATTCTATTTGGACCGGGCAGACATCTGCGCCGTGGACGAAGAGACGCCTGGGTTTGCGGACGTATTCTTAGAGGAATTGCTTGCCGGCAAGCTCTCCCGTCAGGTGAATGTACAGGGCATGGCCGCCGACAAAATGCGGCACCTATATTTTGAAGCAAGGAACTTCCAAAAAATACATGGAGCCAAAACCTTCTCCTTTGGCTTTCCCTTGGTCATTGATACTTTCAACAGTGACTTGGTGGTAGCCCCGGCCTTCGTTTGGCAACTCGAACTGGAGCCTGCCCAAACAAGGGTGGATGCTTGGGTGCTGAAGCCATCTGAACTGCACCAAATCCTGCCCAACTATCGCTTGCTCGACCATCTCAAGGAAAAATACGGCCTCGACCTCCGCCAACGGGCAGAGGAGATGGCTTTCTCCAAAAAAATTGACGCAGAACAACTTGCCAGTTTTTGCGGAGAAATAGCTGCAAGGCTCAATTTTGAAACCTACGGCGAGCAATCAGCGGTAATACCATGCCCTGGCATTGACGAGATTGGTGGTTTTACGGAGACCGGCGCACTGCATTGGTCGGGGGTCTTGGGCATGTTCCCACCGCAGAACAGTAGATGGACGCCAGGCAACGTCCACCCGGAGGATGTCTTTGTGCCAAAGGAGGTGACTGATGCGGAAGAATTTGTTTTTGCTTACCAGCCCGACGACCCAGAGCAAACGACTGCCCTTGAAACCATCGCCCGTCAAAAAGTAACGGTGGTGGAGGGCGAAGATGCCCTTGGAAAAGCGCAGGCTTTGGTCAACCTGCTCATCAATGCCTTGTCGAATGGGAAGAAATGCTTGGTGGTGTCAGAACGTACGCAGTCGCTGAAGTTTGCGCAGCAACAGCTGGCTAAAGTAGGTGTGTTCCAGTACAATTTCTTGCTGGACGACGCCCTTAGCGACAAGATGTCATTGCTCGAATTGCTCCGTACCGCAGCAAGCGGCGGTGGTAGGGAGGTACAGCACAATGCGCAGGATTTCAATGCGAAAAAAGCAAATTACCTACGTGCAAGGGTGGTAGCTCAGGCTTCCTACCGTTCTGTAAAAACCAAGATTTTTGGTGAAAATGACTGGACGGAAACAGTAGGCTTGTTAATGGCCAGCAACCGGGTGGAGGGCAAGGAGCGCCTCGCCAGCCACCTCAACAGCGCCGATTTTGACTACCACCCGGCTGAGCATGAGCAGCTTGTTGCGGGCATTTTGCGGAGCGAACCCCTTTTTGAACAAGTGAAAACGCTGGCGCACCCCTTGTCCAATCTCAACGAACAGATTTTCGTGAATTCAGAGGTCAAAAAAAGCAAGCAGTTCGTCGAAACGAACATAAGGCTGTATTTGGCCAAAACCAACGAGTTGCAAAGCGAATACATCAGCCAAACGGACAGCTATGCAGCTCGCTTGAAGGAGCATTATCGGGAGTATTATGCCAATTTGGACAACCTCGCAAAATCACTGCACGAGAAAATACAGAACCATACCGCACTGCTTGGCAGTGGTTTCGCCTCGGCTGGTTCCAGCGCTTTTGAGTGGCCATCATTTTTTTCATCGAAAAAGAAAAAAATAAAGCAAGCGCAGGAGGAGGTGGGCAAGTCGTACCGGGCTTTTGTGAAAGCTTACGAAACGAACCCGTATTTTGATGTAAGTTTTGCCCACTGCAAGGACGGAGAAAACATCCCAAAAACTACGGAGAATATCATTGGGTTTCGAACGGCGCTGTCCAATTGGTATGCCGGGTCGGATGTTTTGGTGCAAGAAGAGGTCATGCGCCTGAACAGCAAGACCGCCCATCCCAGCCTCGACGTAAAGGAGCAAATCACGTCCTTGGAGTTTGCGCTGAACACTTTGATTGAAGAAATCAATGAATCGGGGCTGTACCAGAAGCCATTTGAGAATAAGACGCTAACCATACCACAGCGTCAAAAATACTTGGAGAGCATCATGGAGCAATTGGAGGC
>JANPLH010000119.1:0-6453 GCA_031426435.1 Saprospiraceae bacterium | reverse complement strand
GCCCACCAGAGCGATAGGATGTGAAACTGCCATTCCAAGGGCTGTTCGGCGTGGTGGCCATCGCCGTCGAGTGCCAGCAATTGAAAGTTGTACCTGCTTGGCGGCAAGTGGGTATAGCGAATGGAGGGCTGGGAGGTCTCCCTCTAATCCTTGTCGAATCCATGCAGGCGGTAGCGATAAAGAACTGTCTGCGGGCCGCCAAAAGAGATGCTGGAGAACTCGAATGCAAGGGTGTTCTGGCCGTGCCCCAATTGCAGCGGCACGATGGACCCCAATGAGACGCCCTGCATGAGTTTCCTGCCGTTTACTGAAATGGAAATCAAGTACGGCTTAGGCAATTCCATCTTTTCTGTGAGGCTGTCAGCTTTAAAAGCAATGGGCTGGAGGCTGTCAGTATTTGTTTTTTGGCAAAAATTTCGGGAAGGCAATAAAATGGCTACGGCAGCTATTGCCAGCATGTTCCAAAGACAAAGGGGATGTCTCAGTAGTGACATGACTAAGCGATTTTAGGGGCAAACTGCTATAATTGCAAGCGGCTTTTTGATAATAACATGATGAAAAGCCGGAATGTTGCATACCTAAGGCTACACAACATTCAGGGCTTTTAATTTTATTGCTTAACGTGTGTTATGGCATTTCGAGCTAAAACTGCCGCCGTGAATAACAAAACAGGGTTAGCCTTGGAGAAAAATCAAGGATGTTTTTTGCGGTTGAGTGAACAATCTGCTCCTATCGTACATCTGAAGGTTGTTCATATTTGTTTTCAAGATAAAACCTCTGTAATTTTGCGCTCACTCCCCCTATTTGTAAGTCCCCATCACCAAATTCTTCCTCTTTATTCGCATTTGACCGCAAAACCAAAGCAAAAACTTCACCTGTCAGATTCGCTGTAGGTGTCCCACTGTTTTTGGATTTCATCACGACAATGTCCTATGGCGTTGGCGGATAAATACTGTTTTCAAATTTTAATCAAACTCATTCACTTATGCATGGTAATCAACACATTACAAAGGTGCTGACCTTTGTCCTCTGCCTGAGCTTTTCCCAATTATTTGCTCAAAATGCTCCACCCATCGCCTCCAGGATTCTCAGCAAGACTGGAGCGCTGCAAGCCCTCAAACCAGCGCCATTGCTGGAAAAAATGGCCAACCAAGCCTCCAAGTCATTAGAAGTAAAGGACGAAGTAGCCCAAGCCACTTTTTTCCAGCTGAACGATTCCGAAGTTGGCAAAAAACTGCAAAACCCTCCTGAATTGCTTACGCTCCAATTGCCCATAAACAGCGGCAAGCCCGTTGAGCTTCAACTCTTTAAGGTGGACATCGTTACGCCAGAGTTCAAGGTGCGGGTGTCTGGCAGTGGAGGAGGCGTGTTCCCCTACCAAACGGGCGCCTACTATTGGGGCATCGTGAAGGGCGACCCAAACTCGCTGGCCGCTATTTCCATCAATCATAGTGAAATCATGGGTTTTGTGAGCATGGACGGTGATAATTACGTCATTGGCAAGCTCAAGGACGACCCCAATGGCGTCCATGTTTTTTACAAAGAAGCCGACCTAAAAATTGCCCCAGATTTCGAGTGCGGCACCGACGATGTCGAGCATTACAAAGGCGATGGAGAACCGAGCGGTTCCTTCGAGAAAGACGCCAACAACTGTGTGAAGATGTTCATTGAAATTGACAATGACCTTGTCGTTGCTAAGGGTGGCGTTACTCAGGCCACGGATTATATGCTCGGCGCATTGAGCCAGGTGGCCATTCTGTACGCCAATGAATCCGTCAATTTTGCGGTGAACGAAATCTTCGCATGGAACACCACCGACCCCTATACGGGGCCGACGACCAGCGACTACCTCACCCAGTTCAGGAACGCCAAGAACGGCGTCTATAACGGCGACCTCGCCCACCTCGTGGGCACACAAGGCAACGGCGGCATCGCATACCTTGATGTGCTTTGCAACAGCTACTACGGCGTTGGTTACAGCGACGTGAACCTGACCTACGCCAATGTGCCTACTTACAGCTGGACCATCGAGGTACTGACCCACGAGATTGGCCACAACCTCGGCTCCAACCATACCCACGCCTGCGTCTGGAACGGCAATAATACGCCGATTGACTGCTGCGGCTACAATGCCGGGTACAGCGAGTCGTCGTGCGGCGCTGGTTATACCTGTTCCATCCCAAACCCGGTCGTGGGCACCATCATGAGCTACTGCCACCTCATCAATGGGGTGGGCATTTCTTTTTCGCAAAGCAATGGCGGCGGCTTCGGCCCGCTGCCCCGTGCCCGTATTCAGAGCGAGGTCTATAATGCTGCCTGCCTCACTTCTTGCACACCGCCTGTGCAGAACGATGCGGGCATTTCCGCTATTGGTTCACCCTCTGGCGCTGTATGTACAAACCCGATTGCCCCGCAGGTGACGTTGTTTAACTTCGGCACCGCCGCTCTGACCTCCGTCACTATCCAGTATCGGGTGGATTCGGCCCCGCTCGCCAATTACAGTTGGACGGGCAACCTCGCCAGCAATGCCTCGGTGGTAGTCACGCTGCCGACCGTGAGCTTTGGCATAGGCTCGCACACATTCACGGCCAATACCCTCAATCCCAATGGGGCCGCCGACCAGAACACGGCCAACGATTCCAAGTCATCAAGCTTCAGCTTCTCGGACGACGACGGTGATGGCGTTTGCAACGCAAATGATGAATGCCCCGGCGGCGATGACAATGTTGACACCAACAACAATGGCATCCCCGACTTCTGCGACTGCCTTGCCCCCGGCACCAAGAACTTCCCGAACAATCCATTGACCCATACCGGCAGCGGCTTCCATTCGACTTCGGTCAACTTCGCAACGGGCGACCGAAACGCCAGCTTCTTGATTTCCAACCTCGACGCCAGGCTCAGTGGCAGCCCGGCGAACCGTTACAACGACAAAGTGACGGTGCTTTACGTGAACGGCAATGGCTCCACCGTGACCTACGGCACCTACCTCGGCAGCCAGGTCAGCACGGTGAGCGTTAGCATACCGGGCTTGGTAAATTCTGTGACGGTCAGGCTGGAAGACGGCTATGATGGCAACTACGGCGGTACCCAATCCATTTCGTTCTCCGCTGTCAACTACTGCCTCGGCTGCACGGACGGCGACGGCGACGGCGTTTGCGATGCCGCCGATGTTTGCCCCGGCTTTGACGATACGCTGCTCGGCACGCCTTGCAACGACAACAATGGCTGTACCTCCAACGATGTTTGGACGGGCTGCAACGTCTGCCAAGGCACCCTTGCCGACAGCGACGGTGACGGCGTTTGCAATGCACAGGACAATTGCCCCAACGTGGCAAACCCAAGCCAGGCCGATGCAGATGGCGACGGCCTCGGCGATGCTTGCGACAGCTACAATTGCAGTGATGAAATCACCAACACATTTAACCCAAATCCATTGACCCATACAGGCGCAGGGTCTTCTTTCACGAACATCAGCTTCCCATCCGGCACCACAGATGCGATATTTACCATCAGCAATATCAATAGTCAGGGCGGGCCAGCCAGCAAGCGCTACACCGAGCAGGTGACCGTCACCTATGTAAATGGGTCGGGCACCACGGTCACACACGGCGTTTATTCGGCGAGCCAATATTCCTCTGTGAACGTGAGCATCACTGGCCCGATACAGTCCGTAAAAGTTACGCTGACGGATGGCGACGGCACTCCGACCAGCTTGGTGATGAGCGTGAGCATGAGCACGGTGCTTTCTTGCAACCCAACGGCACCACTGCCCGGCGGCAGCGAGAATGGCGATGTGTTGAACCAAGTCCAACCGCAGTCCATGCGCATGTACCCGAACCCGGCGCAAAGCCAAGTGTCGCTCCAGTTCGAGACCATGCCCGAATCGGCGGAAATCACCTTGACGAACATGCTGGGCCAACAACTGGGCCGCTACTACATCACTGGGCAAGACTTCCTGCAAATCAATTTGGAGGAGTTGAACACCGCCTGCCAGTTCCTCATCGTGACGGTGAAAATACCCGGCAGCCAGCCCATTGCGCAGCGGCTGATGCTGGTGAAGTGATAAATTTTTCTCGTAAAAATAGGGGAGGGGAGGCTGCGGCTTTTCCTCCCTTTTTTTGTTTTTAAATGGGTAATGGGGCGGAAAATGGTTGAAACATTGAGTTTGTGCCGACTTCTATCATCTTAAAAGATGGAAAGTAATTTGGCTGTATCATCGAGAAGCTGTCGGTTTGCTTGGAAAAGGAAATGATAAATGTTTTGGCCAATCGCCCCAATTGATAGGTGGCATTCGCCAGCAATGATATATTTTATGAGTCTCAATCCCCCCTATATTTACCCCATGAAATCTAACCTTTTCTTTCTCGTCATCTTTCTTGTCGCATCTTGCGCCACTCCGCAGCAAATAGACGTGACCAGCTTCACCAAGCCTGACGAAAACCCCATCCTGCGGGCGGATTCCAGTTATGTTTTTGATTGCCCGATGAAAAAGCAGCCCGTTCGCTGGCAGCGAGCCGACGTGTTCAACCCTGGAGCTGTAGTGAAAGACGGCAAAGTATACATGCTCTACCGCTGCGAGGACAATCCCGCCGCTGCGCTCGGTGGTCGTACCAGCCGCATCGGCCTCGCCGAAAGTACGGACGGCTTGCATTTCATGAAGCACTCCACGCCCGTCCTCTTCCCCGACAACGACGACCAAGCACAATATGACCAGCCCGGTGGTTGCGAAGACCCCCGCCTTGCCGTCACCGAAGATGGCCTATACGTGGTGGCCTACACCGCCTGGAATGGCCAAGTGGCACGGCTTTGCCTCGCTTTTTCATGGGATTTGATACATTGGGAGAAAAAAGGCCCCGCCTTCGAGCTGGCGCACAGTGGAAGGTTCAAGGACGAGTGGAGCAAGTCAGGCTCTATCCTCACGGAGTTCAAGCGGGGCAAGCAGGTCATCGTCAAGGTCAACGGCAAATACTGGATGTACTGGGGCGAGCAGCTCGTCAACCTCGCTTGGTCGGAGAACCTCCACGACTGGACGCCGCTTTTGGATGAAAAAGGTGAGCTGAAAGCCGTCATCCGTCCCCGCAACAGCAAGTTCGATAGTCACCTGACAGAGTGCGGGCCGCCCGCCCTGCTCACAGAGGAGGGTGTGGTATTGCTTTACAACGGCAAAAATTTGAACGATGAAAACGCCGACCCCAGCCTGCCCCGTGGCACCTACTCCGTCGGCCAAGTGGTATTGGACAAGCAAGACCTCCAAACCGTCGTCCGGCGCTCTGACAAGCCCTTCCTACAACCGACCCTGCCCCACGAGAAAACGGGGCAGTACCAAGCGGGTACGACCTTCGCCGAAGGGTTGGTTTTTTTCAAGAGAAAATGGTGGCTGTATTATGGGACGGCAGATTCGTTTGTGGGGCTGGCGGTGGGGAGGTAACCCTCACTTCATCATATACTCCCACGCCGTCTGATACCCCCCATGCCCCTCGCAATACTCCAGCAGCGAACGGTAAAAATCATCTGCACCAACCGTCCCACTGTCCCCCACGATGACCAACAGCTTGCGGGCACGGGTCATGGCCACGTTCATGCGGCGGTAGTCGTTTAGGAAGCCGATATCGCATTTGGCATTGCTGCGCACCAGCGAAATATACACCACGTCCCGCTCCTGCCCTTGGAAGCCGTCAATCGTGTTGATGTCCAGCCCCTTTTCCCGAAGGGCAGCGTCCTCGGCGACGGTGTCCTGCATGTGCATCACCTGCTCTTTGTACGGAGAAATGAGGGCGATGCTCGGCAGTTCCTTTCCCTCGTGGGCAGCGAGGAGTTGCAGCAAATGCTCACATAGCAACTGGAACTCTTCGGGATTGAAACGGCTCTGCGTTTTTTCGTTAAATCGTTCCTCGAAGCCCGTGCCCGCCGTGTCAATGAACAGCACCGGGGCGTGGGCTTCGATGTCGAGGGCGTGCTCCGCAACCGACTCGGCGGCGGTCAGTTTCCCTTCGTAAAACCACTGGTTCGAGAACTCCATGATGCGGTGGTTCATGCGGTACTGCACCGTGAGCAGGCTGGTGCGGGGGATGCGCTGGAGGCATTTTTCAATCATCGTGATGGATAGGCCCGCCCGTCGGGCCTGCTCCGATTTCACCGTAGGTGGCAGCTGGAAAGGGTCGCCCGCCAGCACCACCCGGCTGGCACGGGTGATGGGAATCCAAGTGCCGGGTTCCAACGCCTGCGCTGCCTCGTCAATCACCACTGTGCGGAAATGGCGGGTGCCCAGTGCCTTGTGCGTACTGCCGACGAGCGTGCAGGTGATGACTTGTGCCGAGTCCAAAATCTGCTCCGTCAGCAGGTCTTCCAGCCGGTTGGCCCATCCGCTTAGTTCGCCCGCCTGCCGGAAGAGGTGGTTGCGCTCGTCCCGGTCGGCCTGCCCGAAGCGCCGCTTGAACCGCTGCGCCTGCC
>JANPLH010000118.1:0-11551 GCA_031426435.1 Saprospiraceae bacterium | reverse complement strand
TGGTAAAGCCGATAAGACCAATAAAAATAGAGGATTTGGATGCCTAAAGTCAGCAGCCCTTGCATGTCCTCAAAGCGGTACTTGTAATGCACGTTCGCTTTCCAATGCTCCACAAAATCACGCCCCATCGAGAACACTGCGACATGGTAAATAAAGTACAGCAAAAAAGGCAGGGCATGTATCAAATCCTTGCGCTGAAACCTGAAGTCGGCATTGAACTGGCTTTTCAGGTAAAACCAAATCAATGGCGGCAGCAGCAGGCTGAAATTGCGAGGGAAAAACTCCAGCTTGTTCCAAAGCAAATCTATCCCAGCAAACCCCAGCATGTACTCCCAAATCTCGAAGCTCATCACCACCAGCAGCAAACCGAACAGCCCATCGGAAAGGCGTTCATTGCGCCAGCCACGCACCCAGAACAGTAGTGCGTAAATCCATGCCTGCGTAAATCCGAAGAGCAGGGGGGTGGAGTAGAAGTTGAAATCGAAATCCATTTTTTTGGTTGATAAGGGTTCATAAGGGTTGATGAGGTTGATATGGGCCAAATCAACCCAAATCAACCTATCAACATTTATCAACCCAACGAGTCAAATCCTAAACAAATAGTTCTGTTTTTCAGCGTCAACGGTCAGCAGCAGGGTCTCTTTATAGTCGTTGCCGTTCCAGTATTCGCCGTCGCAAACATAGACTTTTGAGCCGACGGGGTAGCTCACCTGGTATTCTTTGGAACGGCTAAGCGGCCTACTAAACCCGACATTCGATTTTTGGTTGTCAAAAGGCAGCTGCACCCGCACGTATGCTTGTTTGGGCAAAATGCTTTTGCCCGAAATCCGGAATGTGACCAGTTCGTAGCCCTTGGCCTTGGCGGTTTCTTCCCAAGTTGGGTTTGCTTGAGCTTTTTCCAGCCTGGCGGTCTCGGCGTTCAGCTCGTCGTAGCTGGCTTGTAGGTATTGCTCCCGGCTTATTTCATAGTCGTCGGTGATGTCGAATTTGCGGCCATTGTCAGCGGCCGTCACCACGAAAACGAGTTCGAAGCTGCCGCCTCTTTTTTCATAAACCCTGGTGCCAGCTGGCATATTGACTGCGTGGGACGATAGGGCGTTCAGGCCGTAGCCGTAGCCGGCAGCCTTTTTTCCAGTATTGTCGAAGTAGCGGATGTCAATTTCACGGGACTTTAGGCTGGGGTTGTTGACGGTGAAACTGACCCGCACGGGCTCGGTCGCTTTTTGCGCAGCACCAAAAACGGGCAAAAGCAGCATGGAAGCAGCCACCGCCACTGTTTTTACATCAACCCGTTGCTGCGGTGTAGCCCTGCGAGCAAAATAGGCATCCAGCGAAAACCGCCCACCACCTATTGCAGCGATGAGCACAAAACCCCAGAAAATCAACTGCTGGTAGTACATACCAAAGGGCATCGGCTCGTCGTACCAGATGAACGACACCACGAAGAACTGGAAGGCCAACTGGATGGCCGAGATGCGGGTGAACAACCCAAACGCCACCAACAGCCCACCGATGAACTCGCCGTAAACAGCCAAATGCGCCCAGAAAGAAGGCGAAATGAACGTGAACCCGATTTCACCGACCTGTTTTACGAACCAGTCTGGTACGCCGAAGGCAAGGTTCTCCCAGCCCTCGCTGCCCTTTTCATCTATTTTGTGAAACACCTTGGCCAGCCCGGCACCTTTGGCAATGGTGAAGCCGCAGTAAAAGCGGAAAAGCAGGTAAGCGATGTTGAAAGTGAGCGTGTCGGATGAGGACGAACCGTTGATGATGGATTTGATTGCGTTTTTCATTTTTGAAAAAGATTTGATTGTGAAAAGAATGGCGCAAAAATCCGGCGGCCTGCCCCGACGGGTGCTTCAAATCAGGATTTGGGGCGTGTCAAATGATGATTTGGGACGGGAAAGGAGTCGGCAGCGCATACACTCCCAAATTATTCGACACCAAGTAGCATCAATGGCAACTTGCCATATCACTTGACAGCGCCCTAAGTACCGCTACCGCCATAAACCCTTTTTCTACCTATCTTTGCCCGCCTCCCAACAGCCTCACCCGGCTGCGCCGGGCCTCAAATCCATTTGCCTTTCAGTAAATTCTTAATAATGAATAAATCCTTGTTCTTACTGCTCGCCATCTCCGTGCTCTGGAGTTGTGCGCCCAAGAAATATTCGGCCATCCTCCTACCGGAAACCGACTATGTTGACCTCGACACCGTCACCGTCACTGCCCCCTCGGAATACGACGAGAGCGAGATGGTCAGCCTTGATGAAATGGGTGGCGACAGCATTGGCCTTCCTCTTTACAACCCAAGCGCCAAGCGGGAAAACGACCTGTTGCATACCAAGCTCGACCTTCGCTTCGACTGGGCGAAGGAGCAGGTGCTGGGTAAGGCAACGCTCACGTTGAAACCTTATTTTTACCCAACTGACAAAGTGGTGTTGGATGCAAAGGGCTTCCAGTTTAATAAAATCAACTTCGAGGGCAGCAACCAGCCGCTGAAATATGAATACGACAGCAGCAAAGTAACCATCCACCTCGGCAAGACCTATACCCGCAACCAGGAGTACAAGCTCTTCATTGATTACACCGCCACGCCAGCCGCCTCTGGTGGCAGCGCCGCCATCACTTCTGACAAGGGCCTGTTTTTCATCAATCCAAGAAAAGAAGAGGCCGACAAGCCCCAGCAAATTTGGACACAGGGCGAGACGGAGAACAACTCCCGCTGGTTCCCGACCATTGACAAGCCCAACGAGCGGGCCACCAACGAAATCACCCTCACCGTAGAGGACCGCTTCAAGACGCTTTCGAACGGCCTCCTCGTTTCATCGAAAAAAAATACCGACGGCACCCGCACCGACCATTGGAAAATGGACATGCCCCATGCCCCTTACCTGGTCATGATTGCGGTGGGCGAGTACGCCGTGGTGAGCGATAAATGGAACGGCAAGGCAGTGGACTATTACGTAGAACCGAAGTTTGAAAAATACGCCCGCAGCATCTTTCCGCATACGCCGGAAATGCTCCAGTTTTTTTCGGATAAATTGGGCGTAGCCTATCCTTGGCAAAAATATTCGCAGGTGGTGGTGCGAGACTACGTGAGCGGTGCCATGGAGAATACCACGGCGGTCATCTTTGGGGAGTTCATGCAGGGCACTGACCGCCAACTCGTGGATGCCCGCCAAAACGAGACCATTACTGCGCACGAGATGTTCCACCACTGGTTCGGCGACTATGTGACCTGCGAATCCTGGTCGAACCTGACGCTCAACGAGGGCTTTGCCAACTACTCGGAATACCTGTGGCTGGAGCAAAAACACGGGCGGGACGAGGCCGATTTTCATCGCCTCAACGAGATGAACGGCTATATGCAATCGGCAGCGCAGGAGGCGCACCCGCTCATCCATTATGGCTATGACAACAAAGAGGACATGTTTGATGCCCATAGCTACAACAAGGGCGGCCTCATCTTGCACATGCTCCGCAAATACGTGGGCGACGATGCTTTTTTCACGGCGCTGCAATCCTATTTGAAGAAAAATGCCTTCACCGAAGTGGAGGCGGACGAGCTTCGCCTTGCCTTTGAGGACGTGACAGGGGAAGACCTGAACTGGTTCTTCGACCAATGGTTTTTCAAAGAAGGCCAGCCCGAACTGAAAGTAGCATACGACTACGACGATGAATATAAAGAGGTCGTCGTAACGGTGGAGCAGCTACAAGACCCCAAGCAGATGCCGGGCGTTTTTGTATTGCCGGTGGACATTGATGTTTATACAGATGGCAAAATGGTGCGCCACAACTTCCGCATTGACCAACGCTCCAACAGCTTCCGAATCCCTGCTGCCAAAGACCCCGAACTCATCGTTTTCGATGGCGATGGGGTGCTGCTGGCCGACATCAAGGAGGAAAAAAGCCTCGAAGAAAATATTTACCAATACAAGCATGCCTCCAACTTCCTGCACCGCATTAAGGCACTGGGCGAAATCGTGGAGAGCGAATCGCCAACGGCGCAGGCTACGGTGAAGGAAGCGCTGAATGACAAGTTTTGGCTGTTCCGCCTTTTTGCCATCGAGAGCCTTGTTTTGGATGAAAAAACCGAGGCAACCGTGGCGACCCTTGCCGAAACCGACCCGAACTCCGATGTGCGGGAATCGGCCATACGCAAGCTCGGCAGTACTGAAGATAAAAAATACGCAGCGCTGGCTTCCCGTGCCGTGGAGAACGACAAGGCAATCAAGGTCGTTTCCGCTGCCCTTGAAACGCTGTTGGCGCTCGACAAAGATGCTGCATTGGTGACTGCTAAAAAACTGGAAAAAGAAGACGACGAAGGCATCATACTCGCACTTGCAGGTCTTTATGCTGAGGCAGGTGACCCACAGCGGCTTGGCTTTTTTGAAGAAAAATTCAACAAGGTCGGCGGCTTCAACCAGGTTAGCTTCATTCAAGGCTACACGAAGCTGGCGCAAAACGCCGATGCCGCCGCCATGCTCCGCACCGCCAACAACATCAAGGGCGTTGCCATGAGCGAGGCAAAGATGTTCTGGCTGCGCTTCATGGTGACGAAGAGCATCAACGAGATGCACGCCAACTTGGCCGGAAAGATCGACGCAGAGGCAGATGACGCCAAGAAGGCATCCTTCAAGAAAACGGACGCCGAGTTGGTGAAAATCATCAATGAAATAAAGGCTTGGGAAAAAGACGACCGGGTGATGAACATGTACATCAATATGCCCGACCCGCCATTGAAGCCGTAATTCTTCTGCTTCAATATTTTAGGAGGGCGAAAAAGAACGCAGGTTTTCACAAAATAAAAAAGGCGGCTGGGTGCAAACCCGCCGCCTTTTTTGTTTTGTTCCAACACAGTTTTACCTCGCAAACTGCACCGCCCGCTTCTCACGGATAACGGTCACCTTGATTTGCCCTGGGTACTGCATTTCACCTTGTATCTTCTGTGAAATCATGAATGCGAGGTCGTCAGCGTACTGGTCGGTGACCTTTTCGGCCTCCACGATGACCCGCAGCTCACGGCCCGCCTGCATGGCATAAGCCTTTGAAACGCCCTCGTGTGCCATGGCGATTTCCTCCAGTTCGCCGATTCGCTTGAGGTAGCTTTCCAGGATTTCACGACGGGCACCCGGCCTTGCACCAGAGATGGCGTCGCAAGCCTGCACAAGCGGGGAGATGATATTGTTCATCTCGATTTCGTCGTGGTGGGCACCTACGGCGTTGCAAATGGTCTCTATCTCACCATATTTCTCGCAAATCTGCATGCCGACGATGGCGTGCGAAAGTTCAGTTTCCTCTTCTGCTACTTTTCCAATATCATGTAACAGACCAGCACGTTTTGCTAATTTCGCTTGCTTCGGATTTAGGCCAAGCTCAGCAGCCATGATACCGCAAAGGTTGGCGGTTTCGATGGAGTGCTTGAGCAGGTTCTGGCCATAGGAGGAGCGGAAGCGCATACGCCCCACTTGTTTTATCAGGTAAGCGTTGAGGCCGTGGATGCCCAATTCGATGACCGTGCGCTCGCCAATTTCAACGATTTGCTCGTCCAATTGCTTACGGGTCTTGGCCACCACCTCCTCGATACGAGCTGGGTGGATACGGCCATCGGTCACGAGTTTTTTAAGGGCAAGGCGGGCAATCTCCCGGCGGATTGGGTCAAAGCTGCTGATGACGATGGCCTCCGGCGTGTCGTCCACCACGATTTCAGCACCAGTGGCAGCTTCGAGCGCCCGTATGTTGCGGCCTTCCCGACCGATGATTTGACCCTTCATGTCGTCGGAATCAAGCGGGAACACAGAGACTGTGTTCTCGATGGTGTATTCCGAGGCCATGCGCTGGATGGTGGCAATGATGATTTTCTTGGACTCTTTGCTGGCGTCCAATTTGGCTTGATTGATGGTTTCCTTGATGAGGGCCATCGCATCGGTCTCGGCCTTGCCCCTGATGGCCTTGATGAGTTCTTCTTTGGCCTCAGACTGGGTCAAGCGGGAGATGCCTTCTAACGCTTTAATGCGCTCCTCATTGGCAGCTTCGAGTTCTTCCTTGCGCTTCGCAACGATTTTAAGCTGCTTGTCGAGGTTGTCACGAACGGCATTGTTCTCGGCTACTTTTTGGTCAAACTCGGCATCACGGGCGTCTAGTTCTTTGATTCTGTCCTTGACCTTATCCTCTTTGGATTGCAGGTCTTTTTCGAGGCCCCGAATTTCGAGTTCCCGCTCCTTCACGGCGACGAGCTTATCGGCTTTTTCCTTTTCAAAGTCGGCCCGCATGGAGTTGAAGCGGTCTTTCGCTTCCTGCACTTTGCGCTGTTTGATTGCCTCATTCTTCGATTCCGACTCATCAGTGATGCGCTTGGCGGTATCCTGTGCTTTCCTGATTTCCTGCTCGGCTTTTGCGTTAGCTTCACTGAGGAGCGCCTGCTTCTTGCTGTTCATTGCGGCCTGGATGATAAAGTATCCCACGGCCAGTCCGACGACCAGCCCGATGGCCAGTCCGATTCCTATTTCCATGATGTCAAAAGGTTAAAATGGTTACTGAGCATGGCGGTTTCAGGAGGCAAAGCGAGTGTTTTGAAATTAAATTGAAATTGAGAAATTGTGAAATGGGCTGAAATTCAATCTATGAAAAGAATTTCCAATTTCCATGAATTTCCAAATTTCAAGCTACGCTTTGGCCAAAATGCCGTTTTGCCCAAAATTTAAAATGCCGCAACGGGTAGGCTTAGGTCGTCGCTTCGTCGAGAAGCGACTCAATACGGGAAAGTTTATCGGAAAGGTCTGGTGAAGAAGCGGGGGCTTGGGTTGTGGCTTTGTGCAAATCCACCGCATAAGCCAAGAGCGCCATAGCGAGGCAATCTTGCTTTTCACGGTTGGCGTAGGTCAACTGGAACTTGTTAACTTTTTCGTTGACCTCTTTCACAATCTGGCGAATCACAGGCTCGTCATTCGCCTTTATCTTCAAAGGATATGGCCTACCAGCAATGGTAACTGTCAATTGTTTGCTATCCTGTTCTTCCATATCCTAAGCGTTTTGAAGCCACTCAATACATTTATCTATCTCGTTGATGTATTGGTCAATTTGCTTTCTCAACTTTTGGTTGCTTTCCGAATCGTCTCCCCGCTGCCCGACCAATGCCTGCTGCGAGTTCGTCAGTCTTTCAGTCAATTCGCCGATGCGCTCATGCTGCGCTTCCAGTTCGGCTTTGAGCTTTTTATTTTCTTGCAAAAGCGAGGCGTTTTGCTGGCGCAATGCGGTCATTGCCTCGGCCAGCTGCTTCACTTTTTGTTCAATATTATCGAGTTGTTGGGTCAACGCTATCAAAAATTTTATTTGTAAACCCTCCTTATTCTTAGTCTTCTTTCATCGAGAACGGAAAAATGGTCACCCAGTTTTTCAAAATTCTCAATGATAGTGCTTATAGTAAGTTCAATTTTAGTTGCAATGCCCAAGCCGCTTAACCTTAATAGTAGCACGCCAAAGTTGGGTTTTCTCAATCGGATGACAAGTTCACCAAAATCTTTGTCCTCCGTTAAAAGAAGGAGTTGGAGTCTGTTTGCCATTTCAAGTACTTCATCATCTGAAATACCTGGATTCAACTCACAGACAGCGACAACTTCAACTGTTGCAGCCCTCAGAGATTCTACAATTTCGAAGTCAACGCTTTCGTCGGCAATTAATTTAAAATTTTTCATGCGTGTTTTTTCAAGCAAAGTAACAGTGCCTAAAATTGACGCTTGTTTTTTCTCGTTGTTTTTTTGAAGAAACCATCACGGGTATTTTAAGCTGCCGCAATCACCACTTCGTTCTTCACGGCTTCGGCTGCAAACATCAAACAAGCATATATTGCTTGTTTTTCAACCCTTGGGTATGCTTTCAACAACCGCTCAATAGTTTCTCCCTTACCTAATTTTTCCAAAATCAGGTCAACGGGCACCCTTGTACCTTTTACCACAGGCTTTCCAAAGAGAATCTTTGGATCGCTTGAAATATAGTCGTGCCAATTGATTTCGGTCATTTCTAAAATGATTAACGCCTAATCACTGCTCCAAGTTTCCCCTCCATCGCTTCCATCATCTCTGACATTACATTATCCACTTCCTTGTCCTGAAGGGTACGGGTCGTGTCCTCGAAGGTGAAGCCGATGGCATAAGACTTTTTGCCCTCTCCGAGCTTCGTTTCATCTTCGAAGACGTCGAACAAATTGATGTCTTTCAACAGTTTTTTACCAGCTTTTCTGGCAACGGCGGCAAGGTCGTTAAATTTCACGGATTTTCCAATCACCACCGCCAAGTCCCTGCGCACGGTCGGGAATTTATTTAGCTCCGCAAAACTGATGCTCTGTTTTTTTGCCGCTTGCAACAGCAAGTCCCAATTCAGGTCGGCGTAGAAAACCTCGCCACGGACGCCCATTTTCTTGCAAATTTTTGGCTGCACTTTCCCCATCACAAACAAATCCTGCGGGCCACGGTGCAGTTTCAGGGCGTAAGCAAAAGTATCGTCGTTCAGGGCCGTCTCTTGGAAGCCGCCCGTAAGGCCCACCCTTGCCATCACATTCGCCACAAAAGATTTCAAAGTGAAAAAATCCGCCGAAACCTTCTCTTTGTTGCGCCAGCTCTCCGGCAAACGCTGGCCTGTGACCACCAATGCCAAATGCTGCGGCTCAACGTATTTCGTATTTCGGATTTCAGATTTCGGATTGGGGTCCGAAGTTGGGTGGTATGTTTTGCCAAACTCAAAAAGTTTGAGGTCGGTTTGTTGCCGGTTCTGGTTGTTCACCACCGCCTCCAAAGCGCTGAACAGCATCGTGGGGCGCATGATGTCCAGCTCCACGTTGCTCGTGTTGTTCACAAAGACCAGTTCGTTTTCCGCTTTGGGCAAAATCTCTTTGTAAAACATGGATTTAGAAAGCGACAGGCTCATCGTCTCGTTGAAACCATTGGCGGCCAGATAGTCGGCGATGGTATTGCGAACAGCATTCGGGTCGGGCTTCTCGCTGCTCACCATGCTGCTGCGGATTTGCGCCGGAGCAGGCACATTGTCCAAGCCGAACACCCGCAGGATTTCCTCTACCACATCGGCGGGACGGGTCACGTCGGCCTTGTTCGTCGGGACGCTGACGGTGAACGAATCGCTCGTCTCCGCCACGATTTCCATCTCCAGCGCCGAGAGGATTTCATTTATTTTTTCCTTCGGAATTTCCATCCCGATAAGGCGGTTCACGTAATCGAAAGTGACGGTAATCAACTGGTTATCAATGGAGTTTGGGTAAACGTCCACCACCTCGGAGGCGATTTCACCGCCCGCCAACTCCACCATCATGGCCGCTGCCCGTTGCAGGGCATAAACGCAAATATTCGGGTCGCTGCCCTTTTCGAAAACCCTTGCAGCATCGGTGCGGAGGTCGTGGCGGGTGCTGCTGCGGCGAATCCATTTGGCGTTGAAATGGGCGCTTTCGAGGAAGATGTTCCGGGTCGTTTCCTTCACGCCTGACTTCGCCCCGCCGAACACCCCGCCGATGCACATCGGTTTCGAGTCGCCGTCGCAAATCATCAGGTCGTGGTCGTTGAGGCTGCGCTCCCGGTCATCGAGGCTGAGGAATTTGGTGCCTTCCGGCAATGTTTTTACAATGATTTTTTGCCCGGCGATTTCATCCAAATCAAAGGCATGGAGCGGTTGGCCGAGTTCGTGGAGGATAAAATTGGTCACGTCCACGATATTGCTGATGGGCCGTACCCCGACAGATAGCAATCTTTTTTTCAACCAATCTGGCGACTCGCCGATGGTCACGCCCTTGATGGTCACGCCAGCGTAGCGGGGGCAAGCTTCTGCATTTTCCACCACCACTTCGACTGGGGTCAGACTTTCCAAGTTTTGAAAACTTGGAAAGTCTATTTCCGGCACTTTCACCCCGCCCATTTGCCCAAACTGCACTTGCAGCGCAGCAGCCAAATCCCTTGCCACGCCGAGGTGGCAGGTGGCGTCGGAGCGGTTCGGCGTCAGGCCGATTTCATAAACCACATCTTTTTCCAGCTTGAAATACTCCCGCCCGGTGGTGCCGATGGGCGTATCGGCAGGCAGCACGAGGATGCCGCTATGGTCTTCTCCCATGCCGAGTTCGTCGGCGGCGCAGATCATCCCCTGCGATTCCTCGCCCCTGATTTTTCCGAGCTTTAGCGTGAGCGGCTCGCCACCCGTGGGATAGAGCGTGGTACAGACAGTGGCCACGAGCACCTTTTGCCCAGCGGCCACATTGGGTGCTCCGCAAACGATTTGCAGCAAATCACCAGTGCCGATGTCAACTTTCGTGAGGCTGAGTTTATCGGCGTTCGGGTGCCGCCAGCACTCCTTCACCTCGCCCACGACGACGCCTTCCAGCCCGCCCTTGATACTTTCCACTTCCTCCATGCCCTCCACTTCGAGGCCGAGGCTGGTGAGCAGGTTCGAGATTTCATCGGGCGACAGGTCAATGTCGATGTATTGTTTGAGCCAGTTTAGCGATATGGTCATTGTTCTTAATTTGAAGGGGCGAAGATAGGAAAAAACGGAAACGCCGATTCGGGGGTTCCGAATCGGCGTTTCTGTCAATCATCTTTTTAACCTGATTCACTCTCACAACTTCATAACCTTCATAGTTTTCTTAACATCTCCAACCTTTACATTCAGAAAATACATTCCAGGCGACAGATTATCAGATGGGAAGGTCAATGTATTTCGGCCTTCCGAAAGCATGTCCGTTCTTGAAAAAACTGGCTGCCCAATTGAATTGAAAAGGGCAATGGTCGCTTCTGACCCATTTTCTGGGCATGAAATATCCATTTGGAAAGAGGCACTAAAAGGTTGGGGAAAAGGAAAGCCAATGACTAAATTATTGCCAATATCCTTGCTATCAACTCCATCATGGCCTCTGTCATCTATTGGATTGTTAATGTTTGAACAATTATTCCAAGTAGCTTTAAAACCTGCACCTGTGCCATTGGAATTAGACTTAAAGTGTAGAGTGAGAGAATTTCCTGTCGCCATTGTTGTACCCGGGCTGTTTGAACCCAAGAATGTTCCAATCAATGGACTGGATGTGTTTATACCATTATAAATCTTCAAAAAATCACCAGTCCCAAGTGAAAAACTCTGAAAGGTAAGTGTCAATGGGAGAGAAGATTCCGAAGGTTGGATGGTAAAAATATATTCTTCATTGTTGTGGTAATCATGAATAGGGCCTCCCATGTCATAAATGATATCATTGCAAGGAATATTATCAAAATCAAAAAATTTATCACGAAGTAGGCTCCAATAATTCTCATTTTGGTCGAGACCATCATAGTTTAATTGGAATATTGCGACTCCATCAAGATTGCGATGATTTATCAAATCGAAACGCCGACCCATGCTTTCCTTGTTGTTAATAAATATTTGATGTTGAATCCCATCTTTTTCGTAAGAAACTGTTTTAAAACCCCTTCATGAGTAGAAAGTGTGCTCAAAACGAAATTAGGTTTGAGGTCTCGAATCTTAAACCACGACGTTATGAGCACACAGCAAAAGAATGGCAAAA
>JANPLH010000117.1:0-1287 GCA_031426435.1 Saprospiraceae bacterium | reverse complement strand
CGGACAGTGCCGAGGCTTTCGGAAGGATTGCCTCGGAATTTTACGACCGCCCCTCGGAAAAACTCAAGCTCGTCGGCGTGACCGGAACCAACGGGAAAACGACCACGGCGACGCTGCTCTACGACCTTTTTACACAATTGGGCTATAAAGTTGGCCTGATTTCGACGATTGAAAATAAAGTGAACAAACGCAGTGTGCACTCCACCCACACAACACCGGATGCTGGAGCCATCAATTTACTGATACAACAAATGGTGGAGGCAGGCTGCGATTTCGCCTTTATGGAAGTCAGTTCCCATGCTGCCGTCCAGAGGCGAATCGCTGGTCTTTTTTTTGCGGGAGGTATGTTCACAAACATTACGCACGACCACTTGGACTATCACGGCACCTTCAGGGCCTACATAGCTGCCAAGAAATTGTTCTTTGACAATTTGCCCAAAAGCGCCTTCGCTCTCGTCAACACCGACGACAAACGGGGCGAGGTGATGCTGCAAAATACGAAGGCAAAGCACCACACGTTTGCGCTGCGCAAGGCGGCGGATTTTAAAGCAAGAATACTCGAAAACAGTCTAAGCGGCCTTCACCTCGACCTCGATGGGGCGGACTTCCACGCCCGCCTCATTGGTGAGTTCAATGCCTACAACTTGCTCGGCGTTTACGGGGCGGCGGTGCTTTTGGGTCAAAACAAAGCGGAGGTGCTTCGAGCACTCAGCGCACTCCGGGCCGCCGACGGTCGCTTTGACCAAGTGGTGAGCCGGGAGCGCAACGTCATCGGCATCGTGGACTATGCCCACACGCCCGATGCGCTGGAAAAGGTGCTTTCGACGATTGACCAGCTCCGCAAAGGCGGTGGCAGAATCATCACGGTCTGCGGCGCTGGCGGCGACCGGGACCGCACCAAGCGCCCGCTGATGGCCAAGGTCGCCTGTGATTACAGCGACCAGGTCATCCTGACCAGCGACAACCCCCGCTCCGAGGAGCCGGAGGCGATTCTGGCGGAGATGGAAGCGGGCGTCCCCATCGTTGCGAAGCGAAAAGCCCTGACCATCACTGACCGCAGGCAGGCCATCAAGGCGGCTTGCCAAATGGCGCAAAGCGGAGATGTAATTCTGGTAGCGGGCAAAGGCCACGAAAAGTACCAGGAAATCAAGGGCGTGAAACACGATTTTGATGATAAAAAAGAACTGGCGGAGGCGCTGGGGATTGATTGAAATGTTGCCGAAGGCAAAAAGTTTGCGTCACGGAACACGCCACTTTTGTCATTGCCGAAGGCAACCCGCAACGTCA
>JANPLH010000116.1:0-3787 GCA_031426435.1 Saprospiraceae bacterium | reverse complement strand
CAAGCAACAGCAATGGTGCCATCACGTCCTCGGTGTCGGGCGGCGTGGTGCCTTACAGCTATCTTTGGACAAACGGGGCCACTACCCCCAACATCCAAAACCTGCCAGCAGGCAACTATTCATTGACCGTGACCGATGCGCTCGGATGCACCAAATCGGCCTCTGTGACGCTGACCGCTCCACCCGCATTTACCATCACCACCACAGTGACGAACGCCAGCAATTGCGGAGCAACCAACGGCGTAGCAACAGCTAACCCAAGCGGCGCAGGTCCATTCACTTATGCTTGGAACCCCACAGGGGCGGGCAATATGGGCAATACGCAAACCATCAGCAACCTCGGTGCTGGCACCTATACCTTGACCGTCACCAACTCGGCAGGTTGCGCGGCCACGGCGGCGGCCACCGTCACCCAGCCGATGATACTCAACGTGAGCATCACGGGCAGCAACCTCGTTTGCGGCAGCGACAACAATGGGACGCTAACGGCCAATGTCACTTTTGGCACAGCACCTTACACCTTTGTTTGGTCAAATGGAGGCAATACGCAGACCTTGAACAACCTGCCAGCAGGCACTTATACGGTAACAGTGACGAGTTCGCAAGGCTGCACAGGCACGGCCACCAAGACCATCACGGGTAGCCCGGTGATGAACTTGAACCTTGCCGTTCAGCATGTTGCCTGCAATGGGGCCAATACCGGCAGCATAACCTCGGCGGTGACGGGCGGTACTTCACCGTTCACCTATTTGTGGGGCGCTGCAGGAGCCGGCAATGGTGCTACGACGGCCTCCATTTCCAACCTCCCCGCTGGCAATTACACACTGACTGTAACCGATGCATTAGGCTGTACCAAGGCGCAAAGCGTGACCGTGAACCAGCCGACACCCATCGTTTTGACCTTCAATAATTCAAGCGGGAGTTGCGGAGCAAACGGAACCAGCACGGTGGTAGCAACGGGCGGGACACCCAACTACACTTACCTCTGGAACACAGGTTCTACCACTGCGAGCATCGCAAACCTTGCCCCCGGCACCTATAATGTAACGGTAACGGACGCTAATAACTGCACGAAAACAGGCAGCACCACCATTGCTGCCTACCCACTGATGAACCTCACGGTGACTGCCACCAACACTTCTTGCAATGGCACCACCAACGGCACCGCAACTGCCAATGTGACCAACGGCACGAATCCGCTTAGCTACCTTTGGAGCAATGCTGGAACGACAGCCACCATCTCCGATTTGCCGCCAGGCACCTACTCTGTGACCGTCACTGACGGCAACGGCTGCACGAAAACAGGCTCAGCCACCGTGCAATTGGGTGCGGGGCTTGCCATCAATATTGCAGCACCAGCCTTTGTCTGCGTGGGCAGCACGGCTTCGGCAAGTGCCAATCCAGTAGGCGGCACGGCACCCTTCACTTATCTTTGGTCAAATGGCCAAACCACACAGATTGCAACGGGCCTCGTTGCTGGCACCTATTCCGTCACAGTAACAGACGCCAATGGTTGCTTTGGCTCAAAAACAGCGACCATCCAACAGGGCGGACTGTTCACTATCAGCAGCACCACACAAAACGTGTCCTGTTTCAACGGCAATAATGGCGGCATTACGTTGACCGTATCGGGCGGCACTACGCCATACAGTTATGCTTGGAGCAACGGTTCATCAAGCGCCAATATCGGTGGCCTGATTGCAGGCAACTATACCGTGACGGTCGGGGATGCAACAGGATGTACGAAGACGCAGGTTTTCACCGTGAACCAACCTGCTCAGTTGGTGGCCAACGTGACCGTTACCAATGGCACCTGTGGAAGCCAAGGCTCGGCAACAGCGGTAATCACGGGCGGAACCACTGCCTACTCCTACCTTTGGTCGAATGGCCAAACGACGCAGACCATCAACAACCTGGCTGGCGGCAACTACTCTCTGACCGTGACGGACGCCAATAATTGCACCGCAGTAAAAACCTTTACCGTAACGGTGGTGGCTGCGCCAAGTTGTACGATTGCGCTGGCGCAACCCATCACGACTTTAAACGGAAGTGATGGCAGACTTACAGCGGTGACCTCAAACGGCACTCCTCCATACACCTACCTTTGGTCAAATGGCCAAACAACGCAGACGGCGCAGAACCTCGGCCCAGGACTTTACTCCGTGACCGTTACGGATGCTACTGGTTGCACAACTTCTTGCAGCTTCACTTTGTATGCTCCCGCAAAACTGGGCGACTTCACCTGGATTGATACCGACGAGGATGGAATACAGGACAATGGCGAGTTGGGGCTTGGGGGCGTGAACGTAACTGTCTCAGGTACAACGATTTATGGCGGCAGTTATTCGTCGAGCATTGCCACTGACAACACGGGCATGTATATGTTCGTCGTGCAGCCGGGCAGCTATAAGCTGACTTTTGGCATACCAACGGGCTACCTCCTCAGCCCTCAAAACCAGGGCAACAACGACGCCGTGGACAGCGACGTTAACCCATTGACGAATATGACGGTGGTATATCCCATCGCTTCCGGCGAAATAAACCCGACCATTGACGCTGGCTTTTACTTCGGCCCGCCTTGCGAGAACGTGACCGACCCTGGCACTATCTGCTGCGACCAAACGCTTTGCGGCCCCGGCAATATTCCTGCGCCAATTACACAGGTAAATCCAGCTACGGGAGGCTCAGGTGCATTGGAGTATCTTTGGATGTACAACTACCAGCCCGGCCCATTCAATAACTCTTGGCAGGCAATTCCAACGGCAACAGGCCCAAATTATGCACCGGGACCAATTTACCAAACCACTTATTTCGTACGCTGCGTAAGGCGGGAAAATTGCGTTGATTTCCTGGAATCGAACATTGTAGCCATCATCATTGATGACATTGCCGTGGCTGAAATCACTGGGCCTGAAATCACTTGCGTGGGAGATGCCGAAAATTTTACTTCGGTCAGTAACGGCGCTGGTGCCACCTATCTTTGGAACTTTGGCGACGGCATTCCTGCAACTGCAACCACGCAAAACGTGAACGGTGTGGTTTGGAATAATTGGGGCATCAAGACGGTGACTTTGACGGTGACAGCAAATGGCTGTACCTCCACCGATGTGCATCAAATCGCAGTGAGCAATAGCCCAACTATTTGCGGAAACGCCCTCATCATTGACGCCAGCAATATGGGGCCAACAGACGTGTTGGTGGACTGGGTTTACCCGATGGAATTGGCGCACGATGCCCGTTTTGAGGTAGAATGGTCGTGGGAAGATGGCCCGTTCATCGCCATTGGCGGAGCCGAGGAACAGACGGAACTGAATGGCTATATGAAGTTCAAAACGATGCACCATGCCGCCAAACGGGGCCTCAACCAGTACCGGGTGCGCTTCACTGGCCCCGACCAGTCAGTGGCTTGGTCGAATACGGTAGAAGTGCAAGTGACAGGTCTTTACAAATTTGCACTGGTTTGGCCGAACCCATTTGAGGAGGAACTTAACATCGAAATACTCGACCGTTATACGACAAAAGAAGTGACTTGCGAACTGTATAGTACCGATGGCCGCAAGGTTGCTTTTACAGTTATTCCAACGGATGCCCTCACCGTCACATTGCCGGCCAGCGGGCTGGTGAAAGGGCTGTATTTCTTGGTAATTAAATTCGACGGCAGTGTGCAACGTACCGAAGCTGTATTAAAACAGTGGTAGTTTAAAAGCGTTTTATGTTTGGGAGAAAATTTAGCGAGGTGGTTCGGCCAGTGCCGGGCCGCCTTTTTTGTAACTACCTAATTTCAATG
>JANPLH010000115.1:0-1340 GCA_031426435.1 Saprospiraceae bacterium | reverse complement strand
TCGTTTTGATAGCCGCCATGTTCTTCAGTACTGGCAACTCAGATGCTTCAAAAAAAAGCACTGTCGAACAAATCATGATGAATGGGAAGATGCCGATATCACTAAAGGTAATGGCATTGGAGAAGTGGAAAAACAGCAATGGCACCAAAGACCACCATCGGGTACGCTTCCACCAGAGCAGAAAAGGTATCGCCAAATCGAAAAGCAGGCCCCCATACGTTAGCAAAGGGGGCTGAAAGCCCAAGTTGAGCCAAGCAGCAAACAAATCATCATGGGGGTATGCCATTATCATGGATTTTATAGGCTCGCACCGCAGCAGCCAGTCTGGGTTCAACTTTGCAAGCCCTCCATAGAAGTACACGATGGCTAAATGCAACTGGAAAATGAAAACTTCCCATTGTGGGATACGGAGGTTGGTCATTTTTTCTTTGCTCAGGAAACTCCGCAGGGAGAAAAAACGATCGGCGTGGGTGAAGCCCAACATGAAGCCCAACAGCACAAACAAGTAGATGTGGTTGTTGAAGAGGCTCTTGTCGAGCAACAAGAAGTAACCCAAGAAGGCAGCGAACACAAAACAAGCTGGCCGGAATACCCAGCCTATCATGATAAAAAAGGCACTGAACAGCATTGCCAACAGCATAAAATCCAAAATAGGCTCTGACAGTGGTTGCAACCAATCGAAATAACTAAGGTGTACCTTGGGCAGAACAAAGGCGTTCTTCACGAGGTCAATCTGCAAGTAGTCTATCATCAAGTACACCATGAAGGCTCCAAAGATGATACGAAACAAGCCCAACACAAAGCCGTGCGTTGGAGCCATCAGGTAGGACTTAAAATTGGAAACGATGTTCATTTCTTCCTGTTGTTTTGATGTTCAACGATGCCCGCCAAACGAAGGAAATACGCAAAACAAAGCGGTACGTTGCCCGTATGAGAGAATTCATACTTTTGCCGCAATTATTACAAAAATGAACCGTATGTCCATTCGAACAAAACTGTCATTCCAGGGCGCAATGCTGGCGTTGCCCGCTATCATCATCGCTTTGAGCTTGTTCGCTTCCTGCTCGAAAAATGAAAGCACCACCCAAGGCCCAGATTCAAAAGGGGAGGAAACCCTCACAGCCTCCGACCCCTTGATCTAGCTGCTCACCGCAGAAGAATCCTGCTTTGAATTCCAGAACAAAATAGACGAGACCTTCGAGAACAACGTGACCACCAATATCAACTTCGCCATTGGGGGCGGTGTGGCATTGGCCTTTATCAACAACGACTCCCTGCCAGACGTCTATTTCGTCTCAAGCACCGGCAAAAATATCCTTTATCTTAATATGGGAGGAATG
>JANPLH010000114.1:0-5260 GCA_031426435.1 Saprospiraceae bacterium | reverse complement strand
GTCAGCCCAACGCCCGTCATGTTGGGGCAAAATAGCACGTCGCAATAAGGCTCCTGTTCCAGGGTGTTCTTGGTCAGATTGTACGACCCGATTTGTGTAATGAGCTTTTCGATAGAGGTAAGTTCGGCACGGCCCAACAGCCCTTCTTCCACGTTCACGCCAATGACGAGGTCCATGCCAAGTAACTTCACCTCTTTAGCCGGGAAGTTGTTGACGATGCCGCCGTCGGCCAGCAGTCTGTAATTGATTTCCACAGGGGAAATAAGGCCAGGAAAAGCGCCGCTCGCCCGCATGGCCAGCGCAAGGTTGCCGTGGTCGAGTATGACGCTTTCGCCGGTGCTCACATCGGTGCCTGTGCAAAAAAATGGAATAGGCAATTGGCTGAAATCGTCAGTGAAGGCCACTTTTGCTGTAAGGCGGCTCAATAAATCATAGATCAATTGGCCGTCGGAATATGCCAGCGGCAGGCCCACTTTGCCGTCCTTCACCGAAAGGGAAAAGGCGTATTTTTCACCATACAGTTTTTCAAAAATAGGCGTCACCTCCCTCGGAATAACATCGCTCAACATGGCGTCCATGTCGGTATTGGTCAAAATGCTGTCAAGCTCCGCTGCCGACCAGCCACTGGCGTACAGCCCACCTACGATGGCCCCCATGCTCGCCCCACCGATATAATCAATGCGAATGCCTGCGGCCTCCAACACTTTGAGCACCCCCACATGGGCATAGCCCTTGGCCCCGCCGCCGCTCAGCACAAGGCCGACCCGGTAAGGCTGTGGCTCATTTTGCGCCAGCAAAGAAAAAGTAGCGCAAAGGCAAAGCAATATGATTGGGAGGGTGGGTTTCATGTTTCAATTTTATGTAAAAATACCAAGCACAATCTTATCCACAAAACCGGGATGAAAATCTAGCGCCGCTCCATGCGGTTTATGGCTGCTACCAGTTTCAAATGCGTTCATCTGTCATTCAAAATTGGCGGTGAAATAATTTAATGGGGATCCAGATTCAACAGATTCAGCGGATTTCCACTGGTTTAATCTGCGTAAATCCGTTTAATCATTTGAATCTGTGTCCTTCCTATTCTTCAAGTATGTCACGCTAAGTTGACGACATTAAACTATGCCCAACGGCCCATATTCGTGGTTTTTCAGCCTTTTATCCAATACCTCAATCTATTGAGTAAATTTGCTCAACTTATTGAGTAAATTCTATTTCATGTTCCAACGTCCTCATTTTCAATTACTTGCAAGTCAAGCTTAAGCCCTGCCAGCAATTCTTGCCAAATATTTTACATCGAAAAAAACTACCTTCGCTCCTTAGTGTTTTACCCAGCGCCCAGGCTGCATGAAAGGATTGAAGGACTCAAGGATTGGAGGATTGAAGGCCGCCAACCCGCAATGTCCTTGGTCAAATTTTTTCATTTTTCAAACAACGTAAAATGTCTATCACTACCGACGCACCAACACCGTCAACCGTAAACCAACCACCGTCAACCGTCCGCAACACCATCTTCATCAAGGGCGCCCGTGCCAATAACTTGAAGAACATTGACCTCGACCTCCCGAAGAACAAGCTCATCGTCGTGACGGGCGTCAGCGGCAGCGGCAAGTCCAGCATCACGATGGACACGCTTTTTGCCGAAGGCCAAAGGCGCTACGTGGAGAGCCTGAGCAGCTACGCCCGGCAGTTCCTTGGGCGCATGAAAAAGCCCGATGTTGATTACATCAAGGGCATTTGCCCAGCCATCGCCATCGAGCAGAAGACCAGCACCAGCAATGCCCGCTCGACCGTGGGGACGCTCACCGAAATTTACGATTACCTGCGCTTGCTGTACGCCCGTGCTGGGCGAACTTTCTCTCCAACAAGTGGCGAGGAGGTCAAGCGCCACAGCGTGACGGACGTGGTGGACTTCATCGAAAAACAACCGGAAGGCACAAAAGTGCAGTTGTTCATTCCACTGCCAGTGAAGTACCAAGACCGGACGCTCTTGCAGGAACTGAACCTGCTAATGCAAAAAGGCTACTCCCGTGTTTTTTGGGAGGGCGAGCTTCGCAATATCCAAGACGTGCTCGAATCTGGCGAGTTTGACCTCAAAAAAACGCTGAACGAATACAAGGAAGAAGACATCCGCATCCTCATTGACCGTTTCATCGTGACGCCAGGAGACGAGGAAAACCGCAAGCGCATTGGTGATTCGGTTCAGACAGCGCTGTACGAAAGCGAAGGCGAGTGCATTTTGGCTGTGGACTCCCAATCTCCAATCACCAATCACCAATCACTACAACACTTCAATACGAGGTTCGAGCTTGACAGCATGGAATTCCTCGACCCAACGCCGCAGTTGTTCAATTTCAACAACCCCTTCGGGGCTTGTCCGACCTGCGAGGGGTTCAGCCGCATCATGGGCATTTCCGAGGAAAAAGTGGTGCCCGACCCCCGCAAAAGCATTTACGAAGGAGCCATCGCCTGTTGGGTAGGCGAGAAGTATGGAGAGCTGCTAAAGGCGTTCCTGAAAGTGGCGCACCATTTCGATTTTCCCGTTCACAAGGCTTGGCAAGACCTGAGCAAAGCCGAGCAGCGCTTGGTATGGACGGGCAACAAGCACTTCGAGGGCATCAACGATTTTTTCAAGGAACTGGAGGCCAATTTATACAAAATACAAAACAGGGTGATGCTCGCCCGCTATCGGGGCCGCACCGTCTGCACGACATGTGGCGGCGGCAGGCTGAGGCCCGAAGCGACATACGTGAAAATAGCAGGACGGGCAATCACGGAGTTGGTGGAAATGCCCGTGGATGAATTGCTCCATTTTTTTGAAAATATTGACCTGAAGGAGCACGAGCGGAAAATTGCCGCAAGGCTATTATTGGAAATAAAAAACCGCCTCCGCTTCATGTGCGATGTCGGGCTTAAATATTTGACAGTCAATCGTTTATCTGCCACGCTCAGCGGCGGCGAAACGCAGCGCATCAACCTCACCCGCACCCTCGGCAGCAACCTCACAGCCTCCATGTACATCCTCGACGAGCCGAGTGTGGGCCTGCACCCACGGGACACTGGCCGCCTGGTAGAGGTGCTGAAAGAACTGCGTGACCTCGGCAACACGGTCGTGGTGGTGGAGCACGAGGAGGACGTCATCAAGGCTGCCGACTACCTCGTGGACATCGGCCCAGCGGCAGGTGTTCATGGTGGGGAATTGATATTTGCAGGGCCGTATGAAGGCATTTACAAAGATGCCTCGGAGAGTCTGACGACCAAGTACATGAGCGGCCGCATGAGCATCCCCGTGCCGAAATTGCGCCGCAAATCGGTGAAATGGCTGGAACTCAGGGGCTGCCGCCAACACAATCTCAAAGACATCAGCATCAAAATACCGCTGAACACACTGACGGTGGTGAGCGGCGTATCGGGCAGCGGCAAGACGACGCTGGTGAAGGACATCCTTTACCCGGCCCTCAAAAAGCATTACGACGAGCCCACCGCCAAAGCGCCCGGCCAGCACAGCGAACTCGGCGGCGACCTCAAGTCATTGACGCAGGTGGAAATGGTGAACCAAAGCCCCATCGGGAAGTCGAGCCGGAGCAATCCGGTGACCTACGTCAAGGCTTATGATGCTATCCGCAATTTGATGGCTGCGCAGCAATTGAGCAAAATCCGGGGCTACAAGCCGGGGCATTTCAGCTTCAACGTGGAAGGTGGCCGCTGCGAGACCTGCCAGGGCGAGGGCGAGCAGGTCATCGAGATGCAGTTCCTCGCCGACGTGCGGCTGGAATGTGAGGACTGCCGAGGCAAGCGCTTCAAACCAGAGTTGCTCGACGTACAGTACAAGGGCAAGAACATCTTCGAAATCCTCAGCCTAAGTGTGGAGGAATCGCTGGATTTCTTTGCTGGCAACAAGGAAATCATCACGAGAATAAAGCCGCTGGCCGACGTGGGCCTCGGCTATGTGCAGCTCGGACAAAGTAGCAGTACCCTCTCCGGTGGCGAGGCGCAGCGGGTGAAATTGGCCAGTTTCCTCCAAGGCGGCAGCGCCAAGAACCCGCTCCTGTTCATCTTCGACGAGCCGACTACAGGCCTGCATTTCCATGACATCCGCACCTTGCTTGGTGCCCTGAATGCCCTCGTGGAAAACGGCCACTCGGTGCTGGTGGTGGAGCACAACATGGAGGTCATCAAAAGCGCCGACTGGGTCATTGACCTTGGGCCGGACGGCGGGAAGGATGGCGGTCATCTTGTTTTTCAGGGGACGCCGGAGGATTTGGTAAAGGTGGAGGAGAGTTGGACGGGGCGGTTTTTGAAAGAAAAACTAACTTAGCCATTCAAAACTAACGCATCATGGAATCATACGACACACTGTCCGAAGCCATCAACGCCTTGAAAGCACAAGGCTATACCGAAGATTTCAACCTGCTTGAAAGCTGCCTTGAATGCCGGAATGGGGCGTTCCAAATCCATCCCGACGAGTTCGAGATAGACAAGCAGTTCCGGTTCGACGAGAACGAGGACCCATCCGACCAAGCGGTGCTGTACGCCATTTCTTCCGAAAAGCACCAACTGAAAGGGATTTTGGTGAATGGATATGGGCTGTACTCGGATGCTTTGACGAATGAGATGTTGGGGAAGTTGGGGATGCATAAGAACTAGGGCCACTTGGATATTCAGGGGACTCCATTAGATTTGGCGAAGGTGGAGGGGAGTTGGACGGGAAGTTTTTGAGGGAGAAGTTGAAGTAAACTAGGATATTGGAATTATTAAAATACCCTCACTTTGTCGACCATGTATGCAGTGGCGTGAAGTTTATTCCCCACTTCGGAGATGGGCGAATAGGGAAATCAAATTTGGAAAACCAGAAACGCTAAGGGATTTGGTGAAGGTGAGGCACCCATTTTGCGATGGGAGATTGCCCCGAGAATACCTGCGTAGCAGGTTTTGATGGTAAAAAAAAGGAGCAGATGCTTATACGTGTTTGCTCCTTTTATTTTTCAGAAAAACGAGCTTCAATATTTCGCAAAAAAAATGACTGGCGAAACCTCGCCCAGTCATTTTTTTCAAAATTGCCAATGGAACAGTGATTTAAATGCGGCTTTTAAACTACGCTCAAATAAATGACCTATCCCTTTAAAGCGGAGTATTCGACTGCTGCCCAGGAATGTTAGGCCTTTCGTCCGGTAATGGATTGGTCGGGTCTAGATCTTCGTCCATATCAGACAAGTCCTCGTCAGTGAACTCAGGTTCAGTGCTTGGATTGCGACGATAAGGG
>JANPLH010000113.1:0-7418 GCA_031426435.1 Saprospiraceae bacterium | reverse complement strand
GTAGCGTTCATGGCCACTTTTACGCTAATCACGGTTGGACTGTTTATTATGCGGGGTAAAGAAATCCCCTCACCAAAAGAGGAGGAAGCCATGCCGTCCAAGGAGTTTTGGCTGTTCATTGGCTCGCTGGTGCTGCTATTCTCTGCGGTCATCATCACCGCATCCACGTCCTTGCCGGTTTTGAATGAAATCATTCAAGTTTTCGACCCAACGTTCAAGGGGTACACCATCAACAACCCCATAGACCACTACAACAAGTACATGCTCTGGATAGCCGTTTTCATGGGGCTTTTGAGTGGTGCAGCGCAATTCCTGCGCTACAAGGAGTTCAATTTTGCTTCGCAAAAAGCCAAGTTTGCAAAGCATACGGGCATTGCGGCGGGAGCCGCAATCGTCTTCACGGTGCTCAGCAGTTTTTGGATAAAATTGGGCGACTGGCAGTTCTGGTTGCTCATGTTCGCTGGCCTGTTCACGGTGGCTGCCAACGTGGACCATATTTTCAGCTTCGCAAAGGGGAACCTCAAGGCCGCTGGTTCTGCATTTTCCCACATCGGCTTCGGCCTGATGGTGGCGGGCATGATAGCTTCGGGACTCAACCAGGAGCATATTTCCACCAACCCCCAAGCACAGGCCGGGCTGCTCGATGCCGAAATGCTCCAGAAAAACGTGTTGTTGTTCAAGAACATGCCGATGTACTTCAGTGGCTATCAGGTCACCTACGTCAGCGATAGCACGGCGGGCAACTTGCGCACTTTTGTGGTCAACTATGAAAAAATAGACAGCACTTCGGGCAAGGTCGTCGAAGAATTTTCGGTTTTCCCGCAAGCAGTTTATGACAACAAAGTGACGGAGGTGAAAGCCTTCAACCCCTCCACCAAGCGCTATGCCCACAAGGACATTTTTACGCACCTCATGCTGCCGCCCTCCGAGTCCAGCCTAAAGGACGCCGAGGAACTGGAAAAGTCGCTGGTCTATCGCCCACACGAAATCGTTGGCAGTCAACCGATTAGCATTATTGACTCCGTGGAAACAACGGGTAATGAGAAGGTGGCCGTTGAAACCAAAGTTTCCGTAGTAGGTGTAAACTACCAGCCCAAGCACCCAGATTATACACCAGCCGAGGGCGATTTTGCCGTAGGCGTCAAATTGGCTTTCGCCAAAAAGGACACGACCTTTTACGCCGAACCAATGGCGTATCTGCGGGGAAAGATGTGGGGTTCGTTGCCGGTGCAGCTCAACGATATTTCCATGAAAGTGAGGCTGCCCGAAGCGGCGCTGCTGCGCTTCCTCGAAGCAGACAAGGACTTGACTTTCAAAAAATTCGACTTGAAGGCAGGTCAAAGCATCAACCTGAATGGCAAAAAAATCACCTTCGCCGGCGTGAACAAGGAACCGAAGGGCAAGCAACAAGAAAGCGATATTGCCGTGGGGGCAATTCTCCAAGTGGAAGACCCCAAGACGGGGCTGACGCAGTCCGCCGAACCAATCTTCATTATCCGAAATGGCCAAATCGTAACCGAAAAGGCCGAAATACCTGCGATGGGACTGCACTTCTATTTGACCAAAATTGACCCGGAGACCGAGTCGTTTGAGGTGCAGATTGCCGAAGGCAACGCCAACAACAAGCCCGTGCCAGTGGAGATAGCACAGAAGTCGTTCCGCACGGATTATATCGTGTTGGAGACCATTGTTTTTCCTGGCATCAATTTGTTCTGGCTGGGTTCTACGCTGATGATGGTGGGGCTTGCGATTGCGATGTTTCGGCGGCGGAAGGAGCATGTCGTGGTCCCCCCAATCCAATGAGTAGCCCTTTAAAATCAAACTGCCTACCCAAAAATTGGGTGGGTGCAAACAAATGAAAATAGTCTTAATCGGCGCTGGAAACGTAGCCACCCACCTCGGCAGAAAGCTGGTTGAAGTGGGGGAGGAGGTTGTGCAGGTTTTCAGCCGCAACTTGGACAATGCCACCGAGTTGGCAACGGCCTTGGGTGCCCGCCCTTTTGATGACATCTACGGCTTGACTGCCCGTGCCGACCTTTACATCATTGCCGTCTCAGATGATGCGATTGAAGAAGTTGTGAAAAAATTGGGACACTTACCGCTTGGTGAAAAGCTGGTGGTTCATACCTCCGGAGCAACGCCCAGCAAGGTATTCGAGGCGACACCAGCGCTTGAAAGGACTGGCGTTTTCTATCCGCTGCAAACTTTTACGAAGGGAAAGGAAACAGATTTTTCGGAAGTGCCGATTTGTGTTTTTGCTTCTCAATCCGCTGATTTACAATTGCTTGAGGAACTTGCACGGAAATTAAGCCCCCATGTTTACACCGTAAATGACGCCCAACGAGCTTGGCTGCACATTGCGGCGGTTTTTGTCAACAACTTCACCAACCACCTTTTTGAAATCGGGCATAGTACCTTGAAGAAACAGCAATTGCCATTCGAGATGCTGCTGCCGCTCATCCGGGAAACCGTGGCCAAGCTCGACGGTAGCTCGCCTAAATTCAAGCAGACCGGCCCTGCCGTTCGCCAAGATTGGAATACGACCGAGCGGCATTTGACGCTGCTCAACGGGCGGGGTGACCTACAGGAGATTTACCGGATGCTGACCAAACACATCAAAAGAACTCATGCGGATAATTGGAAACATTGACCACCCGACCCTGAAAATCACGGTTTTCAAGATGGACAACAAGCTCTCAGTCAAGTTCGAGACGGGGCTTTACGAGCAGACTTTCAAGTTTCGGGAAAGCAACGAACTGAGCAATTTCGAATCCATCCAAAAGCTGGTGGACGAGCAGTTCGTATCGGCGGTGGTGGAGAATTTTGCGAAGCTGCACCAGATGAAGAATGAAGCGCTGGGCAGGTTTTTGTCAGAAGGAGTCGAGCAAGGGCAGCGGGGGGAGTTTGAGGAAATTATTTAGTTTCCAGTTCGACAGTTGGCAGTTTGCAGTCAGTTCGACAGTTGTTTAGTCAGTGCCGAAATGAACGGCAAAAGACTTAAATACTGATATGCTGCACGCTGACTGCCAACTGCCAACTGTCGAACTGCAAACTCAATTCGAGTTGCTAAATTGCTCCCAAGTCGTCTTGTTGAAATGTTCCTCGGAAACGAACCGGAGTTCTTTTTGGAACATCGGGACGTCTTTGTAGCCCGGAGAAATAAGGATACGCTCATAGTTCGGCTGAAGATAGACATAGCTGGGGTAGCCAAGGCGACCGTCCAAGAGTTCATAAGCTAACATGTGAACACCACTACGACCACCCGTCTTCCAGGAAAAGGTGTTCCCCTGAAAAATCACGTCTTCTTTTTGTTCGGCATTGAACTTAACGGCATAAAAGTTTTTGTTGACATAGTCGGCAACTGCTGGGTCGGAGAAGGTGGTCTTGTCCATCTTTTTGCACCAGCCGCACCAGTCGGTGTAGAAGTCAATAAAGATTTTCTTTGGGGCTTTTTCGTTCGCTTTGATGGCCTCATCCCAAGTCATCCAATTGATGGCACCCTCGGTAGCGCTTGCTTCTTTGCTGGAAGCACTACCACCGGCTTTCGGCATGAAGGCATAAACAAGCCCAATGGCCACTGCGGCAAGGGTGATGAACAGAACTTTTTTCATTGAAGATAATTTTAAATTGTTCAAGGTAGTAGCCGCCCAATTTTTTGGGAGGCCTTTTGTGCACACGGCCTGCCCAATAAATTGGGCGGCCACAACTTGCGCTATTGTGCAACGAAAGTACCAATTTCACCAAACCCCCCCTCAACCCCCCTTTTGTTTAAATAAACTTTAACTTCAACCTAAATATAATGCGCAAAATCGTGGTAGCAGTGGCAGGTTCGAGCGGCAGCATTTACGCCAAAGTCCTTTTTGACAGGCTCCTGCAAATCAAATCGCAGTGGAATACCGTGGGGGTGGTGATGAGCAAAAACGCCAAACTCAACTGGCAATTGGAACTTGGCAACGAGAACTACCAGCATTACCCCTTCGAGTTTTACGAAAAGGATAACTTCGCCGCCCCGTTTGCATCTGGCTCGGCCAAGTACGACACCATGGTCGTTTGCCCCTGCTCGATGGGAACGCTTGGGCGCATTGCCGCTGGTATCTCAGACGACCTGCTGACCCGTGCTGCCGATGTGGTGCTGAAAGAGCGCCGTCGCCTGATTTTAGTGCCAAGGGAAACGCCCTTCAGCCTGATACACCTGCGCAACATGACCACGGTCACGGAAGCCGGCGGCATTATCTGCCCGGCCATCCCGTCGTTTTATGGCGGTGCAAAGGACTTGGAAGACCTTGCTGCCACTGTGGTGGATAGGGTGCTGGATTTAGCGGGGTTTGAGTTGGAAACTTATCGTTGGGGAGAGTAGGGGGACACCCACTTTTTCCATTGTACTTTTAGCATGAAACATAAAATAGAAATAGTCTTTGAAGACGACGACCTCGTCATCGTGAACAAACCCGCCAATTTGCTCACCATCCCTGACCGCTTTTCGGCGGACAAGCCAAACTTGTACAATATGCTGGGCGAGCAGTTCGGCAAGATTTTCACCGTCCACCGTCTCGACCGGGAGACGAGCGGCATCCTGTTGTTCACCAAAACCGAAGAGGCACATAAGGAAATGTCCCGGCAGTTCATGGACCGGACGGTGGAGAAAATCTACTTTGCCCTTGTGGATGGTGTGATGCACCAAACGGAAGGCACCATTGACAAGCCGCTCGGCCCGCACCCGACGCACCCTGAGAAAATGGCCGTGGTGCATGGCGGCAAGCCTTCCAAGACCAATTACAAAGTCACGGAGACCTTCAAGAACTACACTTTCATCGAGTGCAGCATCGAAACGGGGCGCACGCACCAGATACGGGTTCACCTGCACGCCATCGGCTACCCATTGGCCGTGGATGCCTTGTATGGTCGCCAAAAGGCGTTTTACCTTTCCAAGATAAAGTTGCGGAAATTCAAATTGAGCAAGGAACAGGAAGAGGAACTTCCCATCATGTCCCGCACAACACTACATGCAGGCAAGTTGGTTTTCAGCCACCCAACCACGGGCGAGCGCATGACGATTCAGGCCGATTTGCCAAAGGATTTTGGGGCGGTGATGAGCCAGCTTCGCAAATGGGGGAGAAAAAATGATGAACTGTGAACTATGAACTATGAATACTGGTATTTTAAGCATTCACAGTTCACAGTTCACAGTTCACAGTTCACAGTTCACAGTTCACCGTTATTTCCCCGGTGCCGGGTCGTCCAATAATTCAAAAGTCCTTTCAACCGGGTTCAGTGGTGCATCCACAGTTTTGCCGTTTTTGTCAACAAGCGTCAGTTTGATGGTGTTCTTGCCCATCGGCAGGCCTTGCAGGAAATACGGTTCCCATTTTTCTATGGTAAAGCTCGGTTTGCCGTTAATTTCTACCTTCACTTTGTTGCCTTTTTGGCTGAGTTCCGTGTTGGTAAGGTAAAAATCAAGCATTACTTTGTTGGTTTCCAGCTTGCCGACGTACTTGCCCTTGGGCCTGCTGTAAAAAAGCATCGGCTCTTTGACTGGCTCCGTTTTGGTAAAATTTCCATTCTTTACCTCGACTTTAATGGCATTTCCGGCCGCTTTGGTCTTAATGCTCTCGTGGTAGGAACGGCCTAAAAATCCAAGCACGTAGTGAGCGCCATCGGCTATCGCCTTCTCGAAGGGCGATTCATACACTGCATCATAAGGCCCATTGTCAACGATGATATGAACATGCTGACCGTCTTTTGAGTTAGCACACATCAGTTGCGGGGCATCTGGTGTTTGCTTCTTCAGTTCATAGTTCGTCGTCTTCACCGTAAATTTCCCATTTTCGTAACCGTATGTCAGTGCAGCATTTGGGAACTCCTTCGTGGAAGGGAAGGGTGTCAGGCTGACGCCATTGGCTTGGGCAATCACTGTAACTTTATCCCCAGAACTTGCCGTTCCAGCAGCACTGTTACAACGCACAAGAAACACCCCACTAAAGGCGATTGCTGTCAAAAGAAAAAATAGCTTTGCTTTCATGTCAAATCTTGTTTTTAATTGTTGTTGAATATCAAAGTGAAGATCAAGCTCCACAACGGTATTTCAATAGAAATGATTAAAAAGGTGGAATGTTCAATAAATCAATTATTTACTTAATTGCCTGATTTTCAAATCATTCCGACCGATAAATATCCTTCATGAAAATAGTTGAACTTCAGGTAGAAGGCATGGATTGTGCCTCCTGCGCCTCAAATATCACCAAGTTTTTGGAGAAAAAAGGCTTGCAGCAAGTCAACGTCAACTTCTCCAGCGGTGATGTCACTTTCGAGCAACCGATGAACGAAGTGCCGCTCGAACTCGTCGTGGAGGGCATCAACAAGCTCGGCTACCATGTCGTGCAGGACAACAAAATGCCGTTCTGGACTTTAGACCGCAAGCTCATTTTCTGCGCCGTTTTCACCTTGCCACTGCTGGGCTCGCACCTGCTTATGATGGCAGGCATCCATTTCTTGGAAAATGGCTGGGCGCAGTTCGCCTTGGCGCTGCCCGTCTTTATCGTCGGCTTTTTGCATTTTGGAAAAACCAGCCTTGGGGCGCTCCGCAACCGCTCCACGCACATGGACATCCTCATTTTCATCGGCTCCACGGCGGCCTTCGTTTACAGCACCATTGGCTTGCTGAAAAACGATCCCAACCTTTATTTCTTTGAAACCAGTGCCACCATCATCACCCTCGTTTTGCTGGGCAATTGGTTTGAAAAACGGGCTGTCAAGCAGACCACCAGCGCCATCGAAGACCTGACGAAGCTGCAAGTCGAATTTGCCAAAAAGATAATGCCCAGCGGCACGGTCGTCACCATCGAGGCCAGCGAGGTGCTGCCCGGCGACTGGCTCCAAGTGAACGAGGGCGACAAAATCCCCGTGGACGGCACAGTGCTGCGGGGCGCAGCCGACGTGGACGAGTCCATGCTCACCGGGGAGAGCCTGCCCGTGAGCCGCCTCCCCGACGACCGGGTGCTCGGCGGCAGCATCGTCGGCAGCGGCAGCCTCACCATCGCCGCCACGGCCACCACCCGTGACACCACCCTCAGCCAGATGATAGAACTGGTGAAATCCGCCCAAATCAACAAACCTGACATCCAACGGCTGGCCGACCACATCAGCGGCGTCTTTGTGCCTATCGTTCTGGCTATCAGTGTTTTAACATTCGTTGTGTCCGTGCTTTTTTTTAGCATCGCTGCGCAACAGGCCATGCTGAACGCCATCGCCGTGCTGGTCATCTCCTGCCCCTGCGCCATGGGACTGGCCACGCCGACCGCCGTGATGGTGGGCGTTGGGCGGCTGGCCAAGAACGGTGTCCTCGTCAAAGGCGCACAAACCATCGAGGTGTTTGCGGGCATAAAAAACTTCGTCTTCGACAAAACGGGGACGCTGACGAA
>JANPLH010000112.1:0-4691 GCA_031426435.1 Saprospiraceae bacterium | reverse complement strand
CTCTCCCTCATTTTTATCACTCTTGTAACCATCTCCGCCATAAGGTTCGCTGAAGTTGACTAATACTTTCTCGGCCACATAACCCGCCATCAATGAAAAGATTGCAGCAATAGTTAACTCTGAGCTTTCCAAATACAAATTTTTGTCAACAAAAAGATTGTTGGTTTCTCTATTTATTTCTTCTCTGGTTTGGAAGTCATTAAACTGCTCTTTTGTCATTTCTTTCACAATTTCCACTGTCCAAATTAAATCACAATAAGGGAATCCACAATTTTCTACCCTTCCTTCCTGTGGCGATACCCATATTTTAGTGGCTTTTGTCGGTGAAATAGAGACTCCTCGCACCTTAAAAGGGGGTAGTTTTGCCAATAGGATATTAATAAACAAATGGCCAGCTTCGTGTATGGCTATTTTTTTTGTCAATGCTCCCCGAATAGCCCCCACCAAAGCCTTATACTCAACAGGTTTCCTAAAAACCGCAAAAGCTCCAAGCCCCTTTAAATCAGCTTCCGTGTTTTCAAAAACAAGAGTCGAAACAATTATCACAGGCAGCCCCTTGTGCGCCTTCACAACTCTTTTCAATGCCTCTACCCCGTCCATTCTTGGCATTTTGATGCCCATGATAACAAGGTCAAATTTTGAAACCTTCAGTTTCTGAAGGCACTCCAAGCCATCACAAGCGATATCAAAATTGTAGCCTAATGAAGCCATGATGTTTGAAAAGGTTTTTCTAACGACTTCTTCGTCGTCAACGATTAAGACTTTTTGCATTATGAGAATATTTTGACTTTTAAGTACCAAATTTTAGTGCTGCTAAAACATATTTGCGATAACAGGATTTCAAGCTTGCATGAACTTCGAGACATGGTTACTACTTGAACATGATTGATACAACTGGGAATAATTATTTGTAAGATTCGGACTCTGATTCCATTTTAATTATTTGCAAAGTGGAAGCATCAATAATGAATTCTGTTTTAGTGTAGATGTATCGTTGATGAAGCCCTGAATTAGTATCAGTGCATACTGAGCCACTAATCAAATTTTTCTCTTTGTCAATGGCTAAATCGTATCTAACCAAATCTCTTATATCATCTTGACTAATTTTTAACACATCAAATATTGGCACTTCAAAGGCGATGCTTTCATTAGAGTAAATCACTTTTTTCTTATGGTTAATCATGCTATCTGAAAAGATTGACATTTTTTTTGCGTCTAAGGGTAAGTGTTCAAAGATTGCATCCAAAGTCATTGACTCTGCATCTTGGCTATTATCAAAATGTATAAAACCAAACTTAGAGAATAATGAGTCACTATATAAGTCAAATCTGAGTTTGTATTTGATCAACCCAGTGTCATTTTTCCATGAAACCACGCAATAATTTTCTTCTGATTTTCCAGCATAGCGAAATCTTAAAAATTTTATCGTTTCAATTAATTGCGAAAAATCGGTTAATAAATTTTGAATTACTTTTTTATCGTATTCAGAAAGCGATCTGTTTTTTAGAATATAATTCAAATGGATTTTAGTAAGCAATACTTGCTCTGTCTGAATGGTGTAAAAAGTGTAAAATGTTTTTATTGCTTCTTCAAGAACGCTTAGCCAGGCGAAGTAGGCAATTTTTTCACGCTTTATTTTACTATATTCAAGTAATAAGTTGTTTAGTATTTTCATATGATAATGCTCTTCGAATAAATTAAAGAAAAGGAAGTCGAGTAGCCTGTCGCAAATGGCCAATTCTTTCTCATAAATTTCATTTTTTGGGTTGGTTTCAATTCTTTCACATTTAATTCTTTTCCATTGCTCTGCAAGGTATTCGAATAAAATTAGGTTTTTCCTTTTTGTGGCAAGTTTGCTTTCAAGAATTGGTGGTTTTTGATGCTCAGTCATATGGCTTGATTCGTTTGCATTTTTGTATGAGTGTCAATTTTTATTTATTAATACGGTTGTTTCGTTACAATACCACGCTGGCGCATAACCTGACATTGAAAAACGACACTGCAAGCACACAAGCTGTGCTTGTTGACGGGCTTTGGTTTCGGCCTCTGGCCGCCGTGCGTAGGTCAAGTTTTAGGCTCTGTCTATTCATCTATTTTCTTTTTGATGCTCAAAGCCAGTTCCTTCACTTCCAAAAGCTCTCGTTGCATCTCCTCTTTTTCCTCTTTGGAAAGCTGCCGGTAGTCAATGCTTCTCAAAGCGACTAAGTTTTCTTGAATCGTTTTGAAAACCTTTGTTGGCTTGATGTTGATTGCTTCCATTTGACAAAGTTAGAATAAGAGTTTGAAATTTTGATTGAACCAGTAGGACTGCCTTCAAAGTGCTGAATTTAGTACTGCTACTGATTGACTATTATTGCTATTTAGTTTTTATCCAGAAATACCGCCGCCCAGAAGAATCTTTATGTTCCTCTGGGTCAATATAGTAAGTGTCATTTATATTTTCTAAGCCTTGAGCATTGAGTTTTATTACTTCTTCAAACCAAGTTACACTTTCTACTTTGACATCATTGAATTTTACATTTTTGAAGTTCACGCCATAAAGGTTGCACCCTCTTAAATCTACCCATGATAAGATTGCATTTTCAAAGTTTGCAGCTGATGGAAACTCTTTGAGCGGTTTCCTTGTGATAACATCAACCTGTGTAGCCCTCATTTTTGAATTATTTACAAATTCAGGTCCTCCAAGGATAGCATCTGCTAAATTTACCCAAGCAAGATTAGATCCAGAAAAATCTGTATTTTGTAAATTGGAGTCAGTGAAATCAGTGTGGCTGATATTTGCTCCTATAAATTTAGCTCCTTCACTTTGAGTGTTTTTCATGTTGACTTTGTTCAAAAAGGCAGAATTGAAATTAGCATCTTCAAGTATAGCTTTTTCGAAAATTAATGTTTGAATATTTGCTTTTTCAAAATAGCAATTGCTGAGATTCGCTTCCGAAAAACCATTATTGTTAAGCTCTTTGATTGCATATAATATCCTATAAGACGCTTCTTTTTCATGCCAAGTCCTAAAGGCATCTATTTCGGTAATATGCCTTTCGATTTTATCTCTTTTGCTGCGTATGTACTCATAAAAAGATAAAACTACTCCAAAAACAAATAGGTCGAATACTAATCCGTGTGCTTCAACAAGGACATCTCTTGATGCTATTGGAATATTACAATCAAAAATGTAAAGAACAATCGAAACGAGCACGAATAAAGCTAAGAATAGCCAGGATGGGTACTTGATGAACTTGTCTCGTACTTCTATTAGACTCATTCTGATAAATTATTAACTCAAATTGGAAAGTCAGGCGAAAACTCTCGTCCCCGCCTGACTCCCCAATCGTAATTCGTCAATCCAAAATCGTCAATCACAAAGCTTTCTCCCCACTCACCACCTCCACCCACATCCCCGCCTTACTCGCCGAAATCGTATTATCGTACATCGCTTCACAGCCCACCGTCGGCAGGTAGTAGCGGCCCTGGTAGGCCGCCGTCAGGCGCACCCGATACACTTGGCGGGCGCTGCGGGGGATGTCGAAATAGGTCAGCACCCGGTCGTCACGGATGTCCTGGTACTCCGGCACATTGGTATTGCTGAACTCGGCCATGTTGTGCAGGCGAGCATTGATGATTTCCCAGCCGGAGGGGAAAATCTGCGTCAGCGCCATTTCCTCGAAGTTCATGGCACGGGTGCCGGGGTGCGTCACCACCACCTCAGCGATGAAGTCCGTGCCCTGCGGGATGGCCGCCGGGTTCAGCTTCTGGCCGCTGGGCGTGGTGTAGTTCACCTCTATTTTCAGGTTGTTGGACGTGGCCGTGGCATCGCCCACCAGCGGCTGTCCCGTGCTGATGAGGCGGGCGTAGAGGATGCCTGCGCCGCTGTTGTTCACTTTCAGTGTCTTCTCTGTGCCGTTCAGCGGTACGCTGATTTGGAACACGGGCGTGTTGCTGCCAGCGTTCACCACCTTGCCGTCGCCGAGGTCGTAGCTGAACTTGAAGTCATCGCCTACCTTCGATTTTCCAGCGAATTTGCCGATGGCCAGCAGTGCGTAGGCGGTCGTCTGCGTGGAGTACCAGTCCTCGTTGCTGAGGCTTTCGGCCACGTGGCGGAGGTTGGCAGCGGCGGCGGTCATGTCGCCGAGCAGCACCTGCGTTTCCAGTATCATGGCCTCGTCCCGCAGTTGCGAGCCGTAGCTATGGCCCCAGTAGCTGTACACCTTGCCCGTCGTGGGCAGGCTTTTGGCGATTTCCTTGCCGAAGTCGGTCTTGCCGTTCAGGGCGTAGGCAGCGGCGAGGCGCCAGCGGCTTTCGGGGCTGAGGTTCTTGAGTTCCCGCATCCGGTTCATGGCGCCCGTTTCGGGTTTCTTCGCCAAGGCCAGCGTGTACAGGCGGTAGCTCTGGTCGAGTTCAATCCAACTGTATGCCTCGCCCCGGTTGTCGGGATTCCAGCGTTTCGCCTCGGAGGTTTGGAACTTCACGAAGCGGTCAATCATCGCATCGGGCACTTTGTAGCCGAGCGCCTTGGCTTCCAGCAGGAAGTGTCCGGCGTAGTTGGTGCCCCAAGTGTCGTAGTCGCCGCCGGGCCAGTAGGTGAAGGCACCGGAGGGCAGTTGGAAGTTTTTCAGTCGGTCAATGGCGGCGCTCACGTTGGCGGTCACCTCGGCTTTTTGCTTGGCGTCGAGCTTGGTGAGCTTGTCCACGTA
>JANPLH010000111.1:0-11400 GCA_031426435.1 Saprospiraceae bacterium | reverse complement strand
ACCGTGCGCAGCTGAACCGCGTGCATGAACGATACGCTCAGGTATCCGCTCATGGTCAAAATGGGTTATTTTCTCCCGTAGAATAAAATCTTCAAGGAGGGAAGGGCCACGCTCCCCAGCTTTCAGGGAGTTCTGGTCATCGTTGATGCGCAGGCCTTGGTTGGTGGTCAGGAATTCATTGGAATCATCGACGGTATGTTCTGTCAGTTGATTTTGTTTGAGGTTGGGAGGGGCATCCATTGTGGATGGGTGTTTTTTTGACGGCATTTGTTTTAAGTTTATTATGAAATTGAGCCTTCTTTAATTGCTCAGTTCCGTTTAGTAAATATTTTTAAAGAGGATTATCATTTTAAGTTTAGCTCAAAAGCTCGAAAGAATTAAACCAGCTAACCCGAGAGCTCTAAATAGCAATAACCAATAAACCACCCGTATTTTCGCATTCAGTGGGTTCTGTTTCCGTTACTTGGGTTTCTTGTGAGTAAATGTCAATGATTTCATGTGGAAGTTGCCATAGTTTTTCCATGATATTTATTTTAATGAATGTGATAACTCGGCTACCTGGATAAGCGCCCATCATAGTTTAAATGTAAGGAATTTACGATTGTTCATTACCGTCCAATCTCTTCTTAAATTGTTGATAGTTTATGATAATTAATAAAAGAGGCGGTTTTTATACAGTGCGCTAATAGTTTTTTCTGCTATTCGGGAAAAGCTTGTAAAATCAAAATTATACATCGCAACCCTCCTCACAGCCTCCCTTCTGACATCGGGCATGTAGTGGCACATCTGTCCGCAAGTTTGACGTAAGCAAGGCCACCGACTCGTAAAAACAGTTGATTATCAATTAATTAGTTCAAAAAATTCTGTAAATCATTTACAATTTGACGGTGTGCCAATGAACTGATTATTCAAAACAAGCGGTCGTGAAACTTCGTCAAATCTTTATGTGCCGAAGTTTTTTTTGCACTTCAAATGCCCTAAAAAATCCAATCTTTGCGGCCAATTGACCTATGGCCGAACTCAAGGGCATCGCCGAACATCGAAAGGGCATAATTGCCATCATACTTGCTGCCATGCTTTGGAGCACTGGCGGTGTGTTCGTCAAGTTATTGCCACAAGACGCCTACACCATTCTTTCCTACCGCAGTATGTTGGCGGCGGCAGTTTTTTTTGCGTTTTTTAGAAAACAAGTTTTTCAAATGAACGGCAGGGCATGGCTGAACGCCCTGTTCTATTGTCTGCTGGTCTTGAGTTTCGTAGTTTCCACCAAGATGACCACTGCTGCCAATTCAATTCTATTGCAGTACACCGGCACCATTTACGTGCTGCTGGCCGAGCCATATTTTTTCAAGCTGAAAATGGAAAGGGTGAATGTCGTGACCATTGTGATTTGCCTGCTCGGCATGGTAATTCTGGTGGCTGGTGACCTTGAAACTGGCAGTATGATGGGCAATTTAATAGCTTTTCTTTCGGGGTTCCTGATGGCAGCGCTTTTTATTGGCCAGCGGTTGAATGGGCCAGAAAGGCAACCTGGTTCCATCTTTTGGGGCAACGTGATGATGGCGGGACTTGGCTTGCCGTGGCTGCTGCAATCGCCAGTGCCTACCTTTACAGAAGCAGCGATGCTATGCTGGCTCGGCATCCTCCAATTAGGGCTTGGCTTTGTACTATTCACTTATGGTTTAAAGCGGGTGCTGGCCATTGAGGGGGCGCTTCTGGCCATGTTGGAACCGATATTGAACCCTGTATGGGTACTCATTTTTTACCGCGAAAAACCGTCGAAAGGTGCCATCATCGGCGGCTTGCTGATAGTATTTGCGCTTGCCGGACGCATTGTTTGGTTGGAATTGCGCAAGCGCAAAAAACGGATTCCCACAGTTTCCGATTGATACCAGAGAACAAAAGCACCCTCAAATTTGTAACTAACACCGAAGCCCAAATTTCCAAATTTCTAATTTCTAATTTCCACTATGCTTGGATGGCAATTTTCAGAATTCACCCAGGAAGATGGGGACACCATTTTTGAAAAGCTGTTGAAGCTTTTTCAAGAACTATTGTTACACACGGCTGGCAACGTGAGCGAGGCCCTTTCCTGGCTGACGGAATTGGACCGGAAGTACCACCTGACCAACGATGAATACGGCATGGCCGATTTCATTCAAGACCTCATCGAAATGGGCTATATCTCGTCGGGCGAGGTAAGTGGGATGCCAGGCTATGTGCCGACCTCGAAAATGGAAATTGCGCTGCGGCGCAAAGCATTGGAGGAGGTCTTTGGCAAATTGAAAAAGACCAAGCTTGGCAACCATTCCACGAAGTTTGATGGCAAGGGAGATGAGCCCTCCTCGGAGCTTCGGCCTTATGAATTTGGGGACAGCCTTGAATCAATCGCCGTTTCAGAGAGCCTGCGAAATGCTCATATCAACCACGGCATTGACAATTTCAAACTAACGCCGGAGGACCTGGAAGTGCAGGAGACTTTTTACCAAAGCCAAACCAGCACCGTGCTGATGATTGATATTTCGCACAGCATGATTCTCTATGGTGAAGACCGTATCACTCCTGCCAAAAAAGTGGCGTTGGCGCTATCTGAACTCATCACGACCCGTTATCCGAAGGACACGCTTGACATCATTGTGTTCGGCAATGATGCCTGGCAAATTGAAATCAAAGACTTGCCCTACCTCGAAGTTGGGCCTTATCATACGAATACTGTTGCCGGGCTTGAACTGGCCATGGAAATCTTGAAAAAGCGGCGCAACCCCAACCGGCAAATTTTCATGATTACCGATGGAAAGCCGACTTGTATCAAGAAAGGCAAAAAATACTACCAGAACTCTTTTGGCCTTGACCGAACCATCGTCAGCCGCACCTTGAGTTTGGCACTCAAATGCCGCAAAATGAGTATCCCCATTACAACATTCATGATTGCCAGAGACCCGTATTTGGTGCAGTTCGTTGACCAATTCACAAAGGCCAACAATGGGAAAGCGTTCTATTCCAACCTGCAAGGGCTGGGCGAGTTCGTTTTTTTGGATTACAAAAACAACAAAAGAAAGCGAAAGTGAGTGGGCAATCAGGGCTACTTCTGCCATATAACCTGACTACTTTTTCTGCAACTTGCCTTTTTTAAAATTGAAAACTTGACTATTTTTGTCCTTAGCAAATTTTGCTGGAGCGCTTAATTATGAAAAATCCAGTCACCAACTGCCGACTGAATAACTACCAAAACAAATGTACATTCACGAATACCAAAAAAGGGTTCACTACGGCGAGACCGACAAAATGGGCTATCTGTACTATGGACGATACGCCGACTATTATGAAATTGGTCGTTGTGAAATGCTGCGGGCATTGGGCCTCACCTACTTGCAAATGGAAGAGGATTATCGGGTGATGCTGCCTGTAGCGGCAATGGAAAGCCGATACATCCGACCTGCTAAATACGACGAATTGCTCACCATCAGGACCACGCTCAGGACTTTTCCTCATGACAAACACATGACTTTTTACGTTGAGGTTTTCAATGAACAACGTAAGCTGGTAAATGGCGGTCGGATTAGGCTCGTTTTTGTAAATATGGACACCATGAAGCCAATACCAGCCCCTGCTTTTTTCACCAATTTGCTGCTGAGATTCTTTCCGGAACAAACAGCAGCACAAACGGAAGCCCATCTACAGCCATAAACTTTCGTTAAAAGTCTTTTCTGCACAAACAAAACAGGCGTACCTTCGGGTTTTTGGGTTGGGTAGCCGTGTGTTCGGCCAATTCCCCGTTCAATTTTTTTATGGAAAACCCTACGCAAAAGGCTGAAAATCAAGCAAATGGAGCCGTCCATAAAGGTAGGTGGCGGCGCTGGTTGCCCTTTTTGCTCCGTCGGTTATTGCAAACCGTGCTGATTGCCACTTTTTTGCCGATACTGATTTTTCAGATACCTTGGGTGCAGAACAGGGTGGCCCAGGAACTCACCAAATACCTTTCCCAAGAATGGAAGACAGATGTACGGGTCGGCAAGGTTCGCCTCGGCATTTTCAACAAAGTAAAATTAGAAACTTTCTATCTCGAAGACCTCAAAGGCGACACATTGCTTTATGCGGGCAACCTTGAAATCAACCATTCAGGGGTCTTTGATTTGGTGCTGCGCAAGTTCAAAGTCGAGTCATTGCGCTTGGCCGATGCCGAAATAAGAATAAGCAGGGAAGTGGGGCATAAAGAGCGGAACTTCCAATTCATTGTTGATTATTTCACCAAAAGCAAGAAGAAAGGCACATCTAAAACCGGCAAGCCATTCTATATAGACCTACGGCATATTTACTTGGACAAGGTGCATCTCCTCAATCCAGATGGGGTAAAAGGGGAATTATTCGATATTTATGTCAACCACGCAGAGGGCCATTTCAATACATTCGATTTGGTGGGCAAGCAAATAGCCTTGTCCGATTTTGCCTTGGATGAGCCAATCATCAAAATATTTTTGGACAAACCCAATCTGTTGCCTGAGGCTGTGCCTGTCACCGAGGTAGTTCAAGCACCTACAGACACGCTCAAACTCGTCATTTCCATTGAAAATTTTGATTTGAATGGTGGCCAGTTTTCGCTTCGCAATTTTAAGAAAGAGCCAAAACGCCTTACCGCTGATTCTATCCTCAATTACAACTATTTGGATGTAATGGACCTTGAGCTCCATTTCAATAATTTCCGATTTTCGGAATTGGAATTCGAAGGTGAAATTGAAAAAGTTGCCTGTCGGGACACCACCGGGTTTGTGCTGGAAAATCTTTCTGCCAAAAAGGCCGCCTTGTCTTGCCGGGGGATGGAACTCTATGGCGTGAACTTGAAGACGCCATACACAGAATTGGGCGATACCTTGGTTTTTCGCTACGGTGGCAGCTATACTGCATGGGAAGATTTTGTTAATGAGGTAAAATTGGATGCCCGTTTCCACGATTCGCATATTGCCCTGCGGGACATCATGAAATTTGCGCCAGCGCTCGAAAGCAACCCGTTTTTCAAGGAAAACAAAAACCAGGTGGTTGATATTGATGGCTTTTTCAAAGGCCCAATTAACCGTTTGGATGGCAAGAAATTGAAAATCAGGATGGCTGAAGGGCTGGAAATAGAAGGCAGTTTCAGTACGATAAACCTTGCAGTGCCCGAAGAACAGTTTCTGCACCTAAACCTCGAGCGGCTGCGCACGGATGTATGGACGCTGCGCAAATTAATTCCCAAATTCAAGCCTCCAGAGAATTTTAATACGCTTGGACGGCTCGAATTTAATGGAAAATTCGACGGCTTCTTCGACGACTTCGTGGCGGACGGTAGGCTGAAAACGGACATAGGTAGGGCCGAGATGTTCATGAACCTGAAACTCCGGGAGGGTCGGGACAAAGCAAAATTCTCAGGCGACCTTTACTTGCATGATTTTAACTTGGGCGTCTGGTCGGGCAATAAGGACTTTGGAATGGTGACGCTCGACTCGCATGTGAAACAAGGTATTGGACTCACCCTGAACAAGGTTTCTGCCGAGTTGGAAGGCATTGTGGACAGCTTTACTTACAAGGGTTATATCTATCGGAACGCAACGCTCAAAGGCAGCCTACAGCGAAACCGATTCATTGGTGACTTCAACATCCATGATGGTAATATTGACCTCGTCTTCGGTGGTGAGATAAACATGAACGAATCGGTGCCATCGTTCAATTTCGTGGCCGACATCAAAAAGCTCGACCTCCGACCCTTGAACCTCACGTCTAAAGACTTGCAGTTCTTTGGAAAAGTGGACATGCAACTGAGTGGACTTCGACTATCAGATATAGCAGGTAATGCCAAAGTGCTGGATTTTAACATCGTCAAAAACAGGAGCGACACGCTCACCATTGACTCGGCAATACTCTCCTCGGTTTGGGACCCCATTAAAATGGAAAAACTGTTCAAAGTGAACTCCACGCTTGGCGACTTGAGCATTGTCGGCAATTTCGATATTGAGAAAATTCCAACGCAGCTTACCCGTTTCGTTTCATTGAATTACCCACGCTTTGCTGAGCGGATAAATTTGAAGCCAGCGCTAATGCAGTTTGACACCGCCAAGTTCGAGTTCGAGTTGAAGGTCTTTAAATTGCAAAACCTTGTCAGCTTCTTTGAAGAGAAATTGCAGGGATTCGATGAATCAGTGGTGAGAGGCAGCTATGATGGCTTCCAAAACAAGGCTTATTTAGAGGTTGAAGTGCCTTCGTGGGAATATGAAAAAATCAAGTTCAAGGATGTCTATTTGCGGACCAAACTAAATGGGCCAGAGGGGAGCGTTCAGGTTGGTGTCATTGAAACGGCATTCAGTGAAACCCAAAAACTCTCGCCCGTTTCGCTGATTGGAACCGTTTACTCTGATACGTTGGAGTTCCTGATCATCTCCTCCAACTTTTATAAAATCCTTGACAACATCAACATCAACGGTATTTTGACATTGGAGGATGAAAACGCCTGGCGTATCAGTTTCAAGCAGAGCGACTTGGTGGTGCTGAACGAAACTTGGCAAATAAATACCGAAAACTACCTGCGAATTGGCGATAAGAGCGTCGAAACAAGCAACTTCATCCTAACCTCAGGTCAGCGAAATATCGAGCTGAGCAGCGTGCGAGGGGAGGGGCTGGAGTTGAAGCTAAACAATTATCCGATTGACTCGCTCTCCTACATTCGTGATTTAAAGAAGCATAAAATAGGTGGCGTCGCCGACCTCACAGCAAGGGTCAGGAACGTGTTCAATTTCGAAGGGCTTTCGGCACTGTTGCGCATCAATGACCTGACCATCAATGGAGACAACTATGGCGTGCTGCGCTTGGATGCCTCCGGCAACAGCATCAAAGAAACGGTGACCGCTGCACTTTCCATTGAAGGTGATACATCTTCGCTCATAGCAAATGGTTATTTCAACCCGCCGGGCTTCAAGCCGAAGGACGGCAGAAAATGGATAAAATCCGACCCGCTCTATTTTGACTTCAATGTTGACATCGAGAAATACCCGGTGAAAATTATCAATTACTTCGTGCCAGAGGTGCTGAATCCCAAAGGCAGCCTTAGTGCGACCGGCGTCCATTTGAGCGGCTTGCCCTCAAAACCTGACATCAGTGGCATGGCCACCGTAAACAATGTCGAATTTGGCATAAAGCCAATTGGCGTCACTTATCGGGTGCCAACAGGCCAAGTGGCCATCAACAACCGAATTTTTGATGCAAAGGGTACCTGGGTTCTTGATAGCGAGAACAACCGTGCGAGCCTCGACGGCGGAATTACTCACAACCACTTGACAGGTTTTGGATTGGACCTATTGATTTCTACGGAGCCGGGAAGGCCATTCATTGGCATGGAAACCACGGAACATCACAACCCAGTGTTCTATGGAAAAGCAGTAGGAACTGGCTATGTTCGATTCACGGGCAGTTTTAAAAAACCTGAATTGTATGTGAATGCCACTACCACTTTCGGTACCCAGCTTTACCTTCCCATGACAGCGGAGGTGACGAGCAAGGACACAGCTTTTATCTTTTTCACCAAACCTAAAGTCGAAACAGAAACTACGGTAGAAACGCCTTCTGAGCTAACGGAGCTTCGTGGCCTAAACATGCATTTTGATGTGGACATTACCCCAGTGGCTAAAATGGAAGTGATATTCGACCGCACTTGGGGCGATGTGCTGCGAGGAACTGGACGTGGCAATTTGCTCGTGGACATTACCCGGGAGGGGGATTTTAAAATCAATGGCGGTTTCACAGTGTCCACTGGCAATTACCTTTTCACGATGATGAAGGCTGGCCTCAATAAACCGTTCACCGTGGAGCCGGGGGGTACCATTAATTGGAGCGGTGACCCCTATGATGCCATCATCAATATCAATGCAACTTACGCTGGCCTGAGTACTTCAGTTTACAGCTTAATTTCCGAATATTTGGCGCTTGCTTCGGAGGACGTTAAGGACGTTGCACGTAACAGCACCCCCGTCAACCTGACGATGGGGCTTACTGGCAAGCTGTTAAAACCAGATATCCAGTTCCATATCAGTTTTCCAGGGATACCATCAGAAGTTCGCACCTATGTGGAGAACAAGATGCGAACCGTGCGCCTTGATGCCAACGAATTGAACCGACAGGTTTTTGGATTGCTCATACTTGGGCAGTTCTTGCCATCTGGGTATTCCATTCAAGCTGGCGACATCGGCATCAACACCTTGAGCGAGATGCTTTCCAATCAGGCTTCTATTTATTTGACGGAGTTTTTCTCGGAGTTTTTAACGGGTAGCAACCTCATTCAAGGCATTGACCTTGACATCTCTTTCAATAGGTTCACGGCTGGCTTTGACCCATCCAACCCTGCCAACAGTTTTACGAACAACGAGGTGAGAGCGAAGGTAAATGTCATCGTAAACGATCGCTTTTCCGTGCAGGCAGGCGGCAATTTCGGCAGCCAATCCTATACCGGAACCAGCGGCTTTTGGGCCAGTGAATTTGTGCTGGAGTACGTGCTCACGAAAGACCGTAGGCTAAAACTGAGAATGTACGCAGGAACAGAATCCGACCCCACGCTTGGCCGCCGGAGCAGGCAGGGCTTGGCCTTGAGTTATAAGCGGGAATTTGACACATTTGCCGAGCTGTTTGAACTGAGCAAAATGCAGCGTGAAAAGCGCAGGTTAAAAAAGAAGCAATGACAGCTTATCGCCTCAGTTCCACATAAATTGGCAAATGGTCGCTGTACCCACCAAAATAGCGGTCGCCCCCATAAGTCCTGCTTGGGGAAAGACCATACTTTTCATCCTTGTACATCATCCAATCAGCTTGAAAAATGGTGGAGTTTACATATTCAAGGTGCTTGCCTTCTTCCACCAAATTGGATGATACTACGATTTGGTCGAGCATGTTCCAATCGCCACGAAAGCGGTAACTGCCTTTTCCTTCCTTTTGCAAATTTGAAAAACAGTTGTAAAGCGCCCCTGCGCTTACCTTGCTTCCAAATGCCTGTGCACCAAGGCTTTGTGTCATGCTCAAGTTGGTTGGCTCATCATTCATGTCGCCCATGACGATGATATTGGCCTTTTTTTCTTGCTTAAAAATGGCAGCTGCTTCCTTGTTGATTTGCGCCGCAACGAGCATCCTTCGGGGTTCGGTTTCCTTTTCCCCATCGCTCCTCGAAGGCAGGTGTGCCACGATGAGGTGTAAAATTTCGTTGCCTTGAAACTTGCCACTTACCACCAGCAAATCACGGGTACTGTAATTGGGTTTATCGGGTATCATGCCCGCAGGGAATTTGATAGTGACGGGGTCTGCATCCAACACTTCAAACTGACTTTTCTTGTAAATCATGGCTACATCAATGCCCCGAAAGTCAGGTGACTCAAAATGAACGATGCCGTAATTATGGGCTTTCAGGCTGGTTTTTTCACAAAAATCCTTTAAAACGGCCTCATTCTCCACCTCTGCCAATCCAATCAACGCAGGGTAGCCCATGCCTTCCACCACTTTTGCCAAGTGGTCGAGCTTTGTCTGATAGCGTTCTGGGGTCCAGTTTTTTTTGCTGCTGGGCAAAAACTCGTCGTCGCCCGTGTTGTCTGGGTCGTCCGTGGTATCGAACAAGTTTTCGACGTTGTAAAATGCGATACGGTTGTCACCGGGAGTGGATGGGGCGGTGGCAGGCATTGCGGTTTTTGAGACCGTGCATTGCGTAAGCAGGAAAAATGCGAACAAATAGGTGAAAAGCTTCGGCATGATGAATTGACAATGGTTTTTGAAGGTTTCAAGTTTCAGGTTTCACGGAGTTTCAGGCTCAATTGCAAAACGAATCGCATGTTTGAAACGGTTGGTTTTGCCAAAAAACCGACCAATAAATGATTTCAGCAGACGATCACGTAAAACCTGAAACCTGAAACCTAAAGAACCATTAATTGATTGTGAGCGGCAAAATTGCTAAAACCTTGAAGAAACGCAGCCCGTTGATTTCATTTGGCGATATTTCTTTAAAATTGCCACCATCACCCCGCCAAATGCTTCGCAGAATCGAGTGATAATTTTGCGGTGCAAAAATTCCTCTTAAATTTGGCTTTCCAGTAATTTGAAGCACTGGCCTAAGTTTCATTTTCCAACTCCTCCTGCCATGAAAACTTTACAAACCATTCAGAACGAACTACGTGACCTCGTGCCACAGGGCAACGACCTATTGCTTGCTGCACTGAAAAGGACCCTACTGCCAGGGTCGGATAAATACAATGATTATTTGGCATTGGAAGGGCGCTACCAGGATGTGAGCCGACAGTTGTTGCAGGGCGTCATTTCCAATGAAGACGCAACGCTGGAGTTCAACAAGATTCGCCAATCGTTGATTGATTTTATTGACAATCTTATCGAGGCCGATATTCCCGAACTTGTTTCTGATTCATCAACAGTGGGAGGCATGGCCGATATTTACAATGGGGAAGTGCTTTACCGAATCCCAAAAAAAATGCAGTTGGGGAAAGAAGAGGAATGCGTTGTGCGGCTTGCTTTTGATCGAAAAAAACTGCTGCATGACTTCGAGGTGCGTGTTGGTGATGTGATGAAGGACCTGCGAATTTCTGATGTGATGGGGGTCGAGCTGCTTGACCCAAATGCCGATAAGGCTTTTACAATCACGACAAATTATGACACTGTCCAATTCGTGGAAAAAGACCTCGTGACAGAGTGGATTTTCTGCGTGACACCCTTGAAAGAGGGGCAGTTTCCTTTGGTGCTAAAGATTTCCATCATCGAAATCATCAACGGCATTGAGCGCAAGCGTAATGAGGTGCTAAAAGAGCAGGTTGAAATTTTGACCCAAAAACCTGCCGATGTTGCGCCAGATTTTGTCAGTGCTGGCTATTCTTGGCAGGTCACCAGTTCTGAAGAGCAAAGGGCAGTGCCGGGTGGAGCCAAAGGCGTGGAAGCGCCCAGTCCAGCACCAGCGCCGGCGGTGCCCCAGCCATCCAATGCAGGCAAGGCAGCGGCTGGCCTTGGCTTCATGGGCAAGTTGATTGCAGGTGTTGCTACCGTTGTAATTGGCGGAGTTACCTTTTACAATATAGCCACTATTGGCAACAAAAGCACGGAAACGCCTTCCGAAATCGCTGTGACAGACCCCGAATGGGACGGCATCAGGAAACGCAGGAACAGGCGGGAATTGGAGGATTTTGTGAACAAATACCCCGGTACAGACGCTTCTGTTCAAGCCCTAAACATGCTGGATACTTTGGAAAATGAGGCTTGGGATGCTGCCATTGCTGCAAACAATGTGGAGGGAATGGAAGACTACCTTGAAGAATACCCATCTGGCAAATACGCCAATGACGCAGCCGCAATGATGAACGAAATGAACCGAGGGGACACAGCTGCCGTGGATTCTATAAA
>JANPLH010000110.1:0-9828 GCA_031426435.1 Saprospiraceae bacterium | reverse complement strand
GCTGTCAGCGAGCTTGCTGTTGGCCTCGACGTTGTCGGAGTTTTTCGATAAAACCTCCTTGTACGACTGGGCTGCCAAGTTGTAAGTGCCAAGCTCGTACTGCTTATTGGCCCTTTTCAGAGCAGCTTGGGCATTCAATTGCGAAGCAACAAAAACAAGGGCCAAGGAAAGGCCGAAGGCTTTTAAAATGTTCATCTTATGGAATGTTTGCATCAAAATCAATTTGGAATTAGTGAAAACTTTGGTTTATCGGATGCCATAACGAAGGTAAGCTGAAAAAGCGTATCCAAGTATAGGCTGACCAATGGAAACCGATGCGAAGGAAAAGAGTGGAAAAGGCTGTTTTATACCTAATTACTGCTAAAAAACCACCTTATACGTCTTGAACCTTTCCCGCCAAGCCTCAATATCAGGGTGCAGCTTCTTTTTCGCCGCAGCATCATTGGTGAAATGGTGCAGGAAAGGCTCATCGCTACCATCCTTGAAATCAAGTGTGGCCGCCCATATTATGTTCGATTGGTTGTAAATGATGATGGCCTCGTTGGTGGTGAAAAGCCCTGGCACGGCACCCGAGATGACCTTCTCTCCTCGCTGGTTGGTCGTGCGCTCCTTTACCTGCATGTTGAAGGCAAACAGCTCGTACATCTTATCGCCGACTAAGCGGCGGAACTCGTCGTGGATGGTTTGGTTGGGGAATACATCGTCGTCGCCTTCGCCAATGGTCAGCTCGGACTTGCGGATGATTTTGGCCTTCTCGAACCGCCCATCGGCATGTGCCCTGGCCCCGAAGCCACAAGCAAGGTTGCTGCTGGGCTGCTCCACTTGTATATGGTCAGCAAAGCACTCAAAATGCAGCTCGCAAGGCTGGTCTTCATAGGTTTTTTGTTTGAAAATGGCCTTGTCTGCCTTCCGTGCTGCCCGGCCTTCCAGCGTACCGACATGGCTGCCCCGCACCACGGAGAGTGCAAAATCGAAGGAATCCAGCGACACGTTGCCGACCATGAGCCAGCCGCCGTCCCAGACTTGGTTGAGGTGCCAGTTGCCCGTCCAATTGGCCTCGTCCGTTGTTGAAGGCGAATAAAATAAAATGAAAGGTAGGTTTCGTTTGCCATCGCTGCTTGCCCAGGTGCCACTCAGCGTATCGTGGTTGCTCAAGGTGCCAGTAAACTTTGCGCCCACTTTGCCGTCCTTGAATTCGGCGATGTCAAAGCTGTTGTCTTCGGGTTTCAGTTCGCCGCTCAGTTCGATGGCCTTGCCCTTGTCGGTGTACCAAAAGCGGCCAGAAAGGAAGCCGTCGCCCCAGTTCACGAGCACCATTTCGATATTTAGTTTGCCATCAATAGTACCGTTGTATTTTTTCAAAAAATAGGGGTCGGGCGTGGTGATGACTTCCACCGAGTCGAGTGGGGGCAGGGGTTCTGGCAAGGCAGGCGGGGGAGGGTCGTTTTGGCAGCCTGCCAACCATAGCGTTGCGAAGGCGAGCAGGCACAGTATGCGTTTCATAATTGTTTTAGATGTGTATAGCAGGATAAAAATTCGGGTGCAAAGTTTCTCTTTCTAACCCAATTCACAAAACATTGTTCTACATTTGAAGCCCAGATCGTGAAAATCCATTCACTTATTTGGAAATGCTCGCATGGAAAAACTCACATACCCCCTCCTCTGGTTTCAACTCAACGAAAATGCTGTCCTTGGCATCCTTGTTGGCACTACCTACCAAGTGGTGGAAACCTCGCCCCAAAAACTGCGATCCATGCTCACCGACCACCTCATCAAGCTCTACAAAAAGGATGGCGACTACCCCCTCCTCGAACTCGAAGCACCCGTGTTAAAGATGGTCGAGACCACTTTCCGGCCTACCTACCGAATCGGAACGGGTGCTTTTCCATTAACCAACAAACTGAAAATCGCCATGCCGCTCGTCTATGGTGAGACCGAGCCGGGCGTCTATGAGTGCTTCCTGCCGCTGCTCGATGAGAGTTTTTATTGCTATGACCTCAATCAGTTGGACAGCCTTGCCCGACATTTTATCAGCAATTCACTGGACGACAAGAACCCCGAAGAAATCTACCGATTGGCGGCCTACCCATCGCCTTCAATGGATGTAGTGACCTTGAAAATAAAGGAAGACGCATTTTTTACCTATACCTGGAACGTGCCGCAGTCGCCGAAGGTGCTGGAGCGGCTGGCCGAGCGCTACCCCTACCCAAAGGCCGTGCTGCGCAACCTCGCCGCCGCCCCTGATGCCGCTTGGGAACTTGACGAATACGTGGCGCAAGTGGTGGAAAAACTGATGCAACAACGGGCTAGTGTGCTCATCGTTGGCAATATCGGCGTCGGCAAGAGTGCCGTGCTGCGGCAGGCGTTCCGTAAGCTGGCCAGTTTTTCCAAAAAAACGGAGACCGAGCAAAGCTTTTGGCGGATACAAGCACAGCGTTTCACGGCTACCAGCAAGTATCTTGGCGAGTGGCAGGAGACGACGGAGGAGCTTGTCTGGGAACTCCAGACCATGAACGGCATCCTCTGGGTGGAGGACATTGTGCGGCTGCTGCGGGAAGGTGGCCGGGGCGTGGAGGACAGTGTGGCGGCCTACCTCTTGCCGTTCATCCAGCAAGGAAAGCTGCAAATCACGGGCGAAGTGACCCCCCAAGAACTCGAAAGCATGCGGCGCCTGCTGCCCGGCTTCGTGGAGTCCATGCAAATCGTGGAGCTGCCCGAACTGCCGGAGCGCAGCCTTACGGTGGTGCTGGACAAGTTCAGCGCACACGTATTGCAAGGCCATAAAATCGGCATCAGCCAAGATGCGCTCAATACTTCCACCCGGCTGCTGCGGCGGTTTTACCCCTATGAGAGCTTCCCCGGCAAGAGCATCCGCTTTCTTGGCGAGTGCGTGAGCGAGGCCATTTTTCATAAAAAAACCGAGATACATCGGGCCGATGTGCTGGCGCAATTCATCCGCCGGACGGGCCTACCGGAGCTGTTCCTTCGGGACGACCTGCTGCTCGACCAGGTGGCGCTCCGCAATTATTTCAACGAAAAAATCATCGGGCAGGAAGCCGCCACCGAGCAACTGACCGACATCATCAAGGTCTTCAAAGCAGGGCTGAACAACCCGCATAAGCCAATAACCACGCTTATTTTTGCTGGGCCAACCGGGGTTGGCAAGACCGCAGCTGCGCAGGCGCTGGCGCAATACTTCTTCGGCCTTGGGCAAAAGACCTCGCCGCTCATCCGCATAGACATGAGCGAGTACCAGCACCCCTCCCAGATAACTCGCTTCCTTGGCACCGGCACCGAACCTGGCAAGCTGGTGCAACAGGTACGGGAGCGCCCCTTCGCCGTCCTCCTCCTCGATGAGGCGGAGAAGGCGACTCCCGAAATCTTCGATGCCTTCCTCACGGTGCTGGACGAGGGCATGCTGGTGGATGCATTCGGGCGGGTCACCAATTTCCGAAACTGCATCATCATCCTCACGAGCAACCTGGGTGCGAGCAATCGCCCATCCATCGGCTACGGCAACCGCCTGCCCGACGATGAGACCTACCGCTCGGCCATCGGGAAGTTCTTCCGGCCAGAATTCGTAAACCGAATAGACCAAGTGGTGATTTTCCAGCCGCTCTTGCAGGACAGCATCCGCCTCATTGCCCAAAAAGAACTGGAAGAGGTGAAGGCACGGGAAGGCTTTGCGAAGCGCAACCTAAAAATCAGCTTCACCGAGCGGGTGGTAGCGCATATTGCACAGGTTGGGTTCCATGAAAAATATGGGGCCAGGCCGCTGCAACGGGCTGTGGAGGATGTGATTGTGAAAGGACTGGCGAAGTGGCTGCTGGAAAACCCGACGGTGGAGAACCAAGGGCTGGAAGTGGATGTGGATGAAGGAGGTGTGATGACCGTGAAGGTCTTAGTTTGAATCTCGGAACACGCCGCCTTGTCATCTGACTTCGGCGGATGACAAAGCGGCGTGTTCCGAGACGCACACCGACACGAGGACGTTACGAGCAACTTTCTTCGAAATCCAATGTTAACAGGTGTATTGTGCATCAGCTACAAAGCATCCCTGAAAATTTACATCCAATTGACTTTGGTTATAGCGAGTTCTTCTCACCTTTGCAGCAGTTGGCAAGTGGCAAACTATCTTGTTTACCGTTTTCAACTACAAATCGCACCTTGAGTTATTTATGGCAATTTTGATTTTCTTCCTGGCACACTGGTTCATCTGCCTCTTCTTTCAAACCTTTTTCCACCACCGCTATGCTTCGCATAAAATGTTCACCATGAACAAGTTCTGGGAGCGGTTCTTCCATTTAACTACCTATTTGGCACAAGGCTCGTCGTACCTGACACCCAGTGCCTACGCCATCATGCACCGGATGCACCATGCTTTTTCCGATACAGAAAAAGACCCGCACTCCCCCAATTTCTTCAAGGACGTGGTGGGCATGATGGTACACACCAAAGAGATTTTTCACGGCCTGGTCAACAAGACCATTCAGGTTTCGCCCAAATTCCTTGGCAACTACCCGACCTGGGACTGGCTCGACCGCTTCGGTTATGGCTGGACGTCCCGCATTTTTTGGATGGTGGGCTACACGGTTTTTTATGCCTTCTTTGCCACTGAGTGGTGGATGTACCTGCTGCTGCCCGTGCATTTTATGATGGGACCGGTGCATGGGGCCATCGTCAACTGGTGCGGCCACAAATACGGCTACCAGAACTATAACAACGACGATGACTCAAGAAATACCCTGCCTTTTGACTTTTTTATGCTCGGTGAATTGTTCCAAAACAACCACCACAAGCACCCGAACAGCCCCAATTTTGCGCAGCGCTGGTGGGAGTTCGACCCGGTTTATCCAATTATGAGGTTGTTGCATTGGTTAGGGGTGATTCAGTTGAGGCGGGCGTAAAAGTTTAGAAAGTTTAGCGAGTTTAGGAGGTTTAGTTTGTGACAATCTAAACCTCCTAACCCCGCTAAACTTTCTAAACCTCCATTATACCGCCTGAATCACATCATATTGCGTCAGCATGTGCAAACTGCCCGCCCGGTCACGCACGACCACCGCTTGGATTTCCTTCGTTAAATACTTGCCCAATTGCCGGAACGGCATATCATCTTCAACAATCGGGAAGGGCCTGCCCATCACGCTCGTCACGGGCTTTTCGGCATGGAGGAGTGGGTTGTCGAGGAGGTATTTCAGCACCTCGGTCTCGGTAACGCCGCCCACCATTTTGCCATCTTGAAGCACTGGGAGTTGCGAGATGTCGTTTTCCTTCATCAGGTTAAAAGCACTGCGCACTGTATCCGTTGGCCTGACACTGAAAAAGGTTTTGCTGTTTTTTTGTGCCAATAAGTCCTTGATTTTCAGCTCGGTATCGAGGAAGCCCCGCTCCCGCATCCAGTCGTCGTTGTACAGCTTGCCAATATAACGGCTGCCGTGGTCGTGGAAGATGACCACCACTACATCGGTAGGTTTCAGGCGGTCTTGGAGTTGAAGCAGGCCGCAAAGGGCGCTCCCGGCCGAATAGCCGAGCAGGATACCCTCTTCCCGTGCGATGCGGCGGGCCATCACGGCGGCATCCTTGTCCGTCACTTTTTCAAAAAGGTCAATCAACGAGAAATCGTAGTTCTTCGGGACGATGTCCTCCCCGATGCCCTCGGTGATGTAGGAGTAGATTTCCTTTGGGTCAATTTTGCCCGTTTCATGGTAGGCTTTCAGCGTGGAGCCATAGGTATCAATGCCCCAAATCTGGATATTAGGGTTCTTTTCCTTCAAATATTGGGCAACGCCCGTGATGGTGCCTCCCGTGCCAGCACCCACGACGATATGCGTCACTTTTCCATCGGTTTGCTCCCAAATCTCCGGGCCGGTGGTCTCGTAATGCGCTTGGCGATTGGCGAGGTTGTCGTATTGGTTGAACCAATAGCTATTGGGGATTTCTTGGCTCAGGCGCTCCGCAACGGAGTAGTAGCTCCGTGGGTCGGTAGCCTCCACATTGGTCGGGCATACGATGACCTCAGCACCCATTGCCCGCAGCAGGTCGAATTTCTCCTTGGATTGCTTGTCGCTGGTGGTGAAGATGCAGCGGTAGCCCTTCACGCATGCGGCGATGGCGAGGCCCATGCCCGTGTTGCCGCTCGTGCATTCGATGATGGTGCCGCCCGGTTTGATTTTACCCTCGGCCTCTGCTACTTCGAGCATCTTGAGCGCCATGCGGTCCTTGATGCTGTGGCCGGGGTTGAAGGTTTCGATTTTGCCAAGCACGAGGCAAGGCAGTTCGGCCACCACTTTGTTCAGCTTGACGAGGGGCGTGTTGCCGATGGTTTCGAGAATATTTTGGTAGTACATTATTTGATTTCGGATTTGTGATTTCGGATTTCGGTAGTGTCGGTCTGCAAAGGTAAGTTGGTTGGGTTGCTGGAACGGTGAATTGCGGGGATTTGATTCAAATAACTTGGGTTTGCGTATCAGGAATCGCAATTGGCGCCTCACACCTTAAAATTCAACAAAAACTCTTTCACCAATAAATCGAATCGCTGGCCATCCTGCCCATGAAAAAACACCTCAACAGGCAGCACGAAATACGGCAAGCGATTTTGGGCCAGTCGCTCCCGGTGCAGTTCCAGCCGCATAGCGTCCTTTTCGGTGGTCAAGATGATTTTTTTGCCTCCCGGCAAATCATTGAATGCCTTGTCAATATCGTTCAAATCATCCTCGGTGAAATAATGGTGGTCTTCATACTCCCGTACCCGCACCGTGCCGACTTTGGCTTCCAGATAATCCCGGAGGTAGTCGGAATTTGCGATAGCGCAAACCAAAAGCACCGACATATCTTCCTGTAAATCAACTTGATAGTTCAAATTAAGGGCGTAGTAGGGCGGTAGGTAGCGGTAGCTCGAAAAATAGACTTGCTGGTGCGGAAAGGGCTTTATTTCCGTCATGAGTTTTGACCGGTCGTCGTCGTGGAGGTCGTCGGGGCATTTGCTCACAATGATGATGTCGGCCCGGCGATAGGCACTGCGCCACTCCCGCAGGCGACCGCTCGGCAGCAGCCAATCACGGGTAAAGGGCCGACGGAATTCCGTCAGCAGGATGTTCATCCCCGGCTTCACGCCCCGGTGCTGGAAGGCGTCGTCGAGCAGGATGACCTGGGTTTCAGGGGCGTGCTGGAGCAGTTCAGGGATGCCGAGCGCCCGGTTTTCGTTTACGGCTGCGAAGACTTCTGGGAACTTTCGCTTGAACATCAACGGCTCGTCGCCCACTTGGTCGGCCTTGCTCCAGTACTGCACGATTTGGTGGCCAACGGTCTTCCGCCGATAGCCCCGGCTCAGGGTCGAGACGTTCAAATAAGGCATCAGCAGCCGGATGAGGTACTCAATATGCGGCGTCTTTCCTGCCCCGCCCACAGTCAGGTTCCCCACCGAAATCACCGGGAGGTCGAAATTGACGCTCAACAAAATCTTCTGGCGGTAAAGGAAATCACGGATGCTCACCCCAAAGCCGAAGAGCAAGGAGAAGGGCAGGAGCAGTATGCGAATGAGTGGGTCTTGAATCATTAGTTGGCCCCATAGGGGCAAGCAGTTTTGCAGTTGGCAGTTGGCAGTCGGTGACAGCAAAATGGCCAATGTCAGCTATGACGGCAAAAGTAGGCAAACTGGTTATTTGCTGGGCAACTTTAAACCCATCGCATTCATGGCGAGCAGGGCTTCGGCATTGCCTTTGGCATCGTTGACCGGGTGGTGGTCGTGCATGGTTTTGCGCAGCGACCGTTTCCATTCCGAATTCAGGCCAGTGTCCATCTTCATGCCGCAGTACAGGTCGCCGATTCTACGGGCGGAGAAGCCAAAAGGGTTCTTTCCGAGGTAGGTATGGAAGTAAAAATTTATCCACTGCCAGTCGAAGGCAGGGTTGTTGCTGATGAAAATCGGCTTGCCGTGGGAGTTTACCAAAAGCCAATCGGCAAAGGCATCCATAACCGATTTTGGGTCTTCAAAGCGTTCGTGTTCCGTTCTGGAAAAACCGCTAACGGCGAGCGCTTCGGGAATCCATTCATTGGAAATGGGGGCAGTTTTGCCATAAAAAGTCTTGCTCAAGCTCGGCTCCACCACCACGGCCCCAAAGCAGACCATTGAATATTTGTGTGGGATTGGGCCGTCCGCTTCCACATCTACTACTATGAAACTCATTGAAATGAATTTTAGGTTAAAAAAATGCGTGAACACCCATTGCCTGCAAAACGTTTCACACCCATTCAAATCGTACCTTCGCCGCCGATGATTCAAAGCATTTACAGCTTCTTTTTTTGTTTTTCGCTTCGCAAATGGGCTACCTGCCTCTTTGGGCTTGCCTCGTTTATTTGCCCAAAAGCCCAAACATCAGATTCGGTCGCAGAACAAACGCTCTTGCTTAGTGCCGATACGCCGAACAATCTAACAATTAAGCAATCCAGCAATAAAGACTTCGCCACCATCCGCAACATCTACGTCGAAGGCAACCGCCATACCAAGACCGAAATCATTTTGCGGGAACTGGATTTTGGGATAAACGATACCATTTCATTGGCCACCCTCACTGCCCGTTTGCAAGAAAACGAGTTGAACGTGCTGAACACCGGCCTGTTTACCTATACCAAAATCAGCTTCAAGGACTGGGTCGGAACCAGCAACGAGGTTGGTCTGCTTATCACGGTAAAGGAGGGCTGGTACATTTTCCCGTTCCCCATACTTGAATTGGCCGACCGCAACTTCAACGTTTGGTGGGAGACCTACGACCACGACTTCAGCCGCCTCAACTGGGGCATCCGTTTTCACCATAACAACCTCACCGGGCGGCGTGACCAACTGAAAGCCGTTGTTCAGCGGGGTTTTACGAAGAAATATGAACTGATTTATACGCTGCCATACTTCAATCGCTACAAGCGATTGGGTGCCAATATCAACTTCCTGCACACCCGTGAGCGGCAAATCGGCTACACGACCAAGGGCAACGAACTGCTGTTCACCAACGACCGTGACCGCCTGCTGCTTCAGCGTTTCCGCATTGGCGCAGGCCTCCAATACCGTCGCAACCTCGACATCACCCACCGCTTTAACCTCGCTTTTCAAGACAATTTGATTGATGAAATAGTGCAGACAGAACTGAACCCCGATTTTTTCCTCAACGGCTTGGAGCAACGCTATCTCGCCGCCAGCTACCAATTCACTTTGGACAAACGGGACATTCGCCCGTACCCGATGCACGGTTTCCTTGTGGATGCCAGCCTTGACCGAAACGGCCTCATCATCAACGAAGGTATGGATGCACTAAACCTCCAGGCCAGCTTCCAACAGTTTTTTTCCTTCGGTAAAAAATGGAGCGCTGGCTTTATATTTAAGGGCAAAACGGGTTTGCAACGCAACAAACAAGCCTACTTTGGCAGTCAGGCCCTCGGTTACGAACCCGATTTCATACGTGGCTATGAGTATTATGTGATGGATGGCCTCGACTTTGCCTACAACAAGTCGCTCGTCCGGTATCGCCTTTTCGACCGCAAGCTGTACCTCGGCAAATACATTCGCTTTGAATCGTTCAAGGAAATGCCCGTCAAGCTTTTCCTGGTGTTGCACAATGAGCTGGGCTACGTCAACAACCCGTTTTACCATGAGTCCAATTCCCTCGCCAACGAACTGCTCTGGGGCACCACCCTTGGCTTGGATTTGGTGATTTTTTACGATAAGGTGATTAACTTTGAGGTAAGTAGGAACCGGCTGAACGAGTATGGTTTCTATTTGCACTGGACCTTTAGTTTTTAGAGGGTGAGAGGGTGAGAGAGGTGAGAAACACGTCTCAC
>JANPLH010000109.1:0-8319 GCA_031426435.1 Saprospiraceae bacterium | reverse complement strand
GCGCAGCCATTGGTGGGGTCAGATAGGATGAGCGAGAAGGTGCCGGGGCTGCTCACCTGCACCGTGGGGGTGCCTTGCTGGTTAAATACATTTCCAACCCATTGATAAACAACGGTTTGCGACCCGGTGGAGCCGCTGCCGTCGAGGGTCAGCGTATCGTTGTAGCAATTGAGGGTGTTGCCTTGCGGCAATGCGATGTCGGCGTTGGGCGTCTGAATGTCCACCGTCACCAACACAAGGTCGGTGTCCCGGCAGCCATTAGCAAGGCTTTCCACGATGAGTTGGTAAGTGCCGGGGGCATCGGCCGTAGCAGTGTTCGAGTTGGTTGGGGGCAGCAGGTTACCGTCGGCGGTGCTCCAATTGTACGAAATCCCCCCTTGCGGGCTGGAGGCCGCACCGCTCAAAGTGGCCGTCGGCATGGTGCAGGAGAGCTCCATGTCGGCCCCTGCGTTTGCCGTAGGCGATACGATGTTTTGGTTGATGATGAGGGTCGCCGTGTCCTTGCACTGATTGGTCAGGTCGGTGATGATGAGTCGGAAGGTACCAGGCTGCGCTGTGCTGATGCTTTGCGCAGCACCCAAAGCATTGCCGTTGCTGCTCCAAGCGAAGGAGATATTGCCCGTTGGCGTGGAACTGCTTCCGTTGAGCGAGATGCTGAGGGTGTCACAAGTCAGGCCCATTGCCGAAGGCCCGATTACGGCGTTGGGCAAACCCGCATCTTGTAAAACGGTGACGGTGGCACTGCTGCTGCAACCAGCGGCGGTAACGGTCAAGGTGTAGGTGCCGGGGGCGGTTGCCGTTGCGTTGGCCTGGTCAGTGGCTCCGCCAAAAGCGCCGCCAATGGTCGTCCAAACATAGCTCAGTGTGCCAAAGCTGGTGCTGGCGGTAGAAACCAATTGGTCACTGGGTTGCTGACAAGTGAGTATGGCTGGCTGCGCAATGCTCACATTGGTTTGCACCACGGTAAGGTTGAGCGTCACGGTGCTGTCGCAATTGGTGCCTTGGGTCGTCAGCACGTCCACGTAAGTACCTGTAGTTGAATAGGTTGAGTTGCCTACGGCATAAGTTTCCCCTTGGCAAATTACCTCGTTGAGGGTAATAGCTATTTCGGGCAAAACGGTCAGGTTGAGCGTCACCAAACTATCGCAACCGAACTGGGTTTGCAACTGGTTCGTATGGTTGCCACTTGTGCTGTATGTGACTGTCCCTACGGTAAATGTTTCCCCAAAACAGACCGTCTCGACAAGGTTTGTTGTATCGTTGGGCATGACCGTGAGGAGCAGGTTTACGATGCTGTCGCAACCAAAAGACGAGTTCAACGTGTCCCGGTAAGTGCCTGCCGTACCGATGTTTTGGCCATCAAAAAGGACGGTTTCACCTTCGCAAATCGTGTCCCGAACGATGGTGGTCGGTGGCGGTGCGCCGATGTTGACCACCACACAGTTCAGGCCGATGTCGCCACAAAAGGCGGGCGAAGGGCCGGTCAGGTTGGCGTCGAGGGACTGCGGGGTGAGGGGCGTTCCCACGGTCGGCAAATTGGCCGCATCGGCCAACAAATAACTCAACCCACAGACGGTGTAGCTGCCCGCCGGGTAGCTGGTGAAGTTGTCACTGGTGGTGAGGGCATAGAGGTTTCCGCCATTGAAAACCGTGAAAGTATAGCCGTATTCCGTGGGGTCGGGCACGATGGGGCCATAAACAGGCACGAGGTCGAGGTTGAGGGACGGTTCATTGATGCAGGCGGTGACGTTGGGGTCAGGGAGGTTCCCGGCGTCGGCGTCGCAGCAGAGTTGGCCGGAGTCGTCGCAGGGGATTATTTCAAAATCGAGGATGGTGCCGCCATTGAACGTGGCCGAGTTGGCGATTTCAATGCACCACTGACCGTTCATCGGTCCCGTGTTGAAGCTCTCCAAACAGCCGCTGAACGGGTGGTACTGCCCATCGAAAGTGCCGCTGCCCCAGGGGCAGGAGGCCGTCGGGCAGCCATCGAAGACGCAGGGGTAGTTGCAGAGGCCGACCGTATCGGGGTGGCAGGCAGTTGCGCAAGGCACGAAGAGGATGTTCCAAGTGGCCAGCGGGGTGTTCGTGTTGCAGTTGCCGTTGGTGCCCACGAGCTGTACCTGCTGCCCGGCGGGCGAGGTCAGCGTGAGTTCGAGGTCGCCAATATGCCCGTGCCGGAACTTGATATAGACCCCACAAACGCCCTGCGTGGGGCTGGCCAGGTCATTGTTGAAGGCATCAGTAAAATCGTAGCAGACTTGAGTATTGGTATTGGAAGGGAATTGCAGGGGGCAGTTGCCATTGTCGGCACAGCCACAGTTCTGCGCCCCGGCGTACAGGGCCATTGAAATAAAAACCGCAAAGGATATGAGCCTTGGGATTATGCGCATAAAATTTTTGTAATCGGTGCCCAAAAGTAGTTGGGAAAATCATTTCACAAGGTCGGGAAATTAATTTCCCGACTACAAGCACGCCCCAACGAGGGAATTTCCTTCAAAATTACACGAAAGATAGGAGGGATGTGGGGATGGGAGAGGAAATTTTTGATTTTGTCGAAATGTGGTCAATTTGGGTTGTTTTACATTAGCTTTCGAATCCGAGCTGCACCTGATTGAATTACAATGAAAGAGCCTTTCAGCTCTGGCTTATTCTTATTGATAAAATCAAAAATGATTTGTGAACGAGTGATGGATTTCAGTTCTTCGAGTCGGGATAAGATAATACCCGAATGTATCATTTTCATTCGATAGACCAGTTCGCCAAAATCTTTGTCCCTTGTTATCAGGATTCTGCCTTGTTCATTCGCCAAATCGAGAATGACCGAATCATCCGTGCTTGGCTCAAATTCAGCAAAATAGAGAACATCGTAATCGCTAGAGCGCATCAACTTCACTAAAGTCGAATCCACACCTTCGTCAGCTATGAATTTCATGCGGCTAATGCTATTATTTTTTCACCTTTCAGCATGTTTGCAGCAAAGGCTAATGCAGCGAAAATATGTTCACGCCTCAACCTTGGATGTTCAGCCAAAATATCTTCAATGGTATCTTCTGCTGCCAATTTCTCCAGAATCAATTCTATGGTGATACGGGTCCCTTTTATGACCGGTTTGCCAATCATTACTTTTGGATTGATTTCTATTAAGTTATCCAATTGCATAAAAAATGTTTTTACAAAAATACAAAACATAGGCGAAGTCAAATATACTAAACCACAAACCCTTTAGAATCCTCCGTTTTCATCGTTTTTAAATTCGATTAGCCTGAGCAATTAGCCTCAATTTTTTAGGGCAAGTCTGTTTCCCCAAAAATTCCCAACCTTTGCAAAAAACATCCGCATGAAAATTCTACTGACCCTCCAACTTGTCATTTTCCTAATCTTTTGCTCCGCAAAAATGCAGGCACAGCAGACCTTCCCGCTCTACGGCACAACCTCCATCCCCAATTCCAAGCCTGCCGAAAACTTGGAAAAGACGGAGGTGAACGACTGGAAAGTCGAGTTCACCACCGAGACTCCGAACCGACACTTACGATTTACCAAGCCTCAAAACCTACAGCCACAGGCACAGGTGGCGCCGCCATGATAATCTGTCCCGGCGGCGGCTATTCCGGCACGGCGGGCGACCATGAGGGCCGACAAGTGGCCAAGGCGCTGGCTGATGCGGGCATCACTGCCTTCGTGCTCAAGTACCGCATTCCCAACGACCGCTACTGCATTGACAAGTCGCTTGCTCCATTACAAGACGCCCAACAGGCCATCCGCCTCGTGCGGCAGCGGGCAGCTGAATGGGGCATTAACCCCAATAAAATCGGCATCATGGGCTTCTCGGCGGGCGGGCATTTAGCAGCCACCGCCGCAACGCATTATGAGCAAAACGCCGACCCAACCTGCATGGACAAGACATCCGTCCGCCCCGATTTCGTGGCGCTGATTTACCCAGTCGTCAGCTTCCGAGATGGCATCGGGCACGACGGCTCACGAGAGAACCTCATTGGCAAAACCCCTACCCTACAGCAAGTCGCCTACTACTCCAACGAGCTACGGGTCACACCGCAGACGCCGCCTGCCTTCCTCGTGCATGCCCAGGACGATTGGGTGAAAATTGAAAACAGCCTGCTTTTCTATGAGGCTTGCTTGCGCAATGGCGTAGCCGCCGAGGCACATTTTTGGGCAAAGGGCGGGCACGGGTTTGGGATGGTGAACCCGGTGAGTGGGGAGAATTGGGTGCCCAACCTTATTAAATGGATAGCAGGGTTGTAAGCCATTTTACTCCATGACTTTTATCGCATGCTTGGGTGATTTTTATCAATTAGACCCCGCCCATACCCCTCCTAATTTCGCCCCGAGTTTTATGCTCTACCAAATATAGCCGTTAAAATCACCCAATTCATGGTCAACCAACTCGATAAAATCTTCAAGCCCCGCTCCATTGCCGTCATCGGCGCATCCACCCGGGAGAACACCGTCGGCAACTCACTTTTCAAAAACCTGATTGACAACGGCTTCCAGGGGGAGCTATACCCCGTCAATGCAAAAAACAAAGAGGTGCTGGGCCGCCCAACCTACGAAACCATCGGCGCCGTGCCTGGCCCCGTTGATTTGGCGGTCATCATCGTGCCGGCCAAGTTTGTGCCTGGCGTGGTAGAAGAATGCGGCCAAGCGGGCGTCGGGGGGCTGCTCATCATCTCTGCTGGCTTCCAGGAAGCGGGCGAGGAAGGCAAGGCGATGGTCAAGCAAGTGCTGGCCACCAGCCGCAAGTATGGGATGCGCATCGTGGGGCCCAACTGTCTCGGCATCATCAACCCCAAATTGGGCATGAACGCCACTTTTGCCAACAAAATGGCCTTGCCGGGCAACATCGCCTTCATCTCACAGAGCGGTGCCCTTTGCTCCTCCATCCTCGACTGGGCTGCCGACCAAAATGTTGGCTTTAGCCATTTCGTCTCCATCGGCTCCATGATTGATATCGGATTTGCGGAGCTGATTGACTATTTCGGCATGAACCAGGAGACCGCTTGCATCCTGATTTATATGGAGTCGCTGACCAATGCCCGACAGTTCATGAGCGCAGCGAGGGCCTTCGCCCGCTCAAAACCCATCATTATTTTGAAATCGGGAAAAAGCTCCGATGGCACCAAGGCGGCCATGTCGCACACGGGTACGCTGGCGGGAAACGACGCTGCGTTCGAGGCTGCGTTCAAGCGGGCAGGTTGCGTGCGGGTAGAGCGCATTTCGCAGTTGTTCAACTGCGCCCAAGCCCTGAGCATGCAGCCCCGGCCTGCGGGAAACCGCCTTGCCATCGTGACGAATGCAGGTGGCCCCGGCGTATTGGCCACCGACTATTTGACCACAAGGGGTGGCCAATTGGCGCAACTTTCTGAAGAAACCATTGTGAAGCTAAACGAAGCACTGCCAGCCCACTGGAGCCACGGCAACCCAGTGGACGTGCTGGGCGACGCCTCGCCGACCGAATACCGAAAGGCCGTGGAAGCCTGCCTTGCCGACCCCAACGTGGATGGCGTGCTGACCATCCTCACTGCCCAGACCGTGACCGATACAATTGGCACAGCGGAGGCGCTCGTTGCCGCAGGCGAACATACCCGCAAGCCGGTCATCGCTTCCTGGATGGGTGAACGGGACGTTTGGGCTGCTCGGGACATCCTCGAAAAAGGCAAAATACCCAACTACCGCTACCCTGAGAGCGGAGCAGATGTCTTCCTGCAAATGTGGCAGTACTCTCGAAACCTTGAATTGCTGTATGAAACACCGCCCGAAGCACCGCACCGTTTTGCCCCAAAAAGGGATGCCGCTTGGCATATCATCCGCAACGCCTTGGCCGAAGGCCGCCATTATTTGCTGGAAAATGAGGCCAAGGCACTGCTCGGCTGCTACGCCCTGCCCGTCGGTGGCAATTACGTGGCCACGACCGCCAAGGAGGCAGGTCAATTTGCGGAGAAAGCGGGCTTTCCGGTCGTGCTCAAAATCGTCTCACCTGATGCCCTGCACAAGACGGACGTGGGCGGCGTGAAGCTCAACATCACCACCAAGGCCGCCGCCGAGAAGGCCTTTGTCGCCATTATCGAATCATTGAAAAAGCACAAACCTGATGCCCGCATCGTTGGGGTTTTGGTGGAAAAAATGCAGAAGAAACGCTATGAACTGCTGATTGGCGCAAAGCGTGACCCCATCTTCGGGCCGCTCATCGTCTTCGGGCAGGGCGGCGTGGGCGTGGAGGTCATCAACGATACCAGCTTCGACCTGCCGCCGCTGAACCTCGCCCTAGCCAAACGCACCATCCAGCGCACCCGTATCTATAAGCAATTGCAGGGCTTTCGGGGCATCCCCGGCATTGATATTGACGACCTGGCTTTTGTGATACAAAAATTCACCTATATCCTGATGGACTTCCCCGAAGTGCTGGAAATGGACATCAACCCCTACCTCGTGGACGAAACCGGTGGCATCGTGGTGGACGCCCGCATCCTGCTCGACGACTATCACCCCCGTGAGAAGGGGCACCCATACAAGCACCTCGTCATCTCGCCCTACCCAGAGAAGTACATCAAGCACGTCGAATTGAACGACGGCCGGCCAGCCACCCTGCGCCCCATCCGACCAGAGGACGAGCCGATGGAGGCTGAGATGTTCAAGATACTCTCCGACCAGTCGCTGTACTTCCGGTTCTTCGGCTACAAGCCAAAGGTCACGCACGACTTCCTTTCCCGCCTCACACAGATTGACTATGACCGGGAAATGGCCCTGATTGTGGACATCGAAGAAGACGGCAAACGGCACATGGCCGGGGTAGTGCGTATCATCGCCGATGCCTGGGGCGAAACGGCGGAGTTCGCCATCCTGGTGGCCGACCCTTGGCAGAACCAGGGCCTCGGCAGCATGATGATGGATTATGTGCTGGAAATCGCCCGGGATAAGGGCATCAAGCGCATCTATGCCTCCGTGCTGCGCAACAACTCGCACATGATTCGCATGTTCAAGGACCGGGCCTTCGAGCTAATCGTGGAGGACAGCGGCGTCTTCTCTGCCGAACTGGACTTGGAACATGCCCTGCCGTTTGTGGCGGAACTGCCGTTTGAACCGAGGTAGTCAGGGCGAAATTGGGAAATTGGAAATTGAGAAATTGGGTGCAGCGGTTGGGCAACTGTCAATCTTTGAACTGCTCAGCGTAGGTGTTTTCCATTATTTCGAGGTACCAAGGTTCTACGCTGCGGCGGTATTTGAATATTGCTTTGCAACGTTCGAGGAACAGGTCTTCCAGCTTGTGCAGGGCAATCATTTCCACGGCTTTTTTGAAGGCATTGTGGCTGGCCTTGTAGCTTGCTTCTGGCATTCTGCCGAGCTTGGCGGCATAGTCCGTGGCCGTTTCCACCCGGTAGAGCAGCAGGTCAATCACCTCAGAGGGGAAGACGGATACCTTTTCATAATTGGTAATCAACTCCCGGAGCTTGGCATTGCTGGGCCGTTTTCGGTTGCCCGTCCTCGTCCAGAAAAAGCTGTAAATCTTTTTACGGTAGCCTTCCAGCATGGTCTTGCGCTCCTTATCGGACATGAGTTCTTGAGCATAATACTCCTGCACTTGCGTCAGTTTGCCGAAAAGTTTTAGAATCTCTTCCCGTACTTCCGCCTCTTCGAGGCTGTCGAGGTAGGTTTTGAGGTCTTTGAGTTTTGGTTTGGCCATTGTGAGTGGTTTGTCTTTTTGAATTGGGTTGAGAATAGCTCAATTGCTTGTGGCTGCCTACTTCAACTGTCTTGCAAATACCGTCATCCTTCCACCACCCTTTTTATCCCCTGCACCACCTCCAGCCAAGCCTCGTCCTGATTGGCGTAAGTAGTAACTGGCTTTGCGTTGCGGGGCAAACTCTGCACCTTGGCGAAGGGCATGTCGTACCATTCGCAGGGCCGCACGATGATGGGGATGACCGTGGCCTCCCGCCGCTCGTGGCGCTCCATCGCCTCAGCGATTTCATATTTCCAGATGTACTCCGAGGCAATGAAATCGGCACTGACCAGCAGCAGGATGATGTTGGCCTCGGCCAGTTCCTGTTTGATGGCGGCGTCCCATTCCGTACCGGGCAGTATCTGGCGGTCTTGCCAGACGGCGATTTTGCCGCTGCGCCGCAGGGGGGCGAGATGGGTGGCGAGTTTGTTCTTTAGCTCCTCGTCTTGGTGGGAGTAGGAGAGGAAGAGTTTGTGGGTGGGTGGCAGGGTTTCCATATTTTCAAAATTTAAATCGGCGGCTTCGCCGCATTATTTTAAAAGTTTTAAAAGCTAAAAAAACAAAGGGTAAAAGGGTTAAAGTGG
>JANPLH010000108.1:0-2884 GCA_031426435.1 Saprospiraceae bacterium | reverse complement strand
GCCACACCGCCGCCGCCTGTGGAGAACACGTGCCCGATGTCGTAGTTGGCGTTGCCAATGATGTTGTCGCAGGTAGTCTGGTTCTCACCGAGCATGGCACTGCCATTGGTGTTGGAGTAAGGGTCAGTGCTGGCGTTCAGGAATATGAGGCTATTGTTGTTTGGAACAAGTGTCATGTGCACTGAGGCATCCTGTTCGAATACGCCGTTCACACGAGCCATCGAGGTATTGAAGGCGGAAACCACCGCTGAGACTGTGCCGCCATGAAAAGCGGCGTACTCGCCCGTGCAAGCCAATGCCAAGCTATACGTGCGCAGTTGGCAGTCTCCCACCATTTTGGCGGGGTCAATGGGTGAAGGCTTGTGTTCGTGGTTGATTTCATCGAAATGGCAAGTCCAAGGGTCGCTCTTCGAGAAGTCTTTGCGGTAATAAACTTGGTAGTTTACGACGTCAGTAGTTGAGTATGGGTCAATATAGACCGTGCTGTGTTCCGGGCTGCGGATCATGCCGTGGAAGCCCTTGAGCGTAAAGTCGCCCCGGAAATAGGCGGCTGGGTCGTCAATACCTACGCCCGCATAGCAGCGGATGGTGGGGTACTGTGCCTGTAGGTCGGGGTGCATGACCGGGGCTTCCATGATGCGGAAGCGCTCGACCTTGCCATCCGGCATTGGCAGTGCAAGGATGACCTCTTTGGTCTCAGCGGCTGGAGTCTGCCAAAGGGGTGCTTCGGCAAGCCGGGATTTCATCATCGCAACGTCCAAAGTGGCAGTCAGGTACTTGCTTGGAAAGATTTGCCGGGCTTGGCTTTTTTCGGCCATAACCGTTTCAGGGACAAATTTCCAAGGATTGGTTGGTTTGGTTTGAGCAAAAAGCGAGAGACTGGAAATAGTGAGTAAGACCAGCATCGTAAACTTGAGTGTCCTCATGCAAAAAAAAGTTTATTGTGAAAAATATTGATTACCAACAGGTTTGACTTGCCACACGCCAGCATTGCAAATGAGGCCGTCATTAATATTCAACGTTCAGGGATATTCGTTTTTTTTAAATGGAATTAACGGAGTTGAGGTCTTAGATGCTTACTGAAAAACTTTATTGTCATTGGTGGGGAAAGGGGTCGAATCCTTCATAGATTCATTCATTGGACAACAATTATTCCAATGCTTATGTGAAGAGGGCAAATATAGTTCACTCCATTATTCAGAAAAATATTTTTTAAAATACTTCTTAATCAGATTTGCCAAAAGTCTATCCGCTTGACTTAGTGTTGTTGAACTCGGTCAGGTAATTTCAATCCAAAAGAGGTTGCATGGTGATTAAAAAATAACGCCACTCACAACCTCTCCAGGGCCCTTGCTATCACCTTGTCCCAAGCTTCTCCTATGGCTGGGTCTTTTTCCCACAAGAAATCGGTGGCTGCTATCTCTTGCCGCAGCGCCGATAGGAAATTGGCGAAGTCCTGCTTGGCCAAGCCAGTATGTCCTTTATATTGCTTGATGCGGGATAGGTCGGTGGGCAGGGGGCCATTGCCCATGTCAATCAATTGCAGAATCATCACCCGCAGTTTTTTATGGGTTCGGTTGTTGGCCACGCCGTTTTCAAATCTCAAGTTATACGCCTCATCTGGGAATGCACTGAAAAACCTTTTATAGAAGTAGGTAATGAATTCCCGGTTCTTTGCGCAGCAACGCATATAACTCTCGTGTACCAGCTCTATATCGTGACCTCCAAAAATGGGCAGTTTGTAAAGCTCTTTGTCCAATTCGGCCAGGTTCCTGAACCGTTTTCCAGGCTCCAGTTCCAGCATTCTTTGCAGCACTTTCAGCAGGTCGGCGGGAAGGTTAGCCGATTTCAACAGTGCCCGTCGATGGGTGGGCATTTCGAAGAAGCGCTTGCGGGTTTCCATCACCTCCTCCACGGTATCGCCTTTAAACAGTGGGCAGCCCGTCAACATTTCCCACATCAGCAGGCCCATCAGGAACTGGTTCACCCGGTCGTAATCACAAGTATCGGGTTCCTGCTTCAACTCCTCTGGGGCGGAGTAGCGGAGGTCGTCCATGATTTTGTCAAAACGGGAGTAGCCCCTCATGTCCTTGAAAATCTCAAAGACCGAAATCACGGGCTTCAATTCATGGTCAATGATGATTTTTGAAGGGCGCAGGTTCTTGTGGGAATAGCCAAAATTTTGGAGGTAGTACAGCGCATCGCAGATCTGCCGGATGATGGAAATGGTATCCCGCTTTGGAAAATAGCTCACTTCAAGCAGGTGGTCGAGCGTTACACCATTTATGTATTCGAGCACGGTGCAAAATGGGATGTCGCTCTCGTGGTTGCTCAGTATTTCAATGATGTTCCGGTGCTTTATCTGCGCCGCCATTTTGGACGTCACCTTGACTTCCTCTTCATGGCTCGATTTGCCTTTATCGTTTTTGGCCAACCGTAATGACTTCAGCGCCCGTATCGCCACCAGCTTGCCGCTCGATTTTTCAATGGCCTTGTAAATAACGGCGCTGCCCCCTTCGCCCAATCGGTCCAGCACATCGTATTGGCGCATCATCTTCAAACGAACCTGCTGGTCAAAGTCCGTCACATCGTATTTCAGCCCAAGCACCATGTTCACCCGCTCCTCTAGGTTCTCGTAGAAATAGAGGAAAGAGTCTGTAATCCTGTTCTTTTCAAGGTCAATTTCATCTGGCTTCGCCAAATTGTTCAGCCGCTTGTAATCGAGGTCGGCAAGCCTTGCCTTTAACATGGTGAGCGAATTGCCGTCGGTGCCAAGCGACTCATAAAGCCGGGCCAGTACGTTGATGGCCTCGTCTGTTTTTCCATCTTGAACAAGTTGCCGAATCATATCCTGGTTTTTTTTTGCCGAAAGGCCAACCAAGCA
>JANPLH010000107.1:0-10697 GCA_031426435.1 Saprospiraceae bacterium | reverse complement strand
AAAATCAGATGCAGAACTGACCGATTTCACGAGAGTCATCCGATTAGAAAACAAGTCCGTTTCCACCAGTGGCAACTACCGAAATTTCCACGAAGTGAATGGCGGCAAGTACAGCCATATCATTAACCCCCGCACGGGATTCCCGCAACAGAGCAACCTGCTCAGTGTCTCCGTTTTCGCCGAAAACTGCCTCGAACCCGACGCTCTCGCTACTGGTTTTATGGTACTCGGTCTTGATGAAGCCTTTGAACTAGCCAGCCAAATGAAGGGCATTGATGCCATGTTCATTTACAGCGACGAAAAGGGAAATTTGCAAGTGAAAAGCACCCCTGGCGTTGCAGGATTGCTGGTGGAATGAGTGGAAATTGGAAATTAGGAAATTGAATTGCGGCTTTACCAATCAACGAACGCAACGCCGAACAACCCCTTGCGGACGGGAAGGAGTACGGTATCCCCTTTCTGGGCTGTAAGAAAAACGGGTTCATCGCTTTCCAGTCGAACCATTTCACCTTCCTTCACCACGAAAATATAGTAGCCAGAAGTATCGGGTCGTTGGCCTTTTAGTTGGCCGTAGCGGTTCATGGTAAAAGCTTTTTCCTCCCAAAATTCAACCGGGGTCGGTTTCGGTTGCTGCGCAAACAAGCGGTTGGTCAAACTGGCCAATAATGGCATCAACAGCAAGGGGAGGGTGATACATGCGGCCCACAACTGCATTTTTTCGACTTGTTCATCCGCCTTTTTTCGGAACAAAAAGCCAATCGTCAAGCCTGAAACAAGACCCGCTGCCAGTGCGCCCATCACCAAGCGCTTTGCCCTAAAATAGTTCTGAAACCATTGAAATTCAAGCACATACAGCACGATGGTGCCAAGTACAGCCAATATGGCGGCAAATACCAACAACTTTGTTTTCAAACCCATGACTTGGTGTTAGGATGAACGCAAAATAGATGGTCGAAGCGAGCTACGGGTTCATCAAAATAGATAACTCACACTCCCCTTCAAAAAGAACGGTGCCCCCGGCGTGAAATGCAACTCAGTCACTGGCTCCAACTCGTTTTTCAATTGGCTGGTTGTATCGAACTGTGCATCGTTGTACTCCGAATCCAGCAGGTTTTGCAAAGATAAAGTGATTTCGTAGTTCCGTTTTTTCAAACCTACCATTGCATCCACCACAAATTGGCCAGTGGCCACCGTGCTGTTGTCCTCGTTGGCGGGGCGGTCGCCAATGTAGCGGTATCGGAGGCTACCGTATAGGCCGTTCTTGGCTTGCGCCGTCAGCCCGCCGATGCTGGTGGCGATGGGGGCGAGGGGAATATAATTGGCACCTTCGGGTTCACCCTTCGCACGGGGCTTGGTCAAGTTCAGGTCGAGGTCGGCATAGAGCCAACGGGCCACTTGCCAGCGGGCGCTGAGGTCAATTCCCTGGCGCTGCGTCTTGCCGCTCGGCTCCACCACTCCCGCATCGCCTACATAAACGAACTCCTGCTCTAAGTCCAAGCGCCAGACCGAAGCGTTCAGCAGGATGCTCGGCACGGGCTTGAGCAGGATGCCCGCCTCCACACCGAATGCCCTCGGCAGTATCTCCCGGCCCTGCTGTGCCACCACCACACGGGTATCGTTGGAGTGGAAACCGATGCCGCTGTTGGCGAAGAGCCTCACGGATTCCGTGGCATCGAAGAAGAGGTTCAACTTAGGTGATGCGACGCCTTTCATGGCTGTCTCGTGCTTGTAAACGGGGCTGAGGGCATTCACGTAGCTGAAATAAAACTGGTCGTAACGCAGTCCGGCGTTGAGTTTCCAGCGGCGGCTGAGTTCCAGTGTGCTATTGACATAAAGCCCAGCGTTGCCCTCCTGCACATCGCCGAGGGAGCGATTATCGAGGGTTTCCCGGCGATTCTTGGTATGGCTAAGTTCCACATCGTCCACCTCATCGAAGCGGATTTTCAGGCCGGCCTCGGTGGTCAGGCGCTTGCCGGCGATGGTCGCCTCCTTGTTCCAGGAGCCGTTGTAGCCAATGATGTTGCGGCTTTCTTTCTGGCGGATTTGGTCACCATTGATGGGGTCTTCGAGGAAAAACGTGAAATTGGAGTACAGCTCGAAATCGTATTTTACGAAGTAAATCTGGTTTTTGAGGAAGGTCTGATTGCCCAAGTTTTTCATAAAAACAAGGTTTAGGTTCGAGCGGCTGGTCTCACCGCCTTCGGTCGGGTCAATGGAGCCGAAGCGCGTAATAGACCCGTCGGCAATGGCTCGCTCAGGTATCTGGCCGGAGTGGTCCCAACTGCTTTTAAAGGTTGAAAATGAGGCGGTTATGCTTTGGTTGTCGCCAATGAGGCCAGCGTATTTTCCCATCAAATTAAAACGGGTGAAGTTCTGCGGGTTGTCGAAATAGCCATTGCTGAACGAGAATTCCGAGGCCAGCCAAGCATTCTGGTTGCGGGCCTTGGCCGCATCGCCGAGCAAGTCAAAAGCGCCCACTGCCCGGTAGGTGTCGAATTGCCCTGCCTCCAATTTCACCATGCTCTGACTGAGGGCGGTCGGCGTATTGAAGTTGATATGGCCCGCCGTGGCGAAGTCGCCTGCTGTGGCGTCGTAGTTGCCCTTCGCAAAATCAACGCCTCGCACCAATTCGGGGATGAGGAAGTGCAGGTCGGCATAGCCCTGCCCGTGGGCATGGCTGACCATGTTGACGGGCATCCCATCCGCCGTGATGCGGATGTCGGTGCCGTGGTCAATGTCGAAGCCCCGTAGGAAAATCTGTTCTGCCTTGCCACCGCCAGCGTGCTGCGCAATGACGAGGCCCGGCACGATTCGGAGGATATCCTGCGAGTTGTTCACCGGGCGGGTCTGGATGTCCAATGCACTGATGGTGCGCAAGTTAGCAGTGGCTTCAGAGGTGATTTGCACATCGGGCAGGTTGATGTCTTGCGGAGAAAGGCTGACCTTGCAGGGGGTCGTTTCATGGTTCTTCACAGATACAGTTAGTGTGGTATCTCCGAAGCCGATATAGCTGATGCTGACCTGAAACACACCAGAAGGCAAGTCAACAAAAGTGAAAATCCCCAGTTCATCGGTGAAGGTAGCCTGTGGTGGCTCCGTGTTGATGCGGACATGAGCGCCCGGCAACCCAGTCTTGGTTTCTGCGTCAATGACCCAGCCCTTGATGGTGCCATTATGGGCCAAGGCCATTTGGGCAACCGACATGCAGAGAAGGATGAAAATGCTTTTTGCGAAGCGGAATGAAGCGTAATTATTTGCCATGATTTTCTTTTAGTCAGAAAAATATACGTGCAATTATCGGGTATGGATTTTTGGATAACAGCTATTTAAGGAATGAGTTTCACAATCATTTTTTCAAAAAAAAATCAATTAAAATAGGGGTCAGCATAAGGAGAGGAGCTATTGGGCTGGATTACTTTTGATTATTTGTGCCATACTTTTATAGTTTTGCGCCCGAAAGCAACTGACGCTATTACACAACCTTTCACCATCTAGACCGTTGTCGAAAGTCAATAGTTATAGTTTTTAGGTTCAATTGTAGTAATTCAGTAGCAAATAACCTCTCATTGATGCAAGAAGCAGAACTCATAACCGCACTGAAGGAAGGCGACAAAAACGCACTCGGAACGGTGTACGACCGATACAGCGCTGCGTTGTACGGGGTTGTGCTGCGCATTGTGCAATCGCCTGAAGTGGCGGAAGAGGTAGTTCAGGATGTATTTTTGAAAATTTTTCGGAACATCGGAAGCTTTGACGAAAACAAGGGACGGTTCTATACTTGGGCACTCAATATTGCGCGCAACACCGCCATTGATGCCACCCGCACCAGTGAATTCAAGAATCGTCAAAAAACCGATCAGTTCGAGTTCATCGTATATCGGGAGTCTCATCCAGCCACCAACCCTGCGGTAGAAACCATCGGACTTCGGGAATTGGTGAACAAGCTGGACGACAAGCACCGGAAGGTGATAGACTTGGCTTATTTCCAAGGCTATACCCAATCGGAAATCGAACAGGAAATGAACATCCCAATCGGGACGGTCAAGACCCGTATGCGATTGGCTATCAAAGAGTTAAGAAAAGCATTTGGTTAGATAGTTATTGCATTTAGCAGTCACTTACTGCGAAATGCAAACTGTCAAACTGCAAACTGAAATGAACCTTCAAGCATACATAACATCCGGCATTTTGGAGCTGTACGTTCACGGCTTGGCCACTCCAGAAGAAATTCGGGAGGTGGAGGCCATGGCTGAGCAGCACCCCGAAGTGCAGCAAGAGCTTGATGCCATCAACAAGGCGCTGGAGAGCTATGCGGGCATTCACGGCGTAGAGCCACCAGAGGGTTTGAAGGACATGATAATGCAGCGATTGGACGGTATTCCAAAGGGACGCCCATCAAAAGATAATTCCAATCAGGGAAACAGTTCGCAATCAAGCCGCAGCTATGAGCCACGAGATACTGGTTCTGCAAGCATCGCTTCTATCGCTACCTGGATTTTGGGCATTGCGCTTTTAGGTGCTTGCGTGGCGATTTTCCTTTTCTGGCAGCAAGCAGAAAGAGCCTCAGCACAATTGGATTCAGCGCAAGCACAAATGGAGCAGGAGCGCAAAGATTGCGAAGCTGAAAAAACCAAGGCCAAGGAGGTGAACGACCAGTTCATCGCCATCCGTGACCTGGCTACCAAGCCCGTGCAGTTGAAGGCAACCGCCATCGGCGGCGACGCCTACGCCATTGTTTTTTGGAACAATATCAAAAAGACTACTTACCTCGACCTCGGCAAACTGCCAAAACCCGCTGCTGACAAGCAGTTCCAACTATGGGCCATCGTGAACGGCAAACCCACGGACATGGGCGTATTCGATGTGGCCGACTCCAACGGCGTGATTAAAATTGAAGGCTATTTCATCGAAAACCCACAAGCCTTCGCCGTGACGCTCGAACCCAAAGGCGGCAGCCAAGCGCCCACACTCGACCAGATGTGGGTTGTAGGGACAGTGGTGAGGGGTTAATTCCTGTTTTTACTTACTAATGTTTAGCAATGTGCCTCGCAACCTTTTTGCGAACGCCAAGGCATTTGAATTTCTCAACAAAATTGTAACTTTGGAAAAAATATCGGCCATGATAGTAACTTCCATTCTGCCAGAGTCCCGACGTGCAAGCCTCGAAGAATATTTTGAGCACGAGATGTCCTCGGAGACAAAAAACGAATTCATCAATGGACAAATAACACCTATGGCTTACACTTCCGACAACCACGGGCTTATTGCTGGCAATATAGTCAGGCTTTTGGGCAATTTATTTTTGGATCAAAATACCAGGGTTTATCCAAGTGACCGCTTGGTTTTCTCTCCGTTTTGCAACGAAATCTACTACCCCGACATCGTTGTGGTGAAAGGTCAACCGGAGTTTTATCAGCACAAAGACAATATGCGGGCAACCCTAAACCCAAGCATCCTCGTTGAAGTGCTTTCAGATAGCACAGAAGACAGAGACCGTAACATTAAATGGCCTTGTTATCGTGAAATCAAGTCCCTAAAACAGTTCTTCTTGGTGTCCCAACACGAAGCATCCATTGAATATTATACCCGCATGGAGGATGGCTCGCCCCGTTGGATTTATGCCTACGCCAATGACCTCGATGCCAAGGTCCCCATAGAAGGCAAAGAGGTTTCCCTTCGGGAGGTTTACGCTTTGGTCAATTGGGAAGAACAAGCCTAACTTACCAATTCTCTCTTCGCATTTCTGGACTATCCACTTCCAAAATCATTGCCCGGTGTATCTTTGCCCGCAATGAACCTTTTCGCTCAAATCCTCCACCTTTTGTACAAGGAAATCACCCTGGAATGGCGGCAACGCTACGCCATCAGCGGCATCCTGTTGTACGTGCTGAGCACGGTTTTCATCGTCTATATTTCCTTTCAGAATATCAGCCCGCAGGTCTGGAACGTGCTTTTCTGGGTCATCATGCTCTTCGCCTCCGTCAATGCCGTGATGAAAAGCTTCGTGCAGGAAAGCGGCTATCGGCAACTCTACTACTTCCAGTTGCTGCATCCGATTGCCATTTTGTTGTCAAAAATGATTTACAACGCCCTCTTGCTGCTTGCTTTGGGCGTCTTGACGTTTGTGGCCTTGAGCTTCGTGGCGGGCAATCCAGTGCAGGAGGCGGGCAACTTCGCCTTGGCGTTGTTCCTCGGCAGCACGGGTTTTTCCATAACTTTTACGTTTGTATCGGCCATTGCTGCCAAGGCGGACAATGCCAGCACCTTGATGGCCATTCTCAGTTTCCCTGTTGTCATTCCGATTCTGTTGCTTTTGGTCAACCTATCGGCGCACAGCATCGGCCTGCTCGGTGGCACCGATATTGGCGACAAAATCATGCTCTTGGGCGCTGTTGACTTGATTTTGGTGGCGCTGGGACTGGTGCTGTTTCCGTTTCTTTGGAGAGACTAACTTAAATTGTTGAATTGCTAAATTGCTTGATTGTTTTCCCGCATTACAACAACCACGGCTTCCTAGCAATCCAACAATTTAACAATACAACAATCAATGAAATACTGGTGGAAAATACTCGGCGTCCTCCTGCTCATCTACACCTTCGTGTTTGGGCTGCTGACGCCTTTGAAAACGGGCATCAGCAGTGCAAAGCCCTACAGCCTCAAAGCTGGCCAGACCGGGGTGCTGACCGTGCAGGGCTACAACTCGTTTTATACCAAAGAAAAAGAAAAACTGCGGGCCTGGCTCAAATCGGGCAACGACCGGGCCTTGGCCGCCAAGACTATCGAAGTGGTGGACGACCGCACGATGAAGCTGACCTTTGACCTTCCAGCGCATATCCCCGCCGATTCGAAGGTCAAGGATTTCACCCTGCTGATTGACAGCCCTACCGACGGCGCAAGCATACTCCCTGGCGGCATCTCCATCACGCAGGACAGTGTGAACCAAGCCCTCGGCGACTCGCTTTGGTCGCTGTCACCCATTGCGCAGCTTCATGAAAAACAGGCGATTACGTTTCCGTTCCGCAATATTCTGGAAGAGACCATCCGAAACACCTACTACCATGTACCGATGTGGATGGCCATGTTCATCATCTTCATCGGAGCAGTGGTTTTCAGTGCCAAATACCTTAGTAAAGGTAATGCCGACTTCGACCGCAAAGCAATGGCGCTGACCAATGTTGGCTTGCTGCTCGGCATACTCGGCCTCGTCACTGGGGCCATTTGGGCAAAACACACCTGGGGGAAATACTGGAGCTGGGACGTAAAACAGAACATGACGGCCATCGCCATGCTGATTTACGGGGCCTATTTCGTGCTGCGGGCCTCGTTTGAAGACCCCGAAAAACGGGCAAGGGTCAGCGCTGTGTTCAATATTTTCGCTTTTGCCAGCCTTGTGCCTTTGATTTATATCATCCCAAAACTGACCGACAGCCTGCACCCCGGCGCTGGTGGCAACATCGCCTTTGGCAGCCAAGACCTTGACAACACCATGCGAATGGTCTTCTACCCCGCCATCATTGGCTGGGCGCTGCTCGGTCTTTGGATTGCGCAGGTAATACTGCGCTCGGCAAGGCTGCGGGATAAGCTTATGGATTGATTCATGGTTTCATGGCTACATGGTTTCATTGTTCCCCTATAACGACAACAGAGATAGTTCAGCCATGAATCAATAAGACCATGAAACCATTTTTTTTGCCGTGCCAAATATTTCACTGACCTTAGCGCCCGTTTATCAATCAGGTGAAAAAGTTAAATATTAAATACCATGTTGATAGCATCGAAAAAAGCCCTTTCCACGCTTTCCTTGTTGGTTTTACCGCTTACTTTATTGCTGGCGCAACAAGAGGACACCGACTTCATGCGGAGCATGGGGAAGATGTACGTGGTGGTGGCAGTCATCGTAGCCATCTTTCTTGGCATTGTTGTTTACCTAATTTATCTGGACAGGAAGCTCACCAAATTGGAGGACCAAATTAAAAATCATGAGTAAGCAAGAACATGTGCCCAATTTCTACAACACCGTAGAAAACTTCTTCGCAAAAGCAGCGCCCTACACGGGTCTTGATGCTGGCCTTTTGCATCAAATCAAAGTGTGTAACTCCATCTACGCCATCCAATTTCCCGTCGAAATCACGAACAAGAAGACCGGAAAAACAGAGGTGAAGGTGATAGAAGCATACCGGGTTCAGCACAGCCACCACCGCCTGCCCACCAAGGGCGGTATCCGCTATGCCGACAACGTTGATCAGCACGAGGTGATGGCCTTGGCCACATTGATGTCGTACAAATGCGCCATCGTGCATGTGCCGTTTGGCGGTGCAAAGGGCGGCGTGAAAATCAATCCGAAGGATTACACCGAGGATGAATTGGAGCGCATCACCCGTCGCTACACCTACGAGTTGGTGCGCCGCAACTTCATCGGCCCCAGCATTGACGTGCCGGCCCCCGACTACGGAACAGGTGGCCGTGAAATGGCCTGGATTTACGACACTTATCGCACCTTGCGGGAAAACGAGATTGATGCCGCTGGCTGCGTGACGGGCAAACCCGTCGCACTTTACGGCATACAAGGTCGTACCGAAGCGACTGGTCGGGGCGTTTTCTACGGCCTGCGGGAAGCTTGCGAAAACGTCGAAGACATGAAGCGCCTCAAGCTCAAGCCCGGTATCGGCGGCAAGACGATGATTATCCAGGGGATGGGTAATGTGGGCTCTTACACCGGTACCATTTGCGCAGAGGAAGGTGGCGTAAAGGTCGTAGGCGTGGGAGAGTACGAAGGCGCCATTTATCTCGAAAGCGGTATTGACATCAACAAATTGCTGGAAATCCGTAAGGAATCCGGTTCCATCCTCAACTACCCCGGCGCAAAGACCTTCTCAAAGGAAGAGCGCAACAAAGTGTTGGAGATGCCCTGCGACATCCTTGTACCTGCGGCATTGGAGAACCAAATCACGGAAGCCAACGCCAAGCATATCCATGCGAAAATTATCGCTGAGGCGGCTAACGGCCCTATTACTTCAGAGGCAGAAGAGATTCTCTTGAAAAAGGGCGTACTCATCATCCCCGACGTGTTCCTCAATGCCGGCGGTGTGACTGTTTCCTATTTCGAGTGGCTCAAGAACCTCTCGCACATGCGCTTTGGCCGACTGGAAAAGCGCTTCAACCAGACTTCGCAGGAGCGCATGTTGCATATGATGGAAGAGATGACGGGCAAGAAAATAGAGCCAGAAATCCTCCGCAAATTGGCCCGTGGTGCCGACGAAGTAGACCTCGTGCGCTCTGGTTTGGAGGAGACCATGGCCCGTTCCTACAATTTCATCAACGAGTTCCGCCAGGAGCATGGCATTGACATGCGCACGGCAGCTTTTGCATACGCCATCAAGCTGATAGGCAACGACTATACTGCTTTGGGTATCTTCCCATAATGGATTTAAAGTCCATGTTTTTCTGACGTCGGCAAGGTTTAAATACTTTGCCGACGTTTTTTAATTCTTAAAACAAGCGATTAAACCTTATCCACTTTTCCCAGTCTATTCCCTTACGAAAACAAACCAGTATTCTTAAAGCAATGATTTTACCCGACGACAAACCAAGGTGCGCACCAAAGGATGTCCCGACTCAAACCGTATTTTTCAACAATAAAAATCTAACGACATGAAAATGATGAAATGGCTTACCGCAACGGCCCTTGGCTTGGCCTTGCTTTTCACTGCTTGCAAAAAAGACGAAACAACTGCCATCCTCCCCGACCAAATCACCGCCGCAGAAGACCAGACCAGCGCCAACGACCTTTACGAGGACGTGGACGAACAAGTGGATGACGCCGTGGCCACCAGGGGTGGTGGCCCAGAGGATTGCCCAACGGTAACTATTGTACCCACAGATGGCAGCTACCCACGTACCATGACGATTGACTTCGGCACGGACGGCTGCACTGGCCCCGATGGGCGTGTGCGCAAAGGCCAAATCGTGGTGAACCTGACCGATACCCTAAGCAATGCCGGAGCCGTCCGCACAGCCACTTTTGTTGGTTTTTCGGTGGACGGTGCCCAAATCGAAGGCACCCGCACCTTGACCAATACAGGCGTCAATGCCAATGGCTTTACCACTTTCAGCCGCACTGTGACTGGTGGTAAAATCACCTTCCCGAACGGCGATGTGACCACTTGGGAAGCCAACCACGAAATCACCCTGATAGAAGGCGGCGACACACCTGTGTTGCTCGACAATGTTTGGGAAATCACGGGCGGCGCATCGGGCGTTAACCGTCGGGGTAGGGCATTCACCACTGAAATCACGACACCCCTCGTACGCAAGCGCAGTTGCCGCTGGGTGGTATCTGGCATCAAAACCATGACCATCAACGGCAAAGAACTCTCCATTGACTATGGTGATGGCACTTGCGACCGCAGCGCAACCGTCACTGGCCCGAATGGGAACACAAGGGAGATTTTGATTCGCTGGTGGCAGTGATAAGTTACCAGTTAGACAGTTGGCAGTCAGGGACTGCTGAAATTAAAAAGCGTGGCAGTGATTCCTGCCACGCTTTTTTATTAAAGTAACGTGAGTTATGGCAATAAGAGATTGATTATCAGTTCATTGTCTTGAAAAAGAGACTAAAAATTGAGTCTTTTGAGGTTCCTACGCCTTAACAACTCAAAAATTAGCCTCTATGGACAACGAATTTAAAGAAAATAAGC
>JANPLH010000106.1:0-16082 GCA_031426435.1 Saprospiraceae bacterium | reverse complement strand
CACTGCACCGAAGGTTTTTTCCCTGCCGTAGCGGATGATTTCCTGCGTGTTAGGTTCGTGCTGCATCCGGTAGCCGATGGTCAGTTGTACCTTGTTTTTGCGGCAGCCGTCAATCATGGACTGGCACTCCGCCTCGGTCATCGCCATCGGTTTTTCGCACCAGGCGTGCTTGCCCGCAGCCGCTGCCCGCAGGGTAAACTCCTTGTGCAGGAACGGCGGCAGCACCACGTACACCACGTCAATGTCGGGGTTGTTGGCGATGCTGTCAAAATTGTCGTAGTTGTAAATGTTGCGGTCGGGCAGGCCATGCTGCCGCTGCCACCTGGCAGCCTTCTCCGGCGAGCCGGACACGATGCCCCTCAGCTTGCAGTGCTTCGTGAGTTGCAGCGCCGGGGCGAGCAGGTCGGTGCTGTAATAACCAAGGCCCATGAGTGCCACGCCGACGTGGTCTTTTTTCTTTGGTAAAAGGATGTTGGGGAAGGCGGCAGTGCTGACGGTAAGCGCTGCTGCCCCGATTCCGAATTGTTGGATGAATTTTCTGCGATTTGTCATTTGCCTGTTTTTAGAATGCCAATAAACTGAGATTTCAAGTCAAAAAAATAATTATTGACCGCAAACTCATATTGGCTAATGAAAATATCCTTGAACGCCCGGAGGTTGTTTTGCTCGTAGAAAAGGAGCATCGCCTTTTTGTAATCCACAACATCCACGCTACGGTAAGACAACGGGCAGTTCTCATCGCCCATCAGAATCCTGTTGCCGACTATCCTCGCCGTTCGCTTGTTGCCGTCTTCAAATGGCTGGATATAGGAAATCAGAATAATTGCCAAAAACGCTTTTTCAAAAAAGCTCGATTTTTGGTTGACGAGTGCGCACATTTCCTCCAAACACTCCCGTATTTGGTGCTCATTGTCAGGCGGTCGGTATTGTGTCCCGGTGATGCCCACCAACCGGGTGCGGATGCTCTTCTGTACGCCAAATTCTTTGGTCAACAACGAGTGAATATCTTCTATATCCTTGATTTGTAATGAGATAAATAAATCGGGGTAAGCATTGGCATACTCAATCGCTACCTTGTGGTTCAACAGCATGAGGGCCTCTGCTTTGGTGTGTTTTTCCGATTCTACCTTGAACCTGAGCAGCCGCTCAGTATCGAGCAAGTCGTAGGTATTGCCCTCGATTTGTGACGATTTCCAACTCAATTCTATGGTAAGTCGCTCAAATTCTTTTTCCAACAAGGTAGGCGGATAGCCCTCTAAACGTTTACGGTAGGAGGTGGTGAGGTCTTCTAAAAAGGTTATTTCTTCGTGATTAAAAACCTCCCAGTCTCGCAATAGGTCAAATATTTGGAGATTGAATTGTTTAAAAACTTTCCGCTGGTCTGCCTCTATTTGAAAATAAGCCTTTGCATCTATCAACTTATTTAGCAAATAACTTGGAGAAACTACATACACAGTAGCTCGCCCCTTGCCCTGCCTAACCAAGCTCCCCTCGGCAACCAATTCCGCAAAATCTCTATTGAGGCTTGGTACGGAAACATATTCCCCCAGCATTTCCCGCAAAGTGGAAATTCCCAAAAAGGGGGTTTCTTCAATAAGTCGAAGTAACCGTTCTTGTCTCGTGTTGATTTTATTCCTGATCCTATCACAAAGTTGGATTTTTCCTATCAAAATTGATAGGAAAAACTATCAATTTTGATAGGAAAGCCGCTATTCCTTCCGTTTCTCCAACAACCAATCGTACAAATCCTGCCCCCCATACACCCGACGCCAAGTATCGTGGCCCATGTCCTCGTGGATGGTGAAGCGCACGTCGGGAGCACCGAGTTCTTTCAGTTTGTTGATGCCAGCGTAGAAGTATTGGGTCTGCACCACGGGGTCCATCCCACCAGCGAAGGTCCAGGACGGGATTTTTGCCTTGGCAATGGGCGGCATCAGGTCAGGATGCCCCCAGCCCACCACTGGGGCGATGGCTGCGAACCGCTCTGGGTGCGTACTGGCAAAATGGTAGGTGCCAAAGCCGCCATAGCTCAAGCCCGTGAGATAGGTACGTTGGGCGTCACCTTGATAGTTGCGCTGCACCATGTCGAGCATGGCCAGTAGGTCGTCCTCCACCATGTTCCAGCCGTCCTGCGAGGTTTGGGAGCCTTCCGGGAATTTTTCGACGGGCACTGCACCCGTCATTGCGCCAGCAGGTAAGTCGCCCCAGTTGCGGGGTGGGGTGCCATCGGCGAGGCGCTGTGGAATTGAGGCTTTTGTGCGGTTGTCAATATAGGAGATGCCCCGTTTGTCCATGCCGAACATGGGCAGTTGCGGAGCAATGATGATGAACGGCAGTTCCCGTTTTTGAATCCAAGCCTCGTACAGCGGGCCGTGGATGAGCACATAGTCGAGGTCTTCCTTGCCGTTGCCCCGCTCGCCGTTGCCGTGGAGGAACAAGAGCACGGGATATTTTTTGCCCACCACGCCATCATGGCCTTTGGGCAGATAGACGAAGAAGTCCCGCTCCTTGCCGTCCACCTTGCTGGTGATGGGCATCCGCAACAGATTGGGCTGTATCGCCACGGCCTCCACCACGGGCTTGCTGGGTTCCAGTAGGTCAGTGTTCGGGGCGTCGAGCTTGAGGTCTTCTATCCAGATGTTTCGGTACAAAACATTGTGGCCCTCGGCTTGCAGTTTTAATCCGCCGGGGCGGTCGGTGATGCCCTTGCCGCCGTCGTTGCCACCGTCAATACCAGAGTTTGGGCCACCCCAAACCTGCTGGATTTGCTGGTTCTGGTGAACCTTCACCCCGTTGAAATGCAGCGTCACCATTGGCTTTTCGACCAATTTACCATCTTTGAAACGGGCCGCTCGGAACACCACGTCATAGGCGTTCCATTTGCCCACGCCATTGTAGAGGTAGTAGGGCGCCCGCCGCTCGTTGATGACGGCGGCGATGCCGTGCGCCGTACTGTCGCCGTCGAGCACCTGAATCTCGTAGCGGTTTTGGAGATAGACGCCGCTGTTGCCGCCGGGTTCTTGAATGAAGAACTCGACATGCGCCCGGAAGTCACGGAACTCCTGCTTGGTCACGATGTCGGCAGCGCCATAGAGGCCGCCCGCAGCGGCAGGGTCGTTGGTGTTCATGGCCGTGCCGGGGCCTGTCGGGTCTTTTACAATGGCCCATTTGATGGGCATGGCGGCCTTGAAACGGGGGCCTTCCCAGTACTTCCAGTTGTCGCCGAGGGATTTGGCGGTGCCATCGAAATGGACTTTTGCGGCCTTGGTCGGTTTTGCGCCGACGCCGACGGTTTGGGCGCTGAGGGTGCCTGTGAAAACAAGCAGCAGAAGTAAAAAGTGAATATTTTTCATTTTATTTTATTGAAAATCAATGATTTAAAAATTTTGGTGCTTGACCTTGGATTTCCCAAATACAATCACATCCCCGTATTGCTCACAAACGCAACCCGCTTCCCGTCCGGCGACCAGGAGGGCGTATTGATGGTGCCTTGGCCGCCATAAAGATAGGCCACCACTTTCGGTTTCTGCCCGACGATGCCACTTGGGTTTGCGGGCATCATTCTTAGGTAAACATGCTGGTAAAACGGGTGGTCGTCTGCCTTCATTTCCGGCATGTAGGAGAGGAATACGAGCCATTTGCCGTCCGGCGAAACGTGCGGGAACCAGTTTTGGTACTCATCATCGGTGAGCTGCTCCTGGTAGCTGCCGTCGGGGCGCATCCGCCAAAGCTGCATGTTGCCGGTGCGCACGGAGTTGAAGTAAATCCACTGGCCGTCGGGGCTGTACTCCGAGCCGTCGTCGAGGCCGGGAGCCTTGGTGAGCTGGATTTCCTCGCCGCCTTCCGAGGGGATTTTGTAGATGTTGTAATCGCCGTTTCGCTGGGCGGTGTAGGTCAGCCACTTGCCATCGGGCGACCAGCCGTGCAGGTAGCTTGGCCCGGTGGCGGTTATCCGCTTTGGCACGCCGCCGCCAATCGGCACAGTGTAAACCAGTGAACCATACGCTTGCTCGCCGCTCGAACTGCTGAGGCCGAGCATCTTTCCATCGAAGGAAATCACGTGGTCATTGTTGTTCTGTTTCACAAAATCGGTGTTCACAATGGTGGGCTTGCCCGTGGCCAAATCGAAGCGGTAAATCAGGCCATCGCTGTTGTAAATCAAGGCTTTGTCATCCAGCGTCCAGTTGGGAGCTTGGATGGAGTTGGTGGCAGAGTGGACGACTTTGCGCTCGCCGGAAATCACGTCCAGTACCTCGACATGGCTGCCGAGATAGTCCGTGTATGGCACGAAGCCTTCCTTCGGCGGAAGGACGATGCGCACGTTTTCAAAGCTCGCTTTTTCAACCACGTCCTTGTTGTGGGAGCAGACGAAAAGGCCAGCGAGCAGGTCTGCTGGCAGGTCGAAATCGGGCACCTCCACCGTCCAGAACGGCTCGCCGAACTTGGCGACGGAGAGGAAAAAGCTGCGCCCCCGCCGCTCCAACTGAATGACATCTGGCATTTTCACGGGCGATTTCACCTCAGCAACATCGTCGCCGTTGCGCTTTCGGAATTGGATGGCCGCCAACCCGTCGCCATGCACCGTGGCGCAGACCATAGCGGCGTCGGTGCCTAGCCCGGTGCGTACCATCCAGCCAAGCTTGCGGTGTGGGTCAACGCCCTTACCGAGCAGCTTGCCCCGACAGGTGAGGATGAAATTGCCGCTGAGTTTTTTATGGGCAAAATGGAACTCGTCCTTTTTGAACCAGATGTTTGCGCCAGCGCCCGATAGGGTATAGGATTGCGAAGCGGTGTCATAAACCGTGCTGCCCTTGTGCAGTACCGCACCGACATCGGCGGCGGCGTCAAAAATGCCGTAGGGTTGCTGCGCAAAATTGGTGGTGGCAAGGAGCAGAAAGGGAAGGGTGGCCATGAATCGCATTACGTTGTTTTAAGTTGGTGAGTGGTGCGCCCAGTGGTGATGTGCATTGGGCGGTGAACCTTGCGACGAATGTACGGTGCTTGACCAAATTATACCCCCAAAAACGAAAAAAGCCCCAGCAAGTGCCAAGGCTTTTTTTCTGCGGAGAAAGAGGGATTCTCGAAGATGCCCTTGGCAGAACCCCCGGTACCTTTCCCCAAGGGGGCAGGCGGTACAACGGTTTTTCCCAAAGGGACAGGCAAGCCCGCCGTTTACCCCTTTGGGGCATTAAACCGCTCTGCCATTTCTCCAGGCTTAGGTGATATTATTTTCTTTCAAAAACCTGTACCCATCAACAGATTTAAAAAATTTTTCCCTTTGGAGCGCCATTTCCATGCTTGGGAATACCTCAAAATAGTGAACGCCCCAAGGGGTTCCATGCTTTGTTGAGCGAACTTGCCCAGTATTATGGTATTTCAGCCTTTCGTCCAAATTAGAGGTTGCACCATATTAATACTTCCCTGTTTTTTCACCTTTGAGGATATAAGTGTAAAACATAATTATGCGTTTGCAAGTGCCAAAAACGAAAAAAGCCTCGGCACTTGCCAAGGCTTTCTTTCTGCGGAGAAAGAGGGATTCGAACCCCCGGTACCTTTCGGTACAACGGTTTTCAAGACCGCCGCATTAAACCGCTCTGCCATCTCTCCGGTGCAAAACTATGACAGTTTTTTTAAACTGGTAATTGATTTGCACCGGAGATTGTAAAAAACCAGCTATGATGGCGAATGGTTCCCACGAAAAAAGCCTTCGGAGGTTCCTCCGAAGGCTTGTAACAATTGGAAATTTAGGTACTATCCAGGGGTGGATATTCAGTTATCATTCCTTCACAATTTTTTCTATCCAAACCGGCTCAATGCCATCCAGCACCTTTACGAAATAGATGCCCGCTGGCAGGTTGGCTATCGAGAACTGGTGCATTTTGCTGCTTCGCAACAGGGGTTCCCGGTGGAGCATCCTGCCGTATATATCAATGATTTGGACCGTTCCCGTTTTGGGCAGCTCGCCTTGTATTTCCAAAATCAACTCGCCCGTGGTTGGGTTTGGGTACAGATGGAATGCTTGCAGCTTCAATGGGTTGTCCGTGGCATCCACAGGCGGTATTTCGATACAAATATTGTCCACCAGCACCGCCGATTGCGTCGCCGGGTCGTCCTCGGTGAAGTCGTTTTCCAAGTGCACTGTGAAGAACGAATTGCCCGAAACGGACTGTGGGGTGAAGCCACCTGATGCCTCCACCCAGCCAGCAGGAGCGCCGTCCAATGCGATTCGGAAGACCTCCTCGCATTCTCCGACGCAAGCGCCCGTGCTCTGTGCCGTTTTGGAAATACGGCCCACCAACACGCCGCCCGGCTGCGGGGAAACCACCGACAAATCGCTCTGATTGAAGCAAAGCCGATAACTGTACGGCGAGCCTGCGGTAAGCTGCACAGGGTCGTGTTCCACCACGTCAAGGATGATGCAGTTGCCCTTTATTTTCAAAGCGACCGGGTCCACGCAAGCTTCGTCTATCAGCACTTGGGGGCTGCCCGCATTGCTGCCCCAAGCGGTCGAACTGCCGCCCTGACCAAGTACGCCGGGTTGGGCGCCTTCGGCAAAGCCGGGGTTGTCGAGCAGGGGCGCTGCGCATACAAGGTTCGGCAGCCCACAGTTTACATCCAACACCCAGCAGCGCCGGAACATGCACATTGTTCCATTGGGCAGGGTGCGCTTTACTTTCATGCAGATTTTGAAGTTGCCCGACCCTGGAAAGGTGAACTGGAATGGCGCATCGCCAAGGCTGATGCCTCCGGAAAGCAGTATGCCCGTGGTGTTGCTAATGTCCCAAAACACCGAATCGCACTCCGTCAAAGTGGCAGTGGAATGGATGTTTTTGATGCAACCTGAGCTTCCCGTCAAGTAAACGCCTTGGCTTACCTGCATCTCCAGGTTGTTGCAGCTGCAGTTGGGGCCGCAGCCGTCGAAGAGGAGGTTCAGCTTGCACTCGCAGGTATCGCTGCCGCAGATGCCCTGTATCTTCACCATGTACAGCCCGTTGACGGTCACTGCCGTGCTGGGGATCGAGATGCTGAACCACGGGCCAGGTGCGCTGCCCGAAAGCACCGTCGTCCCGTTGGGGTTCATCACCGTCCAAGTGAGGCCCGACCCTGCGCAGTTGCCATTGCAGGCAAGCATGCCAGTCAGCACGTGGGGCGTACCGGACGGCGGGCACGGGATGAAGATGGGCGGCTGGTTGTTGCAGGTCAGCGATTGGTTGAAGCCCGTCTTTTTGTTCTTGATTTTGATTTTGGTAAATGCTCCGCAACTACAATCCGAGCAGGGCGGCTGCACCCAATTTATCACACAAACACAAGTATCTGGATTGCCGGGGCAAAGGCTTTGCAGCACCAATTGGTAGTTGCCCGGCGCACTCACCGAGGCTGCTGGGAAAACGATGTTCATTGTTCCGGCTGGAGTCGTGCCACTGAGCGTACCTGTTGGGGTGGTCAGTGTCCACGAGACAGGCGAAGGTTGACAGCCCGGTACCGGCCCGATACAATTGAAGCTGCCACTGATGGTGATATCGCTGACTGGGCAGCCGAGCATGAGGGGAGGTTGGTTGTTGCAGGACAGGAGGTAGCTCGCCCCGGCATTCGTCAGGGCCACGTTCCAATCGCCGCACTCGCAGACAGGCGGGCATTGCACCGTAATCGTGTCGTGCAGTATTTTTTCAAAGCAAATAAGCCCGTTGTCGTTGAGTTCGATGGCCAGCCAGGTAAGGATATAGCTGCCGCTCCCGGAGTAGGTGTGCATCGCCATTCCGCCAGCAATGAAGGGGCCGTTGTTCTGCTGCCCATCTCCCCAATCAATATACTGGATGAAATCGCAAGCGGGCAGGTTGCCGAAGTTGACCTTCACCTTGCAGGTATCGTTGTTCACACTGACCGTCACAGCATTTTCGACTGCCGTACAGAAGGCATCAAAGTTGTCGCAGCAACTGACTGGCTGGCACTCGGCGGGAGCAAGGCATACGTCGTCCACCGCCACATACACGCCGCCATTCGCCCCATCTCCACGGGTGAAAAAGATGCGGTCAATGCCGCCGGGCGGCAAGGTGGCCGAATTGAAATTGAAGACGATAGTCTGAAAATTCTCATCGCAGGTCAGCGGAATGGTGTAATTGCCGAGCGGGATGGCTGCTGGCGAAAACAGGTTCGGGTTCGTTGGCGTAAATGGGCCGGGCGCTCCCGTGCTGACCGCTCCGACTGGCACCCCGAAGGCGCTGAAAACGGGAGCTCCGAAGGGGTCGAGCAGGCAAGCGAGTTTTAAAGAAAGGTCATAGCAGCCCGAATTCTGGGGCACGACGCTACTCAATTGGTTCATGATGCCTTCCCGCCAGACGGGTTGGCTGTTCACGTAATTCCACATTCCCGCAAAATTCCCTTGCGAAACCGGCAGCGGTGGCGTGAGCACAATAGGGGGCAGCGGGGAAACGGTATTGTAAAAATCACCCGTGCTGCCGCCAGTCCAGATGCCACTCCAATTGGTCGCCAAGCTGATGGTTTCGTCGCTGCCAGTTGGTGTTCCTTGCTCTAAATTGCCGTTTTGCACAATGTTGTTCGGGCAAAAACCGCAGTCCACCGTCACGGTCGTACACATTTCCTTGCTCCAGCAGAAGTCGCCGGTGCCGTTTTGCTCGTAAACCGTCACGCAGATATTGTAGGTGCCGCTTTGTGCGTAATTGTGCATCCACATCCCGTTGGCAGGCACGAGGACTTGCGGCACCGGGGTGCCATCGCCCCAATCGGGCGGCGAGCCGAACCAATGGCAGGAGTCGAATTGCGGAGCTTCGACAATCACTTTGCAATCCAAGCCGAGGGAAACCAAGAAGCCCTGTGCCACCAGGTTGCAGAAAGCATCATAGTCGTCGCAGCAAGTACTGGGGCAGTCCGGTTGTATCCACCGCAGCTTGCAAACGCAACTGTCCACAGCGCCCGGGCAAAGCGTGGTCAACGTCAGGCAGTAAGAGCCGGGGTCGTCCACGAGGGCAGCCGGGAAGGTCAGCGAAGAGAAATTCGTTGTGGTGCCGCTGGTCGTAGCACCATTGGGAACCGTCAACACCCAGTTGACCACCGTTTCAGGGCAGGGCAGTCCTGCGGAATTGGCGCAGCCAAAAAAACCGGAGATGTTGATGTCCCCGGCAGGGCAACTGAGCACGGGCGTTGGAGCGCCCTGTGTGCAAAAAAGTGCATGGGTCGTACCGTTACTTTGCGTCAGCACAAAATTGTCGCTGGAGCAAGTGCAGTCGTGGCAGGGCGGCACGAAAATGCACAGCGTATCGCCCTCAAAGCAGCACCAGTTATCAGGGTGCAGCGCATCGTGCAGGCGAACGAGGAAGGTCAGCTTGTCACCGGGGTTGACCGTTCCCGAAGGGAAAAAATTGGTGGTGATGGTGGTCGTATCGCACCAGTTCGAGCCGGGCGGATAGAAGTTCACGGGGTTGGGGAAAACGACGACTGGCGGACCGCCGATTTGGGTGAAAATCAGTTCGGTGGCAAAATGCGGCGGGCTACTGGCGTTCTTGAAGGTCAGTGAATATTGGTAAAAAACATTGCCGTTGGCGTCCTCCTTGCAGGTGATGCTGTCCTCCACGACCTTGATGCATCCGTAGTCTAATGGTGGGCAATCGAAAATCAACGTATCGGAGCAGGCCACGCTGTCCTCGCCATTTGCACCGACGGCTATCCAGTTTAGCACCACTATTTGAGGCACCTCGGAAGGCATGTCAATCCCGTCCAAGCAGAAATTGATAAGGCCCGGCGTCGTGCCGTTGGGAATAAACCCTGAGATATGCTGCCACTGAACGAGGGTGCTGGTGGAAATGGGGTTGAACCAGTCGCCCGGCATCGGGCCGCCCGTGTAGTGCGAGCCGAAGATGACCCCCGGCGTGAGCAGTTCGAGTTCGAGTTTGGTGAAAAATTGGAGGTTGCAGTCGTTTTTGATGTCGAGCGAATGGCAGCAAGAATCGGGATTGGTCGTTTTTACCGTCACCCCGTTTTTCTCGCAGGGGTCACAGCAGGGTTGGAGCAGGACGCAGTGTTTTTTGGGTGAATGGCAGCACGAGTCGTTGCTTGACAAACCCGTTTCAAAGCAAAACTGCGTGGGTGAAAGGATGGGCGAGGTTGCCACGATTTTCACGCAAAGCTGCGGCGTACAGGAGTCCGGGGCCACGTCGGGTGCAAACGGCAAGGCGATGGAAGGACTGGTGATGCCGATGAATGGCGGCGGGCAGGGCTTGAATCCGAAGCCCGGCGTCGGGTTGCTCAGCACCACTTGGTTGGCGTTGAAATTGGTCAGGTTTTGCACCTGAAAATAATAGCAGTATTCGAGCGGTCGGTCGGGGTTGCAGACGACCGAGTCGTTTTTCACCAAAAAACAAGTATAGCCATAAACGGGGGGTGGGCAATAAAAATAGCAGGTGTCGGTGCAGGCGAGGTAGGGTATGTCCACTGCATCTTTTATGTACCAGCGGATGACCACGCACTGGGTGTCTTGTGCTGGGGTCAAAATATTGCCGAGGCAAAATTTCAAGGCGTCGTTGTAGTCGGCAGGTGGGATTGGGCCAGCCGGGTTGCGCCGGATGGGCAGCAGGGTGCCAGTCGGTACGCCGTTCCAGAGGAAGCTGCTGCTCAAGCTTGGGGTGTTGAAAATAACGCCGGGCGTCACCGACTCGACCTCCATGAACGCCAGCGGCCCAGCATGTACGTGGAAATTCATGCTCCAGCAGCAGGTGTCCTGTGCCGCACCGGGGATGTTGAGAATGGGCTTTTTGGTGACCCAAAGCGAGTCGCAGGGGAAATCGGAGGGCGGCTCTTTGCAGCCACACTTGAAAATCTCCACGTCGCCGATGAGTATTTTGTCGTGGGAGCAAACGTTGTTGTCGAAGTCCACCAGCAGGCTGTTGGCATTGGTGCCACCTGCGGCGGGCGTCCCCTGCATCCCATAAACCCAAGTCGTGCCGGGCTGAGAGCAGAAGCTGTTGAAGCCAGTGGGTGGGTGGAGGTTGTCGCCCGTGTTCCAGATGAAACGGTCGCAATCATAAGGCGGTGGGGTGGCCGGGTCGAAGCTGTCATAGCCATAGTCCACGCCGCCCGCACTGTTGTCGGCAACGGCGGAGGCAGCGCCAGTGGTGAATTTCAGGTTGAGGTTTGAGCTGCAAGTCGAGGGCAGGTGGCCGGGGGTCAGTACCCATGCGCTTCCGTTGAACTCATATTCGAGCACCCTTGCCTCATGGGCGTAGTTGTACCAACTGGTTGAAAAAGCACCGCCGCAGTCGCTGGACATGGTGCGCTCTGCAAGCAATATTTGCCCATTCTTTGAAAAAGCAATGTCCGAGACTGGGTTGGAATAATTGGCGTTCACCGGGTAGCAAGGCAGCGTGATTTCGAGTACCTCGCCATCTTCCCATTTTTGGCCGCCGCCATTGTAAAACGTCCCTTGAAATTCACCCGCACCATCCAGCCCGATGCTCCAGATTTCATTTGCTGCCAAAGCGTTTTGCCTGCCGATGTCCTCCTTCCAGGTGGCGAAATAGACCCTGCCGCCGTAGTAGGCCACGCCCCAGGTGCGCTCGCTGAGCGCCACGAAGCTGGGGTCGCTCGCATTGCCGCTGGCGGGCGGGTTGAGCGTACCAAAGGGGTCGAAGCGGCTCATCACCAGCCCGTTTTTTATCCTATAAATCATACCGTCGGCATGGTTGGTGACGAAGAACTGGTTGTTGGTGGCATCGTAGCCGATGTCGCCGAGGGCCGAGCCGTTGTTCGGAATCCTTGTTCCACCGGGCGCAAAGGCACCAGTGGTGACATAATTCGAAATGGCCCCGGTGATGCCGTTTATCCGGTAAACCGCCCCCGGCCCGCCCGAAGAGGTGTACGGGTTGTAAGTGTATGGCGTGGTGGTGGCGCAGGTGTAGATGGAGGAGGCAGCGACGAAAATATCGTCGTTCTGGTCTATGGCGATACCGAATATTTGGCCGAGATTGAGCGGCGTCCAAGTCGGGTCGCTGTACTCGGTGGCGGAGGCCACTCCCCAGAGGGTGCCGGGTGTGGCGGTCGAGTGGTCACGCACGTCCACGATGGCCATGACAGGGGCGCTGGTGTTCACCCCCGAAAGGTAGTTGGCGGGGGTGTTGAAACCGGAGAAACAGGTGACGACGGCTTTGCCGCATTCCCGGTGCTGGTTTTGGGCAATAAGCGACTGTGAACAGCACTGCAGCAGCGCCACGGCGAGGTAAAATTTTGTTTTCATAAAAAGACGTTTAGCCGAAAGTGAGCACAAGAATGTGGGCAAAAAAGTAAAGGCCGGACTTGGCCATTCGAGGATTGGGCTAAAGGTGTGGCAAGCGTAAATTGTTGCTTCTTGAAATGCCCGCTTTCATAGCGCCAAGGTAGCGTAGTTGATTGTCAATTTCAAATAATGTGCTTTTTAAAGTTAAAGGCTATGCTTTAACCTGAAGCAAGCCCCAGGATGATTAATCAAAAAAGCCCCCGCAGGTAGCTGCGGAGGCCGGGTATGGAGTTTTAGGCTAAACTTTATGACCACAATCGTTGCCAAAAGGACTTTTCTTTTTTGGGAGGAGCTTGGGCGATATTGTTCAGCAACTCAATCAATGCAGTACTGATTCTATTTTCTTCGATAATGGTTGTCTCATAGCTGATCAACTGGCGTTTGACATGCTCGTTGAAAGCCTTGTATTGCAAGGCCAGTTCTCTTGTTTTTTTGGAGAAAACAGTGTGAGTTGACAAATTAAGTGCGTGTCGGATTGCAAGTTCCAATTGGTTTGCTCCAATCAATTTTATTACCGCTTGAACGGGCACTGCCTTTTCAGGTGGCATTGGTGACAAATCCAATTCCGGCATTTCTTGATGGTGCAATTTGCGTTGGGCGGTAATGGTGGCAAATTCAGCATCCGACACGGCCCTGCTGGCAGACTCTTTTTCTTCCGAAACGCAAAGATATTCTCTTATGATTTCGGAGAGTTTGTGGTGGTCTTCCAATGAATGAGCCCCATGGAAATGAAGCTCCAGCATTGACATGGAAATCCGGTTGCGTTCCAAATAAGCATCCGAAAGGCGCACCAAGCCTTTTTCAACATCAGTTTTAAGGCTTTCAAGCTGCCGCTTCAGCAGGTTGAACATGGGGTTTTGTTCAGCCAGTTGTTGCAGCGTGGTTTCAACGCCGATTTGTTGGATTTTTTCAAAAAACAACACTGTTGTCATGAGCTACTTGAATTTTGTTTGATGAAAAAAATGCCAGGTCACTTATCGAGTGGCAGGTAAAACATCTTTGCGGATTCTTCCACCTCATCATCGAGGTTAACATCGAAGGACAGGGAATAAAGCATCCATTCTTTATCCGGTTTGTAAAACTGAAAGATGAACCGTATGGGTTGGCGGTCGTACCTGAGCAGATAAGATTGCAGCACGAAACAATCGGCGAGCTGTTTGTGGCAAATCAGGGAGTACCCATAAAACTTCCCCACGTAGTCTGGCGTCAGCTTTTCCACCTCACCCACCATATTTGAAATGGCATCAGTGGCCCTTGACATCCAGGGACTGGTACCGTATAGGTTTTTAACAGCAATTCCTTTGTCCTTTTTATACTCATTGAAGAAGGTGGCGACCATGTCGTCGGGGGTGGTTTGGGCAAAGACTGGCAAGGCTGTGATGAATAAAAGCAAGGAGAAAAGAAGGTTCTTCATGTTTTGGAATTTTAGATTGAAAAAGATGGTGGGTGGCACGAGGACACCCACCAAGAGGGTTCTAGGAGTTTATTCAAATTTGTAATCAGTCATTGTGTTCTGGCTCCATTTGGTTCACCACCTCGCCACGCCGTCTAAGCCAGGCGTAAAGCAGGAACAGCCCGGCTAACGGAGGAATAAAAAGACCAAGTGCCAAGATGAGGCTCAGATTTGGGTAATAGGTGCCATCGCCCCAAAGCCGCAGTTGAATCCCGTCCAACCAGGCAACAGGGCCGGTGTCTGTTATGCGGCAATAAATTACCCCAATCAATATCAGCACAACCAGTCCCAAATGAACCCGTTGCTCGGTTTTGGTGAGGCGCTCAGTCATAAGGTTATTAATCATGGTGCTTGATGATTTATTTTAAAATTGCTGTTTAATAATGGCCCCCTTGCCTGCTGTTTTACTGAAAGGCAAGGAGGCCCAACCAATTTATTGTTTCACCACTTTCTCCATCCATATTAGCTCGCCGCCATCCAGCAGTTTTATAAAATACACGCCCGCAGGCAAAGCCTCCATTGAAAGCTGGTGCTGTTGTTGGCCCGGCTGCAGTGTTTCCGTGTGAAGGGTACGGCCGAGGAAGTCAAGGATTTGCACAACTCCTGCTTTGGGTGCTGCGCCAGCGAAACTCAACGTCAGTTCCCCAGTGGTTGGGTTGGGGAAAACATTGGTATGTGCGTACTCTTCATCCTGTGAAACATATTCTCTATCCTCAATAGGGGCATAGATACCTTGCGAAATATCGCAATTGTGATTGTTAGTGTTTAAATAAGCCCGAATAGTTGCTGCAATCGTTATCCAATTATTGGCCAACGCTGTTGGGATGTTTGAGCCGGAATTGGACTGTACCAACAGTATGAAATCAAACAACCTATCCTTTGCTTTAGGGATATTCCCGCTTTGGTATTTGCTTTTTGCTTGGTTCAATTTACCAATGAGCTGGTTTTTTAGGCCATTGGGTATGCTGCTGGCCTGAACCTGTGCAATCAGCAAATCAATGGCACTGCAAATGCTCATGATGGGGTCGCAGTCATTGCCGATACCATCGCCGTCATAGTCTTCCTGGCCAGGGTTATAGGCATTAGGGCAGTTGTCGGAACAATCGAGAATAAGGTCGCCATCGGTATCTGGGTTTTCGTCCACTGTGCCATTGCAATTGTCGTCAATGCCGTTGTTGCAAATTTCCGGGGCACCGGGGTAGATGGTATTGTCGGTGTCGTCGCAGTCGCCATCGCAGAGCGTGACGCCATCGCCATCTTGGTCAGGGTTGGGGTCAACCAAAGTGACTGTAAAGCAACCGGAGGCTTGGTTAAATGCAGCGTCCCGTCCAGTGAAACAAATCGTGGTCGAACCAAGCGGAAAATGCGACCCGGAGGGGAGGCCAGATGTTTGCACAACGGAAGTGACTGCACAATTATCGGCAAAAGCCACCGTGTAGTTCACGATGCAATCGGAAGCCTGCAAAATCGTCACGGTAAAGTTGGCGGGCATGCTGGCTATCGTCGGCGGAATGTTGTCAAACACCGTTATCGTCTGATTTATGGTATTAGAAAGCAGGCGCCAGGTAATGCTGTTTGAGCCAGCTGGCAAGTTCGGTATGGTAACAACTGGAGGAGGGTTCGTGCCTACCGTGACAAATGGCGCATTGTTGACGCTGTATTCCAGGTTGTTGCCAACGTTGCAGCCCGCCGGGGAAAAGGTAGGGATAGTTGTAGTTACCGTAGCCTGACAGGTTCCGGGCGAGACGCCGACAAATATGCTTGGAGGGGGAGTCATCGTGCAAACGGGAGGCCAGGTATTGGCTTCGGCCTTGGTTAAAAACAGGGTGGATAACAGTGCAAGAAACCAGGGAAACTTAATTGTTTTCATGATAAGTTATTTTGATTGTAAAAGCTCGTCAGGCTGAACCCGTGAAGACTGGCACAGCCTGACTGGACTTATTATTGTTTGAAAATTTTCTCCACCCAAATTGGCTTGCCCTCATCCAGCACCTTCACGATATAGACCCCCGCCGGCATTGCCGCCAACGACAAGGTCTGTCCCGGCTCATCAGGCTTTAGTTTTGCCTTTAGCACCATTCGGCCCCATAGGTCGAGTACATGGAGGTTGCCAACTTTGGGCAATTCGCCTTGGAACTCCAAGGTCAGCTCCCCGGTGGTGGGGTTCGGGAAGAGGCGGATTTCTTCGTTTCTTGTTAAATCCCTGTTTAATTCCCAACTGTTGGCATCAAAGGCTGGATAAGTGGGCACCTGAATATCATGAGTGTCGAAATTGTCCAATGCATCCTGCGGGTTGTCACTTCCTGGAAGAGTGAGATAATATGGATAGGGGGAGCAGTTTTCAAT
>JANPLH010000105.1:0-27242 GCA_031426435.1 Saprospiraceae bacterium | reverse complement strand
CTTGGCGACTACAAAATTTTTCTTCTGGCGGTTATGGTTGCCGGTCTGTTCCAACTCACGCTTGGACTATTAAAACTGGGTGCCGTCGCCAACTATTTTCCTTCCTCCGTCATCAAAGGAATGCTGGCGGGTATCGGGCTTATCATCGTCCTAAAGCAGATTCCACATGCCTTTGGGTACGATGCGGTGCCAGAAGGTGAGGAGGCTTTCCTGCAAGCCGACCACCAAAACACGTTCAGTGAATTGATGAATATGTTCAACTTTATTCATCCGGGTGCCATCATTGTCACTTTGGTTTCGTTGGCGCTCCTGATTTTATGGGACAGGCCATTTATGAAAAAGGTGAAATTGTTCCATTGGATTCAAGGGCCGCTTGTGGCTGTTATTGCGGGGATTTTGCTAAACCAGCTCTTCATTGCGGTAGCGCCAGCGCTCGCTATTGAATCCAAGCACTTGGTCCAACTTCCAGTAGCCGATGGTATTGGTGGCTTTTTTAGCCTTTTTTCTATGCCCGATTTTAGCCAGTTGGGCAACATTGCGGTTTATACTACCGCCCTGACCATTGCCATCATTGCCAGCCTTGAAACACTGCTCTGTGTGGAAGCCACCGACAAACTCGACCCATACAAGCGGGTGACGCCCACCAATCGGGAACTGAAGGCACAGGGCATCGGCAATATCATTTCTGGTTTGATTGGCGGCTTACCCGTCACGCAGGTGATAGTTCGCAGCTCCGCAAACATCCAGTCTGGTGGCAAGAGTAAGACGTCGGCCATCCTACATGGGGTGCTGCTTTTGGTAGCGGCCATTTCGATACCAACGCTGCTCAACCTCATACCTTTGGCCACTTTGGCAGCCATACTTTTCACAGTAGGGTACAAATTGGCGAAGCCAGCTTTGTTCAAGTCAATGTACCGATTGGGCTGGTTCCAGTTCACGCCATTTGTAGTCACGGTTTTGGGCATAGTTTTCACCGACCTCCTTGTCGGTATTGGGCTCGGCATGGCCGTGGCAGTATTCTATATCTTATTAAACAACCTTAATAACCCCTACTTCACGACGGAGGAGCCACACGCCATTGGTGACCCGATTCGAATCAAATTGTCGGAGGACGTATCGTTCCTGAACAAAGCCGCCATTCTGGAAACCCTCGACCATATTCCAGAAAACAGCAAGGTCGAAATTGACGGTACACGCTCCATGCACATAGATTACGATGTCTATGAAATTATCCGAGACTACGAGGAAAAGGCCAAGATGCGGAACATTGACCTGACGCTGAAAGGGTTTGAAACCCTTCGCCAAGAGAATGACTCAGTGAAACGGGTAAAGCGCATTTTCAAAAGGGTTAAACAAAGGCAGGTGGCTGACAAAAAGCCTGTCATAATGAACTAAATATCAACCATCATCGGTAAAATCACCGCCATTCCCCGAAGCGAACGAACAGTCTTGGCGCTTCGGGAATGGCGGCAGGTTAGCCACAAATAAATAAAGATCATGCGAACACATAATAAGGAAACCCAACTGAATCTTACCCCAGAAATGGCTTTCGATATTTTGAAGAATGGCAACGAGCGCTTTGTGAGCAACCTGCGCTATAACCGCAATTTGCTCCAGCAGGTGAACGATACCTCAAATGGTCAGTTCCCTTTCGCCATCGTGTTGAGCTGCATTGACAGCCGAACCTCAGCGGAGCTTATCTTCGACCAGGGCCTTGGAGACATCTTCAGCGTGCGCATTGCTGGCAACGTACTGAACGATGATATCCTCGGCAGCATGGAATTCGCCTGCAATGTTGCTGGCTCGAAACTCATCATGGTGCTTGGCCACTCTAAGTGTGGGGCCGTCAAGGGCGCATGCAGCCATGTTGAAATGGGGCACCTCACCGGTTTACTCGAAAAAATACAGCCAGCCGTTGAAAAGATTGAGACCAGCAGGCTACATCTTTCTTTTGACGAGAAGGTAGAGGAAGTCGCCAGTGAAAACGTCAAAATACAAATGGAAGAAATCCTGCAACGCAGTTCCATCCTGCGCAACCTTTTTAAGGAAGGAAAAATAGGGCTTGCAGGCGGCATGTACAGCGTGGAAACAGGCGAGGTCGAGTTCTTCGACGTGAAATTCCACAAGAGCAAAATCAGCGAGATGGAACTGATGGATGCCTAAATTGAATCAATTTTATGTTTAATAGTTAGTCCAAAATCCTGTGTTTTTACAAAGTTGGTCTTTTGAAATGGGCACTTGCTTTTGCAGCGCCCATTTTGTTTTTATCCCAACACCTCCTCCAATACTTCGTGCGAATGCACTTGCTGGAAGTTTTCGATGTGTAGCCGATAGTAAATCAGCAGGTTTTTCAGCAGGCTGCGGCGCTCCTCCCGGTCAAAATGAACCTCGTGGCACTGCTCCAATGGCAGCAAGAGCAATTGGTAAAACTTCCCAGCCGCCAGGGCAGGGAGCCAATGCAGGTGGTCAGGTTTCAGGTCGGTGAAAACGCCTTCCTGCATATCGAACATGGGCGTTTCTGAATTATAATCGCCGCCCGGCAAGAAGCCGAGGAACGCAGCCAAGTGTACCATGAAATGCAAATGCAGGTTGGCTATCGGCTGCTTTGACTCATCCAGGAAAACAAAATTGCGGAGCAAAAACTCGAACAAATCCGGCTGCGCCTCGTGGCCCTGTATGCAATTGCGGGCTACTTCCACCATGAACAGCCCCACGGAACTGCGACGGATGTCGAAGGGGATGGACTGAAACACATGGTGCGGCTTGATTTCCTTCAAGCGGGTGAGGTCGTGGCCGTCCCGGTCGTAGGCTACCAACTCGACGGGGGTCATGGGCTGCAGCAGACCAGCACTCACCGTTGGCCGCTGCGTGCGCACCCCGCTCACGATGTACGAGCGCATCCCTTTCTCTTCGGTGAAAACATCCACGATGACGCTGGTCTCCGAGTATTTTTTGGCCTTAAAGATGATGCCACGGGTTTTGATGAGCATTCTGGAAGGATTGAAGGAATGAAGGATTGAAGGATTGAAGCCAGCAACTCAAAAATCCTTTTGTTTGAACCTAAAGGGGTCTGTTGGTTAGTAACAAAGATAGTATATGCTTCGTCTCTGTTTTGAAAATGGTTCATTGATAATTGCGCAAAGTTGCTCCCCTGAAATGTCAAGCTGTGAAGGAAAAGTTAAATAAACTGTCTTTCGTCGAGAAAATGCCTACACACCTCCAGTCTGATTTGGAAGGAGGCAACCTTAGGGGCATACCTTTGTCAATGACTTGAAAGAAATCACCTGACACATTAAAGGCAGTTGGCAGTTCGGAAGGTGCAAAACGATTTTTATTAAACTGGTTTTCAGTATGTTATGAAGGCCATTTTTCATTTAAAACCGATGCGCAACTGATGGACTGCCCCACTGCCTCTCCCTTAAAGCCATTAACTTTTCAACTAAAGAAAATGAAAACGTTTGCATTCATTCTGTTGCTATCCTTGCTCGCAAACCTGAGTTTTGCAGGTCTTTCTGGTGATACCATTCCGGTTATTTCCAATAATGATACGTTGGAGAACGTTTGCCGTGATGGGCTGAAAATCTGCCTTATTGGCGATTGGACCAATATCGGCCAAGAACAGTTGGCCAATAGTTTTGCCTCATTAACCATTTATGGCAGTGGCAAATTTGAGGGAACCGATGCCAAGGGCAAACGAATCTGTGGCCGCTATGAGGTTTCCAATGAAAGTCTTTCGCTGGTGCTGCACAAGATTTGCGAAAAAACGGGTGCAGACCAAGGCACTTTGATTGGCCATATTGAGCTGCTGGATGGCCACATGCTTTCACTTGAAATGCCCGAAGAGATGGGCGGTAAGCAGTTGTTTATCCAATAAAAAGAATTTAGAAGATAGACAATAGACTTTAAATATTACTCTAGTTTGGTCTGAAGTCTATTGTCTCGCTTCTAATGTCACAAGATATTGAGTAGTGTAAAATAGCCATTTACGAATAGAGGGCGTTCCGTTGGGCGCCCTCTTGCTTTTTCAGTATTTCATCAGCTTGCCAGTTTGCTGGCTGTTGTTGCCTACAATAATACGATAGAAATACGCTCCTGCTGGCACATCACTGGCATCCCATTTTAGCTTCACCACTTTTTTATCATTAAAAAACCCCTTCTCATGGTGCACTACTCGCCCTTGCGCATCAAAGATGCCCAAGGTAATCCGTTGGTAGCCAATGACATCCAGCCAGAAATTAACCTCATTTTGAAACAGGTTTGGTTTCACCACTAAGCCACCGATGGGCGGCTCCACTACTTCCACCGTATCCACGAGATTGGCCATGGCGCCGTCCATCCAATCCAATCGGTCAGTGAGCCAAGTGCGCATCCTGAGCACCTCGCCGTGATAGCTGCCTGTCACCACTGGGTTCGGCCAGACGTACTCGTTCAGGGTAGGCCAACGCTGAAAATTGCGCTGGGAGGGTACTTCCAACATCGTTTCCAGAGAGTCAATCAAATGGAGGATATGGTCATCACTGAGGGTTGTTTCCCGCAGGCTTGCCCATCTCTCTTTCATTTGCTTCGCAAACCTTGGCTCGCTGAACAGCTTGCGCCACCAAAAATGCACCACCCAAAAGTCGCCGGGGCATACATCGTTGAAGTCAATGGCCCAGCCTTGGAAGCCCGGCCCGATGCAGTAGTCCACGTTGCTGAACCCAAGGTTGAAGTCCCAGACGGGGCCGAGGTGCAGGCGGGTGTCAATGCTGTCACGGTCCTTGTACATAAAGGTGCTGAGGCGGTAGCCATCCACGTTGCGGCTCATTTCCTGCACGAAAATCATATTGATGACCGATTCCACATCCAAGATGCTGCGATAGCCCGTGACCGTATCCGCAAAATTTGGCGAAGCCATAATGTCCTCAAAATCAGCAATATAATCTTGAATATAGGCTTTTTGCGCTGCGGTGATTTCATCTGGGGCAGGGTAGTGGTACTGGTAAATGGTGCCACCGGCCTGCCCGCCGGGCATCGCAGGATAAGCCGAAGGGAACCCTTCAGATACCGCTCCATCGAACTTGTCAAATTTGATGATATAGCCACCAGTGAGGGCGTCGCCTGAGTTCTCGTCGGGATTGAGCTTGCTAATATCCACCCGGTTTTTGTCCCTTTTTATTTTTTCGGTGAAAACATAGACGCCCCTGTAATCGCCGTTGATGACCACCTCGCAATAGCGCACCCTTGGAGCGTAGGGCATGAGCCAACTTCCAAGGGTAAAGGCGAGTGCATTTCGCATCAGGGTCTTGTCGCTGTATGGGCCGTGGAGTACCCAATCGTTTTCCTTTGGGAAACCAAGTACGGATACGTCGTTGGAGCTGCTATCGGCATTTTGGGTTTCCACTGCAAAATTGTTCTTGGGGAACCACTGCGAACTGCTGCCCCGAATTTCAATGCCGATTTGCCCATCATAGTCATTAAAAGGGTCGTTGATATGGTTGGTTTCACCATCGCCGTTCCAGATGATGCCGAGGTGGGCGGTGCGTTTCGGCTCGTCCACGATGTCTGCGTTGTTAACGGTTTCAATGACGAAAATGGGGAGGTTGGACGTGGTAAGCGTTTGGGCAAAGAGGCTGATTGCGTTAAGGCAAACTACGCAAACGGCGGCTAATCTTAAATTCATGGATAGCAGTTAAGGTAGTTAAAAAATTTCGGAGAGGGTTATTTTAAAGTCTTTCAGTACTTCTGCACCTGTTATTTCTTGCTCAAAAGGCATAGATTCCATTGGTGAATTCGGCCTGAATACGTAGGTCTTTTTGTTGTAAGGGTTGATGAGCCAGCCGAGTTGGCAGCCATTTTCAATGTATTCATCAAGTTTGTCTTTCATGGGGCCAAGGTCTTGCGAACTTGAAAGCAGTTCTACCACAAAGTCGGGGCAGAGCGGCACGTGCTTTTCCCGTTGTTGTTCTGTAAGTGATTCCCACCTTTCTTTGGAGACCCAAGCGAGGTCGGGGGAGTAGGTTGCACCGCTTGGCAGTTTGAAGCCAGTGGATGAATCGAAGACTTGGCCAGCCTTATTCTTTCGATTCCAAATGACGAAGTCGGCATTCAATTCTGAATTCCGAATTCCGGTTTTTCCGCCAGTGAGTGCCATGATTAAGATTTCTCCTTTAGATGTTCGTTCAATTCGCAGGTTGTCGTTCTTTCGACAAAATTCAAAGAACTGGTCGTCCGTGAACCCGTCGTCCGGTAGCGACAGAGAAAGGTACTGCACGGCTTGTTTGCGTTTAAGCACGGTTTTATTCCTAAAATTCCTCGTTTCTAAAACCATATTCTCATCTCATTTTTAAAAACAAATCAAACTTACGAAAAAAATGAAACTGCTCAATCCATTGGATAAACGATGCCGGCTTCCTTTCGCACCCAGTCCATAGTTTCCATGAGCGTGAGGCTAAAGTCGAGCGGCAGTTTGTCGCTCTCGGTCTTGCCTTGCCGAAGGCAATCGTTCACTTCCAGAATCTCGTGGTAATAGCCATGCCCCGTCAGCGGCAGGTGAAAATGCTCACTTTCTTTTTCATAAAACGAAACCGAAATGTCCTGCGGGTTGATGAAGCGGTTGTGCAATTGCAAAGTACCCGTTTCACCATATATATATGCCTCGATTTGGGTCTTCACCACGAGTGAGCAGTCCAACACGGCGAGGCGGTTGCCGGGGTACTCGAAAATCATGGCGCAGCTATCGTCGGCACCTAACTGGCTTTTGGTGGCAGTGGCCTTGATGCTGGAGGGCTTGCCCCAGAGCCAGGTGGCCAAAAAGATGGTGTAAATGCCCACGTCCAGCAAGGCCCCTCCTCCCAATTCGGGATTGAACACACGATGTTCTGGCGGGAAGTTGGCCTTGAAGCCAAAATCGGCTCGTATCGTTTTCAATTCACCAAGGTAACCGCTGGTGGCCAACCGCATCGCCTCGTCGAAAGCTGGGATGAACCTCGTCCAGAGCGCATCCATCAAAAAGACCCCATTGGCACGGGCACAATCCACCATGCGGCGCACCTCAGCGGTGTTCATGGCCAACGGCTTTTCGCACAGCACGGCGATGCCCTTTTCCAAGCACATGATGGTATGCTCGCAATGCCCAACATGCGGCGAGGCGACGTACACCACGTCGAGGTCAGGGCAATCGAGCAGGGCTTCGTAGCTGCCGTAAGCGTGGGCGGCGCCGTATTCGTTGGCGAACTCGGCTGCCCGTTCCATAGAGCGGGAACCAATGGCATGGAGTTTTGCGCCAGCAACCAATTTCAGGTCATGGGCAAACTTGTGGGAAATGCGGCCGGGAGCCAGTATGCCCCAATGGATGGTTGTTTTCATCGAAAAGCAATTTTAATGACGAATGACGGCGAAAATAGCATTCACTTTAGTACCGCAATGTTTTTAAGCATCTGGAAATGGCATAATTTTCCTGTTCAAAGAATTCCAATCCAAATGATTTGAATAATTTTGCTTTGATGAAAAAAGCAAGCGCTACGCACACTTGAGCCTCCCGCAGCAACCTACTTCAATTAAAAACAGTGAGAAAAACGATAACGGCATTCGTCCCGGCTGTGCTTCTTTGCCAGTTGCTATGGGCGCAGTACACTGCGGACACGGTGTTTACGCACGTGACAGTAATGCCAAGCTTTGGCGACTGTGCGGCCCATGAGTCTGAGCCGGCGGCTCTAAAGCAATGCTCTGACAAGGCGCTGGTTCAGTTTATTTCCCGCCAACTTGAATACCCGGAATCAGCAAGGGAAAACAGGGTAGAAGGCACCGTTTATGTCAATTTCATCGTGGACGAAACGGGCCAGGTGCAATCTCCATCTTTGTTAATGGATATTGGCAGCGGCTGCGGCGACGCAGCCCTGGCCGTTGTACAGGCAATGCCAAAATGGGAGCCAGGCCTCCAAGATGGTCACCCAAAAAAAGTGAAACTTAACCTGCCCGTACAGTTTTCGCTCCGCAAAGCCGGCAGTCGGTTTTCCGAACAGTTCAGCATCACTTGGGGCGACATCGTTGGAGATACGGTATCCGTGGAGCAATTGAGGCGAAACCTGCCGTACAGCGTGTATGTGCGGGGACCAGAGGGCGATTCCCGTTACATTGACGAACTATCTTTTGCATTTGGCCGTGGGAAAAAGGAGTCTTCGGCCATCAGCCGGGGCGGCATCAGTGAAGAACTGGTAGCCATCGTTGAAAAATCCAAGATTGGCGGGCGATTTACCATCACGGCTTCCATTCAAGATGGGGGCAATTTTGTCAATGTTTCAAGGACTTTTTTGGTTTTGGAATGACCTATCCTCACCAAGCTATTACATTCCTCGTTTATTAGAAAAAGAACTATTTAAGTGCGTACAGCCAAAAATAAGCCTTAGTATTTACCTTTGCCCAGTGAACAAAGTGGAAGTGACGTACCTTTTCACTTTTTGACATGACCTGTTTGAAAATAGATGTACTGTTGAAGGTACATTAGGTGAAAAAGAGGGCGAGAATTCTACTTCGCTATTTTCCTTTTCTCGTTTTCAATTGGCTTGTTACCAACTATTTATCAACAAAAAAAATTAAAAAACTTAACATGAGGATGAACTTAACAATTCGAGTGCTAGCAATCGTGATGGTTGCTGTGCTTGCGCTTCCATCTTGCGTCTCCAAGAAGAAATTCCAGCAGTTGCAGGATGAGAAATCGGCTTTGGCCAATTCTCTTTCTGAGAGCCAAAAGCAAATCAACACGTTGGAAGGCAATGTTGCGACACTACAAAGCGACATGGCCAGCCAGAAATCAAAATTTGAGACTGACATCAACGGTCTGCGCAAAGACGTTGACAAGGCAAAAATGGATGCCGATGCTGCCCGTAAAGCTGCTGCCGACAAGGACGCAGAACTTGCCCGCATCAAAAAAGAAATCAAGGAGTCATTTGGCATTGGCAGCGATGTAACTGTCTCCAACCAAAACGGCGAAATGGTAGTCACTTTGGCAGACCCTGTTAGCTACGCTAGCGGCTCGGCAAAATTGAACCGCCAATCCCGGAAGTCGGTAGAGGCACTTGCTACTTCGTTGAAGAACAACCCGAAAATGCACCTCCTTATCGAGGGTCATGCTGATGGTGACAAATTCCCTGGAAATGGCTACAACAACTGGAACCTCAGCGTTGACCGTGCCATGAACGTGGTGAAGCGCCTCATCAGATTGGGCGTTGACCCTGCGCAATTGACGGTTTCAGGCCGTGGTGACACTGCACCTGCTGCACCAAACGACAACAAGGCCAACAAGGCGAAAAACCGCCGCACGGAGGCTAAGCCGTCGCCAAAAACTGGCACTATTTACCAAATTGGGCAATAATTCTGCTCTTGAAGCACTAAAAAAACCGGCATGAGCATTGACTTGTGCCGGTTTTTTTGTTTGACCTTTTTTGTCGAAAATCAATAGAACATGAAATTTCATTTCCTTTTACCAATCCTCTTCTTGCTCTCCTGTAAGCAGGACAGTGTTGATAATTCTACAGCGCCAGCCGCCGCACCCGCCGTTATAAAGACCATTGGCAAAATTGAGCGAATGTCGCCCGAACTAGATGCTATCCTCGCTGCCGATGCCAAAATTGAGGTTTTAGCCGAAGGCTTTACTTGGTCAGAAGGGCCTGTTTGGATGTCAAACATGGATTGCCTGCTCTTCACCGATGTTCCTGAAAACAAGATTTTAAAATGGAAAGAAGGTGAAGGCGTAAGCCTGTATTTGGACAAGGTCGGATTCACTGGCGAAAAAACGGACAGCCCTGAGCCGGGTGCCAATGGCCTTGCCACCAATGGGCGTGGGATTCTCGCCATGTGCCAACACGGCGACCGTCGGGTTGTCCGGCTTTCCGATGACCCTAAACACCCGCAGACTTCTTATTTTGAAATCATCGCAGACCAATGGAACGGCAAGCGTTTCAATAGCCCAAACGACCTATGTTTCGACCGGGGCTTCAATGTCTATTTTACTGACCCACCTTATGGCCTGAAAGGACAAGAAAAAAGCCCTGAAAAGGAAATCCCTTTTCAAGGTGTTTATCGTCGGACTTTTGCGGGCACGGTTGAGCTTTTGGACTCGACCCTCAGCCGTCCCAATGGCATTGCACTCACGCCAGATGAAAAGACGTTATTCGTCGCCAACTCTGACCCCGAAAAAGCTATCTGGAAAGCTTATGATTTCAAAGACGACAGGACTTTGACCAATCCCCGCATTTTTCATGATGCAACAAGCATGGTTGGCGACTCCTTGAAGGGACTGCCCGATGGCTTGAAAATCAGCAAGAAAGGAATCATTTTCGCCACTGGCCCTGGCGGTGTATTGATTTTCAAGCAAGATGGCACCCTACTGGGCCGCATCAACCCCGGCGAAGCCACCGCTAATTGTGCCTTTGGCAAAGACGAAAAAGTGCTTTACCTCACTTCCGATATGTACTTGTGCAGGGTGGCATTGAAGTGAAATGCTTTGCAAGAACTCAAATAAAGCTGCCTCCGACGAAAGTTGGGAGCAGCTTTTTTTATTGGCATTCTCCAAAATTTTGTTCTTTTGGCGAAATCTTCTTGCCAAAGCAACAACCATGAAAAAACATCCACTTCTTCTTTGCGCAGCACTTCTAATAGCCAGCGCTGTTTTTGCCCAAAAGGAAAACTGGGTGAACCTCTTCGACGGCAAAACCCTCAAAGGCTGGAACCAGAAGGGCGGCCAGGCCAAATACACAGTCGAAAAAGGCGAAATCATTGGCACAACCGTGGCCAATACGCCCAATTCCTTCCTTTGCACTAATGAAGAATATGGTGACTTCATCCTCGAACTGGAGCTGAAAGTGAACCCCAAGATGAACTCCGGCATCCAGTTCCGAAGCCTGTCCAAGCCTGAATACCAATCCGGTAGGGTTCATGGATACCAGATGGAAGTGGACCCCTCGCCCCGTGCCTGGTCGGGCGGTATCTATGACGAGGGTCGGAGGGACTGGCTCTATATCCCGAACATCAACCCGGCAGGCAAGCGGGCCTTCCGCAATGGCGAGTGGAACAAGTACCGCATAGAGGCCATTGGCAATACCCTTCGCACATGGGTGAACGGCATCCCAGTCGCACACCTGGTTGACGACCTGACGGCCAAGGGCTTTATTGCGCTGCAAGTGCATTCCATTTATGGTGAAATGACCGAAGGAATGCAGGTGCGCTGGCGCAATATCCGCATTCAGACCAAAAGCTTGAAAACCAGTGCCTTAGACGATACGCCTGTGGTCAATCTCCTGCAAAACCACCTTTCGGCGCAGGAAAAAGCGCTGGGTTTTGAACAGCTTTTCAACGGCAAAGACTTCACGGGTTGGCGGGGCGTCCATTCCACCGAAACGCCCGGCAAGCGCTGGACGGTGGTGGATGGCACCATGCACGTCAGCCCCTCCGATGGCTCTGAAACGGGCAACGACATCGTGACTGCCGGGCAGCAGTATGGCGCCTTTGAACTGGTGTTTGAGTTCAAACTCACCGAGGGGGCGAACTCTGGCGTGAAGTATTTCGTCAATGAAGCCTACGATGCTGGCGGCAAGTCGGGCATTGGGTTGGAATACCAAGTGTTGGACGACGAGCGCCACCCCGACGCCAAGCAGGGGGTGGTTGGCAATCGAACCTTGGCCTGTTTATACGATTTGATTCCTTCGGAAAAATTGGAAAAACGCTTCCAGCGCCCCATCGGGGAATGGAACCAAGGCCGGGTCATCGTTTACCCAAATAACCTCGTTCAGCACTGGCTCAATGGCTTCAAGGTGGTGGAATACGAGCGCAAGTCCAATATTTTCAGGGCATTGGTGGCCCGTAGTAAATACGCCACTTGGGAGGGTTTTGGCATGAACGACGCTGGGCCAATCCTGCTGCAAGACCACGGGGATGCAGTAAGTTTTCGCAACCTGAAGATTCGGGAATTGAAGCAGCCCTTTGAGCCTTGTAAGTAGAAATTGGAGGCACCTAATTTCTCAATTTCTAATTTCTACCAATTTCCAATTTCCCACTAATCCTTGTCCTCCACCCGGAGCGCCAGCAGTGCCGCCAAAAGCAACATTGCACCAGCAAGCATGACCGCATAAAGGGTATTGCCACCGAGGAAGTTTTTGAGGATAAAGCCAAAAAACAGTGTTGCCAAGATTTCGGGGATGACGATGAAGAAATTGAAAATGCCCATGTAAACGCCCAGTTTACCGGGCGGCAGATGCCTTGCGAAAATGGCATAAGGCATGGAAACCGTGCTCGCCCAAGCGATACCCACGCCAATCATCGAGAGTATGAGGTGGTATTTATTGGTACACAAGCCCATCATCAAAAGGCCGAGGCCTCCAAGCGCTAAGCAGACCGAGTGGGTCTTGGGCTTGGAGATGCGCCTCGCCAAGGGTGCCAGCAGGAAGGCAACAAGAAACGTGACAAGGGAATAGACGGCGAACATGACGCCTGCCCATTCGGAACCTTGCTTGTAAATATCGGAATCTGGGCTGGGGGCCTTGAAGATATAGGTGGCGGTGGCGTCGCCAAAGAAGAACCACATGAGGAACAATCCCATCCACGTGAAAAACTGGACGATGGTCAATTGGCGCATGACCTTCGGCATGTTGCCGATGTTCCCAATGATTTCCTTGAATCCATCAATCGTGGCGCTGATGGCGTTGCCGCTTTTGGCCTTCATTCGCTTGAAGGCTTCTATGTCGGCGGGCGGGTATTCTTTGGTGCGCAGGATAGTATAAAGTACAGCTCCCAAGAATGCCACTGCACCGACATAGAACGAAATTCTGACGTTGGCAGGAATGGCATCTGCCTCATTGGGCACCATCCCAAACACATTGCGCAGCAAAAAAGGCAAAGCGGATGCGATGACGGAGCCTAAGCCAATGAAAAAACTCTGCATAGTGAAGCCCATCGTGTGCTGTTTGGCGGGCAGCATGTCGCCCACGAAGGCCCGGAATGGTTCCATCGAAACGTTGATGCTGGCATCCAAAATCCAGAGCAGGCCAGCGGCCATCCAAAGGGAGGAACTGTTGGGCATCAGCACGAGGCAGACGGAGGCGAGGATGGCACCTGTGAGGAAATAAGGCTTTCGGCGGCCCACGGAGTTCCAGGTCCGGTCGGACATGTAGCCGATGATGGGCTGGACGATAAGTCCCGTGAGCGGAGCAGCCAGCCAAAGGATAGGCAGTTGCTCAGGTTCGGCGTCCAAATAGCGGTAGATGCTGCTCATATTGGCCATTTGCAGCCCCCAACCGAACTGGATGCCAAGGAAGCCGAAGCTCATGTTCCAGATTTGCCAAAAAGATAGTATTGGCTTGTTTTGTTGCGTCAATGTTCCGTTTTCCATGTGCTGATTATGTTTGCTCGAAAGGTAAAACGAGTTTGCAATTATTTACCAATTAGCTTTAAAAAAGACGGGGCCGTAAATTGCAAGAGGGGTTCCGGCGTATTGTGCCGGAACCCCTCTTGCGATGAATTTCTACCAAAGATTTATGATTGCAACTGAGCAATCTCAAAGTGCATCCCATCCAATCGGGTGAAATGGCCGCCCCAGTAGAAGCCGTTTTTGTTGGCGATGGCGACCATTTCCCGAACACAACCTTTCTCACCTACGAGGGCGGGTACTTGGCCGAGCTTGTTCCAAGCATAGTTGATATCAAAGGCGGAACCAAAAGAGTGGTTGCTCAATGAGGTGCGGCTGCCTCGCACGTAACGAGGCACGAAGGAGCCTTCCCAAGTGTGAATGTATTTGATGAAACCTGCTTTTTCCCAGTCAATGAAGAGGTTTGCCAATTGGTGAATGGCCAATCGGTGGAACTGGATTTTTGTGCTGGGCGGCACTCCTTTTATGCCTTTGAGCTGTGGGATTTCTCTCCGTTCGATGTTCTTTTCGGCCCAGCCATCTGTGATGATGATTGACTCTGTGCCGTCGCCTGCCGACCTGAATTTGAAGTTGCCGAAGATTTTGGCACGGGCCGAATTGCCGACCAATGGCGTGAAGCTGGGCTTGTCAGGATATTCGAAAGCTTCTTTCAGGCGGTAACCTGCCTTGAAGGCGGCCAAATAAGATTTTGGGCCAACGACGCCGTCGCCAAAGAGGCCGTTGGCTTCTTGAAACTTGACGGTCGCTGTATGGGTTTTAGGACCAAAATCGCCATCGGCAATGATTTGGCGGTTTTCAAGGCCGATAAGGAAGTATTGCCAGCGCTTGACTTGGGGGCTATTGGAGCCGAGTTTGATTGTTTCCATAATCTGAAAGGACTTTTGAGTGATAAATCGGGGTGCAACTTAGGGCAATATTTTATCATTTCCAAAGAAGTGCCCGCAAGCGGCCAAAAAACGCCGGATTTTGCAAAGCCTTGAAAATGAAGGGGATTTGCAGGAAGCTTGACATTTGGTTTGCTGCGCAAAATGCTACATTTGCCCGCTTTGATGGATAGGAGATAATAGACTTTAGATGGTCCACTGGAAAATCCAAAGCTTTTCCCATTGCCCATCTATAGTCTAATATCTATAGTCTAATTATCTAATAGCCATCCCTTCAAGTTTCAACTAAAGAACAACCATGAAAAAAGTCCTATTACTCTGTTTTTTGGCAGCCTCGTTTTCCCTTTCCGCCCAACAAATTTCCAAGGTGAAAATCAGCCTTGACGCCACGCACTCCGTGCAGCAATTGGCGGCGCTCGGCCTTGATGTTGACCACGGGCGGCATCAGCCGGACAAGTACTTCATTGGCGAATTTGACCAAATGGAGGTGGCCCAAATGAACGCTACTGGGTTTCGCACCGAAGTGCTGGTGGCCGACCTGCAGGCGCAGCGGCTGCTTCCTGCCGAGACCGTTGATGAGCGCTCCATGCCGCCATGCCCCAGCCAACCATTGACACAATATGAAACCCCTGCCAATTACCAACCCGGTACAATGGGCGGCTACTTCAGGTACCAGGAAATGCTTGACATTGTTGACCAAATGGCGCAGCAATATCCCAATATTGTTAAGGCAAAACAGCCCATCAGTTCTGTCGTGACCACGCACGAAGGAAGGCCGATATATTGGCTTAAAATATCTGACAATCCCAGCCAGGATGAGGCTGAACCAGAACTGCTTTACACGGGCGTTCACCATGCCCGTGAGCCGAACAGCCTTTCGCAGATGATTTTTTACATGTGGTACTTGTTGGAGCATTACGAGACCGACCCAGAGGTAAAGTACCTCGTTGACAATACGGAAATGTACTTTGTGCCATGCCTGAACCCAGATGGCTATGTTTACAACGAAACCACCAATCCGGACGGCGGCGGCTTCTGGCGCAAAAACCGGAGGGACAATGGCGATGGCACCTTCGGGGTGGACCTCAACCGAAACTATGGCTACGAATGGGGCTTCGACGATAGCGGCTCTTCGCCCAATACAAACTCCCAAACGTATCGTGGCCCATCCCCTTTTTCGGAGCCAGAGACTCAGATGATCAGGGACTTTTGCCTCGCCCACAATTTTCAGATAGCGCTCAACTACCATACCTTCGGCAACCTGCTCATCTACCCATGGGGCTACGTGGATGGCCCAACTGTTGACCATCCGACCTTCTCAACGATAGGCCCTTTCATGGCGAGGGAGAACAATTTCCTCAATGGCTTTGGCTCACAGACCGTGGGCTACACGGTAAATGGCGACTCGGATGACTGGATGTATGGAGAGCAAACCTCCAAGGCCAAAATCTATGCAATGACCCCAGAGGTTGGCCCAGGTTTTTGGCCCACCTCCGGCGAAATTGATGCATTGAACAAGTCATGCATGTCCATGAACATGGCTGCGGCACACCTCGTGCTCAACTTCGGGTTGCTTACCCCAGGTGGCGACCGTTCCATCAGCGAACAGCAGGGCAGCATTTTTTATTCGCTGAAAAAAATGGGGTTTGCACCTGGCCAGCTTACCGTCAGGTTGGAGTCCGTTAGTGACAACATAGCAGCCGTGGGCAATCCCGTGAACTACGGCATGTTCCACTTAGAGGAATCGGCGGGGAGCATCGGTTTTACCCTCAAATCTACCGTGCAGCAAGGCGACCTCGTCCAGTTCAACCTCGTGCTCGACAATGGGCTTTACCAATGGAAAGAACCCATCGAGCGCATTTATACCAACTTCGCCGAGACCGCCTTTTTTGACGCCGCCGATAACCTGAGCGCTTGGTCTACCGATGATTGGGCGCTGACGGACGAGCATTTCCACTCTGCCCCTACCAGCCTTACCGACTCGCCAAGCAGCGATTACAACGTAAATACTTTTAGTGAAATAAGCATGAACGAGCCGGTCAATGTGAAGGATGCCATCAACGTGACGCTCAATTTTTGGGCAAAATGGGACATCGAAGAGGACGAAGACTATGTGCAAATCCTCGGAAATTTTGCCGATACTGGCTTCCAACCCCTCTGTGGCAAGTACACTGAAAACGGTACCAATGAACAGTCATTCGATGCGCCGCTCTATGACGGCCTTCAACAAAATTGGGTGCGGGAAGAGATTGACCTGACCGAATGGCTGCAGTTGGACGACAGTGTTGACTACGAGTTTGCCTTCCATTTGGTGGCCGACGAGTTCATCGAGGCAGATGGTTTCTACTTTGACGATTTTGAGCTGAATGTTGTGCACAAAGACTTGTCCTCCAGCACGGTAGCACTCGATATGTCCAAGTTTTCGCTTACATCGAGGCCCAACCCAGCGAGCGAGTTCGTGGTGATAGATATGAAGGGTGAAAATGTGCCAGCAGGAACGAAGCAATTGCAGGTGTTCAATGCGCTTGGGCAAATGGTTGCGCAGCAAAACGTTAACGGCCAAATCTTCAAATTGGAAACAAGTGATTGGAAGCCGGGCGTCTATCAGTACCGCTTGTCCGTAGAAGGGAAGTGGCTACCAGCCGGGAGGTTCATGGTGGCACGTTAAATCAGGCAATAACGCATTTAATTTTACCTGTTTTTTCTGTGGAAAAAATAGTTTTTCCAAAAAGCAGTGCCTATCTTTGCGCCCGTTTTTGAAAGGCGGGTAAGTCATTCAAGAACGCACCAAAACAATTTTTTAATAAAATTTTTCCATCATGTTCGCAATCGTAACCATAGCCGGTCAGCAATTCAAAGTGACGGAAGGTCAGGAGATCTTCGTCCACCGGTTAGAAGCCGCAGAAGGGGCAAGCGTTTCGTTCGACCAGGTACACCTGATTGACGGAAGCGGCTCCATCAACGTCGGCACGCCGATAGTGAAGGGCGCTTCAATAGGCGCTACTGTCCTCGACCCGCTCGTAAAGGGCGACAAAGTCATTGTTTTCAAGAAGAAAAGGCGCAAAGGCTACCGGGTGAAGAAGGGCCACCGCCAGCAATTCTCGAAAATCAAAATCAATTCAATTACTGCCTAAACCTGGGCGACAATCTTCTTGGTGCCATGAGCACCAGGCATTTTTCAACCTTTAAATTTTTTTAAAAATGGCACATAAGAAAGGGGAAGGTTCTACCCAGAACGGCCGGGACAGTAATGCGAAACGACTCGGCGTAAAACTTTATGGCGGCCAGAAGGCCGTAGCGGGCAATATCATCGTGCGCCAGCGTGGCACCAAGTTCCATCCGGGCGAGCACGTCTATTTGGGCAAGGACTTCACGCTCCACGCAGCCGTTGATGGTAAAGTCGTTTACAAGAAAAGCCGTCGTGACCGCACTTTCGTGAGCATCATGCCTTATGATGTTCCTGAAACCATTGCGCAAATCAAACCACAGCCAAAGCCTAAGGCCGTAGAGAAAGTGGTTATTCCAGTTGCCACCAAGGTCGTAGCTGAAGAATCAGCACCAGCGCCAGTGGCTAAAAAAGCAGCACCAGCAGCTGAGGCAGCACCTGTTGCTAAAAAAGCACCTGCCGCTGGCAAAAAGGACGACCTCAAGAAAATTGAAGGTATAGGCCCAGCCATCGAAAAGTTGCTTCATGCAGAAGGAATCACTACATTTGCAATCATGGCCGCCACAGCACCAGAGAAAATTAAAGAAATTCTCGTTGCGGCAGGTTCACGTTTCGGTTTCCACGACCCAACTACTTGGCCAACCCAAGCTGGCTTGGCTGCCGATGGCAAATGGGACGAACTAAAGACTTTACAGGATGAACTCGACGGGGGGAAAGCAGTTTCCGCTCAGGAAGAGGAGTAATCCACAAGAATAGTTTTAGTTTTCATAGCTTTATATTTGGAGTCCTGCCTGTGAGGGTGGGACTTTTTTTTAGGGTGCGAGAGAAGTGAGAGGGTGAGACCGTGAGAGGGTGAGAATTCAAGCTCACTTCTCATTGTCTCACTCTCTCACTTCTCTCACCCTCTCTTAAATAGCGACTCCACAAACGCCCGTTTGTTGAAGACTTGGAGCTTGTCTATTGCCTCCCCAACTCCGATATATTTAATGGGAATCTTGAACTGGTCAGAAATGCCGATGGCTACGCCGCCCTTGGCTGTGCCATCTAATTTGGTGAGGGCAAGGCAGGTAACATCAGTGGCAGAGGTGAACTGCTTGGCTTGTTCAATGGCGTTTTGGCCGGTAGTGGCATCCAAAATGAGCATGACATCGTCAGGCGCATCGGGCAAGCATTTGCTAATGGAACGCTTGATTTTGGTCAACTCGTTCATCAAGTTGATTTTGGTGTGCAAGCGGCCAGCCGTGTCAATGATGCAGACGTCAAGGTCGTTTTTCAGTGCATAATTCACCGTTTCAAAGGCGACGGCGGCAGGGTCACTGTTCATTCCTTTTGAATAGAAATGGCAGCCCACCCGTTCCGACCAAATTTTAAGTTGGTCAACGGCGGCAGCCCGAAAGGTATCGCCAGCACCGATGACCACTTTTTGGCCAGCTTTGGAAAAGGCGTAGGCCAATTTGCCAATGGTCGTTGTTTTGCCCACGCCATTTACGCCCACCACGAGCAGCACGTATGGCTTTTTGCCGGGCGGTGCTGCAAAATCATGGGTATCGCCCGTGTTGTTCTCTTCCAACAATTGCACGATTTCGTCCCGCATGATTTGGTCCAACTCGCTGGTGTTCAGGTATTTATCCTTTTTAACCCGCTCTTCGATTCGACCAATAATCTTCACCGTGGTTTCGAGGCCCACATCGGAGGTGATGAGGATATTTTCCAGTTCGTCAAGCACCTCCTCATCTACCGTGGACTTGCCAGCCACGGCCTTGGTCAGCTTGTCGAAGAAGCCAGTCTTCGTTTTTTCAAGCCCCTGTTCGAGGTCTTGCTCCTTTTCCTTGGTGAAGAATTTTTTGAAAAAACTCATTTTGGTTGGATATTGGGATATTGGGATATTGGAATATTGGGACGGTGCGCATGCACAAATATCCCAATATCCCAATATCCCAATATCTTATTGCCTGAAACGAGAAAGGCTTTTCTTAAAGCAGGTTTAAGAAAAGCCTTCGAGGTTTTTGCAGCAAAAAGGTAGAAAGGGTGATTACTTCTGCTCGAAGAACTCCTTCACCTTGTCTTTGTGAATCATCAATTCTTTGTAAGTATATTTTCCCGTCTTCGGGTCTTTTACACTTTTGACGACCTTCACAAAGTCACGCCCAGAACCTACGTTGGCGGCACGCTGGGCAACTTTTGCGTTCTTTGATACTTTTGCCATGACTTACTATTTGAAGATGATGGTTTTGATTTTTTTAACCCCTTTGATGGAAATTAAAAATTTGGAAATTATGAAATTGAAAGCCAAGGTGCCAATAATTTCTCAATTTCTCCAATTTCAAATTTCTACTTAATCTCCCGGTGGATGGTGATTTTCTTCATGAAAGGGTTGTATTTCTTCAGTTCGAGGCGGTCGGGTGTGTTCTTGCGGTTTTTCTCCGTTACGTAACGGGAAATGCCGGGAACGTCTGATTTCCGCTGCTCGGTGCATTCAAGTGTAATCAGAATGCGGTTTCCTTTACTTTTCTTAGCCATTTTGTTTCAGTTGTACTGTTGTTGAAAACAGGATAAGGTTCAAGTTCTTAGCAGCCAGCTTTGGGTGCGAGGGAAATTCCCTGTGCTTGACCCCTTGCTTGTTGCTTTTTGAGATAGGCGGAAAGTCCGTGCTTGCTGATGCTGCGAAGGGCAGTATTGGATACTTTCAAGGTAATCCACTCGCCAGTTTCAGCAATGAAGAAGCGCTTTTTGAAAAGGTTCGGCAAAAAGCGGCGGCGTGTCTTCCGGTTGGAGTGGGACACTTTGTTGCCGGATACTGGCCGTTTTCCTGTTAATTCACAAACTATTGACATAACGTTGATAATTTCACGGGCTATTCGCCCACCCTTGGTCGCTAAACCCCAAATCCGTCAGACTTTAACAGTCGTTTTCGAAATCTGAAATCCGCAATCCGATATGATGTAGTGACTCCGAGAGGACTCGAACCTCTAACCTCCTGATCCGTAGTCAGGTGCTCTATCCAATTGAGCCACGGAGCCTTTTTGAACGAAGCACCCAACAACTTTTCATCGAAAAGAAGTTCGTTCCAGTGCTCGTTTTTTCAATTGTTCAATGCCTCGGAAAACTGTTTTTCCGTAAGCGGCTGCAAAAATAGGGCTTTCGCAGACAAAGAAAAATTTTTTGGCAGAAAAATCTTTCTGAATCTTTCTTGGAGGTTTAGAAGGGTTAATGGGTGTAGTAGGTTCGGCCATTCTTCCACCAACTTTTCCGTACATTTTAGACTTCCTTGAACACAGTTACCTCGTTCAAAGTTTCAAAAACTTCTTTGAAATCCCTTACCAATTTTTATTTACGACTTGATAAACTTCAAAGAAATCTTCTTCGACAAGTCGAACATGTTAACCACATATACCCCTGTTGCCCAATTTTTTACGTCAATTCTAATGGTTTGAGAAACAAAAGGCGTTGGCGTCACCGCCTGATTAAATATCATCTCCTGCCCCAGCATATTATATACCCTTACATTAATGGGGAGGAAGTCTATATTGGCATAGTCAATATAGAGGTAATCAGCAGTCGGGTTTGGCCTCAACCTGATTAAATCCTTCTGGCCGAGGTACAGCGCTTTGAAATTGCCTTCTTGCAATTCAGGCTCCTTGGCGATGCAATAGGCGTGTAGGTATTTCATGGCCTCAAATACATCGAGCCTGCCGCCCGAAGCGGTCTTATCGGCAAGGTCGGCCACGGGTGCCACGTTTTCGAGGATGGCTTTCCGCATCAGCAATGACGCTTCTATGGGGGAGTTCAGTGCCAAGGAATCAATGATGGTACATGGCAAGCTGTAAAGCAAGGCGATGGCTCCCGAAACATGGGGGCAGGCAGAGGACGTACCGCTAAAATCATCCCGAAAGCTTGCACCAAGCGTGGTCGTGGGGGTGCTTTGGCCGGGTGCCCCAAGGTCAATGGTGGTAGCGCCATAAGCTGCACCAATTACCTTCTTGTCGTCCTCGTCGGTATTGGTTACGGAGATGAGGAAATCGCTGCCGCAACTGGTAGGTATATCGCCCAATTGGTCCACGTCCCAATCTTGGTTGGCGGTGGCGGCCACGCTCAACACGCCCGCCTGGCCGAGCGGGTCGTACATGGTGCCCCAAGCCGGGTATTCCTCGCACTTGGCACCGTCAATGCCGAAAGAGCCGTTTGTCACAACCACAAAAGCGCCTTCCTGACCACCTGTTTCGTTGTAGCGCTGCCGCATTTCCAGCACATAATTGAAGGCGGCAATCACCTCGTCCACGTACTCGATGGCGAGCGGCATCATTTTGATGTTCCAATTGATGCCCGCCGTACCGATACCGTTGTTGCCGACGGCACCGATGATGCCGTTGACTGAGGTGCCGTGTTTTTCCACAGAAAAAATGGGCGTACCCTGCCGGAAGTTCCAGCCCCGCACGTCGTCCTCGTAGCCGTTGTTATCGTTGTCAATGCCGTCATTGGGGATTTCGCCGGGGTTCACCCAGTAGTTGGCAGCGAGGTCGGGGTGTATTAGGTCGAAGCCCTTGTCGAGGACGGCCACCACGATTTGATGGCCATGAAAAGTGGTGCCGCCTGTGGTCACTTCCCAGACCTTCGGCACGCCGATTCGCTCCATGTCCCACTGGGTACTGAAAAGCTCGTCGTTGGGGATGCTGTCCCGGAACTGGACCGGGGCGTTCCAAGCGGCGGAAATGACTTCTGGCTTGTTTTTCAAAAAGGATAAAAACGCTTCCCGGTCAAGTATTTGCAAAGCGTTCAAAAGATAAATATGCTGGCGCTCGGCCAGTGTTTTTTCGATTTTTATTTGCTCCGCAAAGGGGCAGTCGGCATTTGCGGTAGCAACAAAATTGGCGGGAAAAGTGCCAGCCCTGAACTGTACAATCACCTCATTCAGCTTCTGCTGTGCAGTGCTTTGGAGGAGTAGCGCCTGGGCGTTTGAATTTGTTGTAAATGAAAACAGGAAGCAGATGACAGGTATAATTTGTTTCATGACTTCTTTTTTGGCGTGGCTGTTTAAGTGAAGGCAAGGTAGCCCATAATTCCATTAGCGCCAAGCAATCCGTAGGGGTTACTTGGCACAAAAAATAAACGGGCAATTCCCAACAAAGTTGTTTAGGAACGCCCCATGGCTTCCAATCTGTCGCCAGTAAGCCGGAACACCGTCCACTCGTCCATTGCCACCGCACCGAGGCTTTTGTAAAACTCGATGGAAGGGGTGTTCCAGTCCAGTACCGACCATTCGAGACGGGCGCAGTTGCGCTCCATGCAGAGCCTCGCCAACGCTTGGAGCAGCATTTTTCCATAGCCCTTCCCCCGGTATGCTGGCCGCACGAACAGGTCTTCGAGGTAAATGCCGGGCCTGCCCCGAAAGGTGGAGAAGTTGTGAAAAAACAGCGCAAAGCCCGCCGCTTTTTCCTCTTCAAAACAAAGGATGACCTCGGCGGCTGGCCGATGCCCAAACAGCGACTCCCGAAGCATTTCTTCCGTGGTCACTACATCTTCGAGCATGCGTTCGTAATCCGCCAATTCACAGATGAACTGCAAAATCAGCGGCACATCTTCAATAGTTGCTGGCCGCAAATAGGCCTGTGTGTTTTCCATAATTTCCAATTTATGCGAATTAAAAGTTTAAATTTAAAAGCAATTAATTGTCAAAGAATTAAATCAAGCTGATTTATTAAAAGACCTTGATTTTACTGCCTAATCAACTGAAAGTAAAGTAATTATTTTAAACATTAACTCGCATAATATCCCAATATCCCAATATCTAATTTCCAATTTCCTCCTTCCACCCCGCCCCATACTGCTCAACCAACAAATTATCGTAGTGGTCGGCCTTGTCGAATAGGTTGCGGAAGCGCTTCATGCCAGTGTCGAGGGTCAGGTAGCGGTCGTAGATGACGAGCGAGAGCACGATTTCCTTGCCTCGCACGCTGAAGTTCAGGGCTTCCATCTCAAAATTTTGGCGCAGCAAAAACTCATAAACGGGCTTGATGTTGGAGGCGGGCAAGTCGCAGAGGATGGCATCCCCGGCGATGAGGCCGTTGGGTTCGTAATAGCTGATAAAGATTTTGGCGCTGCCGTTGCGCACCTCCCAGACGTTGGGGCCCCGTCGGGCGAGACGCACGTCGTGGCCGCATTTGCCCAGTATTGCCTCGATGGTGCGGGCAATCCCAACTGGCTCGTATAGTGCCGCCTTGTTGGGCAGTTCTATGGCTGCTCCGCAATTGGGGCAGTAGCCGTCTTCCACGGTGCCTTCAAAAACGGCAGTGCCGCATTCGCCGCAGCGGGTGCCCAACTTGTGGCCATTGTTCTGCCAAAGCGCCAGCGACTCGGACAGGAACCGCACGGGCAGGGAGTAGCCCATGCTCATACCTTCCGATATAATAAAGGTGTTGATGCCGATGATCTCCCCCGCTGCATTGACCAACGGCCCGCCACTGTTGCCGGGGTTCAGCGCCGCATCGTGTTGGATATAGGGCAGGTCAGACTTTAACTGCTCCTGGCCGGACACGATGCCCTGTGTCGCCGAGAACTTCAGCCCGAAGGGGTGCCCAATGGCCACCACCACATCCCCCACGGAAACGGCGTTTCCTCCCTTTGCCAAAACTTCATTGGGCGCATTGGGGCAAGGCGGCGCTGCGATGAAAGCAAGGTCGTGCTTGGGGTCAACGAACACCACCTGCGCCAATTGCCGAGGCAGCAGTACGCCTTCCACGACCACCTCCCGGTTGTCCTGCACCACATGGAAATTGGTGACGATGACGGCAGCTTCCCGCAACAGAAACCCAGTGCCAGTGCTGTAAGGCGTGGCGATTTGTATGACGACGCTGCGGTATTGTTCGATGATGTTTTTCATAATTGGCCCCATGCAAAACGGTGGGGCAAATGTAGGTGGAGAGGGCGGGATATTGAAAGAAAGTGGCTATCACTATTTTTTCTCCCGTTCGGAACTACACAGCCTCAATCGCAGTTACCTTTGCTTCATTACGACCAATGGCTGACGCCTCAGTGAAATAAAACCGTAGGCCGTCCGCCGTCCGCCGTCAACCATTTGAATGAATAAAGGAACTGTAATTAAATCCACCGGTAGCTGGTACCAGGTGCTGCTGGAAAATGGCGAGGTGCAAGAATGCCGCATCGTCGGTAAGCTGCGCCTCGAAGACATGAAGACCACCAACCCCGTTGCTGTTGGCGACTTGGTGATGGTCGGGCCGGACGAGGAAGGCCGGGGCCTCATCAAGGAAGTGCTGCCCCGCCGCAACTGCGTCATCCGGCAGTCGCCCCGGCGCAAGCGGGACATGCACCTGCTGGCCGCCAACGTGGACCAAGCGCTGCTCATCACCACCATTGTGGAGCCGAACCTGAAGCAGGGCTTTATTGACCGCTTCCTGCTCATGACCGAGCCGTACAACATCCCCACTTGCATCGTTTTCAACAAAGCCGACCTCTACGACGACCATGCGTTGGAGACTTTTAGCATCCTAAAAGAACTATACGAAGGCATCGGCTATCTCGTGCTGCTCGTCTCCGCCGAAACTGGCGACGGCATTGATGCCCTTCACGATTACCTCAAGGGCAAGACAACGATTGTCAGCGGACAGTCGGGCGTAGGCAAAAGCACCCTTGTGAACGCCGTGGAGCCGAACCTCGACCTGCGCACTGGCGACCTTTCCGGCTATTCCGGCAAGGGCCAGCATACCACTACTTTCGCCGAGATGTTCCCCCTTAGCTTTGGCGGCTCCATTATTGACACACCCGGCATTAAGATGCTGGCATTCAACAACTTAACACCGCTCGACGTGGCGCATAATTTCCGGGAATTGTTTGAAAAATCGGCGGATTGCCGCTTTGGTGGGCAATGCCTCCACAAAAACGAACCTAAGTGCGCTGTGAAAGCCGCCGTCGAATCCGGCGAAATCAGCCCGCTCCGCTACATGAATTACCTCACCATCTTGGACGACGTGGAGAACCAGAACGCTTGGGAGATACATGAGATGTAGTGGAAAATGGAAATTGAGAAATTAGGAAATTGCGAGACACCCCAATTTCTTAATTTCTCAATTTCCAATTTCCATTTCCCTCAAACCCCGCTCCAAGCCGAAAATCCCCCATCCACGGGGATAATTGTTCCAGTCACAAATTTGGAGGCATCGCTACAAAGCCAGATACAGGTGCCGATGAGTTCTTCCGGCTCCCCGAAGCGGCCCGTTGGTGTTTTTCGGATGACGGATGCGCCCCGCTCGGTGAAGCTGCCATCTTCGTTGGTGAGCAATCGGCGGTTTTGGTCGGTGACGAAAAAGCCGGGGGCAATGGCGTTCACCCTTACGCCCTCACCAAATTTGAGTGCCGCTTCCACCGCCAGCCAACGGGTGAAGCAGTCCACCGCCGCCTTGGCCGTGGAGTAGCCGGGCACACGGGTCACGGCTTGCGCAGCGGTCATGGAAGAAATGTTGATGATGCTGCCCGATTTTTGGCGAGCCATGGCTTGTCCGAAAACCATCGTGGGCAGCACCGTGCCGTCTAGGTTCAGCTCAAAAACCCTTTTATAATTGGCAAAAGGATGGTCGTCGAAGAAGTTTTCGCTGGGAGGAATGGCAGCGCCGGGCATGTTGCCGCCAGCGCCGTTGATGAGGATGTCTATGCGGCCCCATTTCTCCAAAACCTGTTGTCGGGCAGCTTCGAGCGCTGCCTGGTCGAGCACGTTGGCGACCAGGCCGAGTGCCTCGCCGCCCGCCGTTTGGATGCTGGACACCATCATTTTATTTTTCTCAGCCGAGCGGCCAAGGATGCCAACCCGTGCGCCCCGTGCGGCAAGGGCTTTGGCCATTGCTCCGCAAAGAATGCCACTGCCGCCAGTGATGACGGCGACTTTGTTGGTGACGTTGAATAGTGGGTCAGGTATCATTTTTTGCGAGGTTTAGGAAAGCCAACAGTCAAGATTATTTAAACGGCTTCCAAACCTTTCCGCCAGCAATGATATCTTGTTTTTTTTCATCAAAAGTCACTTTCTGGCCCGTGCGGTAGGCGGCGGTCGCCATGATGTTTGCGATGGAATGCTGGTAGCCCGCCTCAATGGGCGCATTCGGTTGTTTGCGGCTTCGAACGCATTCCATCCAGTTTTTCACGTGTGCAAACGTGAGCGTGTCCGACCCTGTGTTTGCATCGTAAACTACCTTTGGCGCTTCGATTTTCATGGTAGGCAAAAGGTTCGGCTTCATTCCCATCGCCGAGGCTTCCGGTTCCCGAAGGCCGCCCTTGTCCGAGATTTCGTTGGTGTCTAAGTTTATCATGCCACCGTTGGAATAGTAGAGTTCCTTGGTCTCGCCCGCCGAGTTGGAGAAGCGGGAGGTGAACTGCACCTGAAAGCCCGATTTTGGGTCGTTTTGTGGGCCATAATCGAAGACGACGGTTAGGGTATCGGGATTGCTGCGGCCATCTTTCCATTGGTAAATGCAGCCATTGGCCACCACGCTACGGGGGTGCTGGAGGCCCGAAAACCAATGCACTGTGTCAATCTGGTGGCTCATCCACTGGCCGGGGATTCCGCTGGAATAGGGCCAAAATAACCGGTATTCCACGTATTTGCGAGGGTCGAAGGCTTCAACTGGCCGGTTCGCAAGGAAGCGCTTCCAGTCCACGTCCGTTTCGGCCTTCAGCCCTAGCTTGACGGTCGCCTCGCTGGGCGCGAGGTCCGGGTACCAGACGTCGTACCAGTTGCCCGAGGCAAAACGGTTCTTCGGCACGCCGCGCGGCGGGCGTCGCACGGTGCCGACGC
>JANPLH010000104.1:0-6598 GCA_031426435.1 Saprospiraceae bacterium | reverse complement strand
TGATAAGCGGCATTAAGTTGTGTTTCAAAAAGCGACATTAAGTTGTGTCCAAGTTCTTTGACATCAATGCAAATTCTTTTATCTCTTTTTCGTTGGGGACGCCCCTTTTGGAAGCCCTTAGGAACGTGCCGTCCAACTTGTTGACCAGCCATTCCTTTTCGATTGGGTCAAAAACGATGGTGACGGGCCGTTGGGAATGTTTGGTGCCAATGTAAATGGACTCCCCAAATATCCTGACGTCACCGCTGTCCTTTACCCTTCGCTCCCAGACTTTTTGGCTGAGGTACGCATACACCCTTCCAATCTCGAACATGTCCGGGTTGTACCTCCGCCCGTTTCCTTCCAGTTCCGGGTACAGTTCCATCCTGGTCTTGTGGCCCTTGGAGGGGATTCGGTAGTGCTTGCGCTGGAAGTCGCTCTCTTCGTCCAGGCGCACCTGCAGTGCCTTGGCGTTGGGCTGGGCGCCGGGGTTTGACCACCGGCCCATTGTCCCTTGGAGGCATTCCACTATCCCGTTCTGTTGCGGGCACCCCTTGTCGTTCTGGACGACGTTTATGCCGAGACCTATCCACCACAGCACTGCCTTTGTTGGCACGTCCGGGCTGTGGGGGTTGACAAGGGGGCGGCCGTTGTCTATCTTCAGGTTCAACGGCAGGCCCCATCTCTCAAAGCAGCCGTTGACGCCAAGGATGGCGCCTTGGAGGCTTATCTCGGCCACCAAGCGGTTTTCGTGAACGGTCGCCTTGAGGTGGGCCCCCGTCGCCTCGTCGCCCATGTTCATCCAACTGACTTGTGTGCCGTCGCCGAGCAGCACCTGTTCCTTGCCGTCCAGTTGCCATGTCTCATGTGCCTTTCCGCTCCACTTTTTTTTCCGCAGCAGGGGGCCGGCCCTTGGGCCGGGCCGTCCTTTCGGCGGCCCACCACCGTTGGAGCGTCCGGTCGTCGGGGGCGGGGGACGCTGGGTGCTTCTGCAACAGCTTTGACCGCACGTACGAAGCTCCTTGCCCATTGTCACGCAGCCCGTTGACGGCATCACGGACTTCCTGGGGGTAAGGGGAGCGTCGGCCACAATTGGCGTAAACGGTAGTGAAGGCGGATTCCCCATTTTTTCGGTATAAACCCCATATTTTCTTGACGCCGCTTATGCTGCAGCACAGGTCTCCGGCTATCTGTTCGTACGTATGCCCGAGTTCCATTCGTTGCACTATCTTCAGGCGGTGTGCATAAGGTATTGACTTTCCCATAGTGGCGAGTTTTGAATTTGCATGATTTCAAAGAACTAAGATACAACTTAATGTCGATTTATAAGCTACAACTTAATGCCGCTTATCAACTTCCTAAACCTGATTTATGACTCGTAATATCAAAAGAATTGCAGTATATACCTCTGGCGGCGATGCTCCCGGCATGAACGCTGCATTGCGGGCTGTCGTTCGAACCTGTGTTTACCACGAAGTAGAAATTTGGGGCATAGTAGGCGGCTATGAAGGCATGATGGACGGCAATATGTCCAAGCTCGAAACACGTGATGTGGGTAACATCATACAACGGGGCGGCACGTTTTTGAAGACCGCCAGAAGCGAGCGCTTCATGACGGAAGATGGCCGAAAATTGGCCGCTGCCGCCCTGAAAAAACATAAAATCGAAGGTTTGGTGGCCTTGGGTGGCAATGGTACTTTTACCGGTGCCGAGATATTCCACAAGGAACATGGTATCCCCGTTGTTGGTGTGCCCTGTACCATTGACAATGACCTTTATGGTACGGATTATACCATAGGTTTCGATACAGCACTGAACACGGCAGTGGAGGCAGTTGACAAGATTAGGGACACGGCAGAATCGCACGACCGTTTGTTTTTCATTGAGGTAATGGGCCGCAATTCTGGCTTCCTTGCCTTGCATACCGCCATTGCTTCCGGTGCAACATTGGTGCTGTTGCCAGAGAAAGAAACCACTTACGACGAACTCGCAAATGTGCTGCGCTCGTCAGCAAAGCGCAAAAAACTGTTCAGCCTCATCATTGTTGCCGAAGGCAATAAATTGGGCAAAACTGAAGAAATTGCACAGGAACTTAAATCAAGGGTTGGCGCTTATGATACCCGAGTGGCGGTCATCGGCCACTTGCAGCGGGGCGGTTCGCCTTCTGGTGCCGACCGTTTGCTGGCAAGCCGCCTTGGTTCAAACGCCGTTGTTGGCTTGCTCGACGGCCTAACGAACGCAATGGTGGGCATTGACAACAACCTGATAAAATACACCCCGCTCGGTATTGCCGTACGGAACCAAAAGGAAATAAGCTTGGATGAGCTGCGGTTGGCGGAGATACTGGCTTTATAAGTTGGGAGGGATAGAAAGCGAAGGGGCGCTCCGAAGGTTGAGAACTTTCGGAGCGCTTATTCATTTCCGGCGAATGGTCATAAAAAGCACCAACGGAATTAGCCCATGTGGCAGGCGATAGACCGTCTGATAGGCCCATTCATGCAAGCTGGCAAGGGGGAAATCCCAGTAAAAATTGCCGAAAACCCTTGCCAATGCGGTGAGCGTTCCCCAAATGGCAGCATAGAGCAGAAACCATTTTGCCCATTTATTTGGTAGAAATATTCCTATCGTAACGGCAAAATCGAGCCAACCAGCCAGTGTGACGAAATTCACCGCAAATGCTTCGGAACAGTGCAGTATCTGCATTGTCATGCTCGTGAATAAGCCAGGCCGGGGGTAATATCCAACGGCATACAAACCGTGGCAAAGAAAGGTAAGCGCAGTGGCCCATTTCATGGCTCTAACCAATTGGGGAGTAAATGCCTCATTTTTATAATAAACCATCAAAAAAACAGGAGCACAAAATTGCAGCGCATATTCAAAGAACTGCCCAATATGAAGGAAATACTCTTTCATGTAAAGCAGCGCCAAAAGCACTTGTCCAATCACCCCTACCCAAATCGGCCATTGGACCCACCTCGGCATTTTATCATAAAAAAGGCAGGCTGCTGCGCAAAGCAGGTAAAATATGCCACCCGCTACCATCCACTGTTGAATGGATTCATCCACGGCGAGGTTGGTCACGTAGTCATGCCAGGTCCAAGGTGTCAATGCCTCGATGAGGGGCTTCATGAGCTGGTCGTCCCAGAGCAATTCCCGATAGGGCGCATCCCAGAAGAAATGCTGGTATGCACGGCCTGCAAATACGCTGGCGGCTGAGAGTTTTAGCAGAAAAAAGACATGTTTTGTGGTGGATTCGGTCATGCGGCAAAAGTAGGCTTGTTTGTGTGAACTTATTCTATGCATGACCTGTTCAATGGGCGATTTTAAACCAATTTAGCCATGAATCTCGAACTCATCAAACAAGAAATAACCTTTAAGACCGCCCGCAGCTCCGGCCCCGGTGGCCAGAACGTGAACAAGGTGGAAACCAAGGTCGAACTGCGCTTCGATGTGGCTGCCTCCCGTTTTTTGACCGAAGTAGAAAAACTGATGGTGCAGGAAAACCTCGCCAACCGCATCACCGCCGAGGGCATTTTGTTGCTCACCAACCAGACGACCCGCTCTCAGTTGGACAACAAGGAGGCCGCGATTGCGGAGTTTGAAAAGCTGATGGTACAAGCCACCACCCCGCCCAAAAAGCGAAAGAAAGTTAAACCGCTCACCGCCGACCGAGAAAAACGGCTTTCTACAAAAAAACGGGATTCTGAAAAAAAATCCCTCCGTTCAAAGGTCTCTTTTCATCTGGAAAGAGACCTTTGTTGTTTCAAAGCAATTGGAAGAACCTTCCGCCTCGCTTCTTGTTCTTTGGGATAAAAAATCAAATCCATGTTCTTGACCGAACCAGCAATGACAAACAGCTTAGAAACGCAAGTTCAAAACCATCAACTGTTCAAGCTCAACACCATACTTGAAGCCATAGAAGACATCCGCAACGGGAAAGTTATCATCGTGGTGGACGACGAAGACCGGGAGAACGAGGGCGACTTCATCTGTGCCGCCGAGTGCATAAGTCCCGAAATCATCAATTTCATGGCCACACACGGTCGGGGCCTCATCTGCACCCCCATTGAAGAAGACCGGGCCGAGCAGCTTGGCCTACGCATGATGGTGCCAGAAAACACGGCGTTGCACGAAACGGCCTTCACCGTCAGCATTGACCTTATTGGGAAGGGCTGTACCACGGGCATCAGCGCCTACGACCGGGCGACGGGCATTCGGGCACTTGTTGACCCAACTACCAAGCCAGAAGACTTCGCCCGGCCCGGCCATATCTTTCCACTCAGGGCAAAAAAAGGAGGCGTGCTACGTCGCACAGGCCATACAGAAGCGGCCATAGACCTTGCCCGCATGGCAGGATTAAGCCCAGTTGGTGTTTTGGTGGAAATCCTCAACGAGGATGGGACCATGGCCCGATTGCCAGAACTCATGAAAATTGCGGAGCGATTCCAATTGAAAATCATCAGCATCAAAGACCTCGTCGCCTATCGGATGGAGACCGAGCGGCTCATCAAACGGGAGTTTTCAATGCCGTTCAAGAACCGGTTTGGCGAGTTCGAACTCATTGCCTATTCCTGCGGCAATGATACTCACCTGGCAATCATCAAAGGAATATGGCACCCCAACGAACCCGTGACCGTGCGGGTACATTCGAGCATGGAAGGCAACGACCTGCTCGGCATTCTTTTGGACGACACGGGGTTCCGCATTGACAAATCCCTGGAAGCCATTGCGAAGCAAGGAAAAGGTGCCTTGGTGGTCATGCGCCACGGCGACAAAGATGCCAGCATCATGTCCTGCCTAAAACAAATGCTAAACTCCCCCGACAAATCACAGAAACCCTACCGAGGTCGCCGCAATCAGGAAATGGAGCAGCGTGACTACGGCATCGGGGCGCAGATATTGCGTGACCTCGGCATCTCGAAAATCAGACTGCTTACCAATAATCCTACTCGCAGGATTGGAATGATTGGCTTTGGTTTGGAGATTGTGGAGGTGGTGGGATTGGGTTGAAATTTGGGAATTAGTAAATTCCAAGTGAAGGATTTAATCAAAATTTAGTTCATGAAATCAAAAATTTGGTTAGCATCTTCATTAGTATTCTTCCTAATTGTAAATACGCATTACTTTTGGATAGGAATTCTTGGGGTATATTCTTTGATAGCATACCTTATCCTTTTCGTAATTTTTATCACTCTTTTTGTCATATTGGGCTGGCATATTTATCTCTCCATTCGTAACAATTTCAACAACAATCAACATTTAATCCTTATAGCAACAATGTTGACAATATTGACTTCCGCTGCATTCAGGCCATTTGGTCTAATTAATTTTCAAAATTTTGAAGGCAAAGAATTATTAACAGCAAAAAGGGAGGGTGTTGCAAATTGTATGACAACACTTAAATTGATGGAAAGTAAAAAATTCATCGATAAAAGCGTATGTTTTGGAATAACTGAAATTAGAGGGGATTATTCGGTTAATGGGGATACAATTTTCTTCAAAAACATAAAACCAAGACGTCAAGAGCAAGGGTACTATAAATTAGCAATCATCAGTTATGCTAACTCAAAGAATCGAAATATTTTAGAAGAATTGAAAAGGTATAGAAGTCTAAATGATACGATACCAAATGTGCTTATTGTGATAAAAAACGAGTTAATCAACTGATTTTAACAAAAAATATGGCACAAACAAAAACCAACGAAACTTGGTCTGAGTACCAGCAAACTTGGATTGCCGACTTCACCGAAGGCAGGAAGTCCTATATCCACGGCCTTCTACCAGAAACCGCTGTTAACCTCCCCATCACCCAATCCATTTCCATCCTAAAAAATCGCCTTGGTGAGACTTCGTTCAATGCTGCCCTTAACCTCCAACCCACGCCCCCCAATTTCCAAATTTCCAAAATTCCAAATTTCCAAAATCTTGTCGGCATCAACGTCCGCACCATCCAGTCCTTCTGGAACGTGGTGAAATACACGCTGACCATCCCCGCCAGTCAGAGCGCCATCCATCTGCTTCCGATTTGGGAGCCGGGCGTTGTGTCGAGCTTGTACGGCATGGCCAGTTGGAACATCAACCCGGAGTTTTTCAGCCAAGAACTGTACGAGGTGTACCCGCATCTGGACACGGTAGAACGGCAACTGAAGGCCTGCGTGAAACTGCTCCATGCGATGGGCAAAACGGTGGGCATGGACGTGATTCCGCACACCGACCGCTACTCGGAAATCGTGTTGGCCAATCCACAATATTTTGAATGGTTGCTGCGCAATGGGCTTCAAATCGTTGACCATTCGGCTAATTTGCATGAAAAAGTACAGGCTGCCATCTTGGATTTTTTGAAAAAAAATGGGGCAAACGGCTTTCAATATCCATCTGAACCAACTGAGTTTTTCGGTGAAAATTTTGGCGAAGCCAAGCGCATTCTTACCTTGTTTGGAGCAAAAAGCGATTACCAGCGGCGGGGCGAGCGGCGGGCGGCGCTCATGGATTTCCTCTTCCGAAAAGGCTACGAACCTGCCCCGGCGACCATGGCCCCACCCTACCGTGGCCTCATGGTGGACACTCGACCCGAAGCTTGTACCATTGATGATGAAGGCCGCGAATGGCGGGACTATAC
>JANPLH010000103.1:0-1710 GCA_031426435.1 Saprospiraceae bacterium | reverse complement strand
ATTATACAAGTAAAAATTAAAGCCTTTATAGGATTGTTTACGGCCTTGCTTGATAAAACGGCAAATCGGACATTTGCAGCACACCGTTCCTGCCCGCTTGGCCAATCATCCTTTTGCAACGAACGAAGGTTTTCAATCGGTCTTCGGCGAACCCAGTCCCTCCACGCACGATGCTTTCAACTTTTATCCGGTCAGAAGCGTGGATGATTTTGCCGTTGCCAAGGTAAATGGCTACGTGCGTGATGCGCTCCTTTTTTTCAGGAGTGGCCTTGCTTCCAAAGAAAAGCAGGTCACCTGGAACCAGGTTTTTCCAGTCGGAGGTGTCAGTCTCCACCAATTCCCCGACATGCACCTGCTGGCTGGCGTCACGGGGCAGTTGAATGCCATTGAGCAAAAAAGCCATCTTGGTAAATCCGCTGCAGTCCATGCCTTTCCCGGAGGTTCCACCCCAGAGATATGGCCTTCCCATCATCTCCTTTGCAGCCGTTAGTATGTTATCAGCCGATGGGTTGCGGGAATTGAGCCAATCGGGTAGGGGCATAAGGTTGGCTGAAAGTACAAATCCAAAGCGCCCGTCAGGAAAAGCAGCAAGTGTATAAACGCCCTGATTTTCAACGATTTGCACCATGTTTCCCGCCAAAAGGTCTGTCACTTTGCCTGATTTTTCATCTGGCCTTTCATAAGCAAAAACAAAATCTTGGGTGCATACCGCCCTTCTGGAATTCAGCCATTGCTCATGTTCTATGGCAGTCATCAGTTGGAGGCCCCCATCATCAAGCCAGCCAAAATAATCGTCAGGAGACTGCACGAGATAGAAGTCGCCATCCTTTTTCCAAACCCTGAGCGAGGTTCCTAATAGTGCTTGCGTGGCCAGCTCTGCCGAGTGTTTTGGTGCAGAGCGGAAGTTGCAAACAGAAACGTTCACTACCCCAAAATGCTTGCCGTTCAAATCTGCGGCAGGTAAAAGCTGGAGTTTATCCGTTGTTTGGATTCCTGCATTTTTCAGTTTTTCGTAGAAACTGTATTTTGCCTTTGGCAAATTGGTCTCACCTACGATGTTAATGATTTTACCCTTCGTTAATGAGTCAATCCTAAAAAGTGCCACCCGTTTATCGGGTGCAAATTCAAGGCGGGTTTCTTCTGCAATTTGTTGTGCTAAACGAAGTTGATACTTTTGCTGGCAGCCGAAGCAGCACAGGCAGAAAAGCAATATGACTATTCGGCTCATTTTTTCTTTTTTTCGCAAATGTACCATGCCCGTTTTACCTGCTTTCAATAAAATTTTAGTCATTCAAACTGCATTCATCGGAGATGTAGTACTTGCCACTCCGCTCTTAGAAGAGCTTCACTGGGTTTTTCCGAAGGCAAGGATAGATTTTTTGCTCCGCAAAGGGAATGAAGGTATTTTGCAAAGCCATCCTTTTATTGGAAAGATATTGGTTTGGGACAAAAAAGGGAGAAAGCATTTGAACTTGTTTAGGCTAATTTTTAAAGTACGAAGCGAGCAATACGACCTGGTGCTGAACCTTCAACGCTTCTTTTCAACTGGCTTGATTACAGGTTTAAGTGGCAGTAAATCAAGGGTATGTTTTGACAAGAACCCATTGGCTTTCCTTGCCAGCATCATTAAGTTCATGTAGTACTACTTTGTTGGCAAGGAAAGCCAAGCGGAATTGCTTGTCAAGTGGATGATTGGCAGGCAGGCTGGTG
>JANPLH010000102.1:0-13328 GCA_031426435.1 Saprospiraceae bacterium | reverse complement strand
CGAAGCCACCGACCACGTTCAGCGTTCCCAAAAAAACGGCCAAGAAGCCGAGCGTCAGCGCCAAGTAATCGTCGCTTTTTGCATGGCCCATAACGATGATGGCCCCTATGATGACCACGCCGTGAATGGCATTGGCTCCCGACATCAGCGGCGTGTGTAGGATAGCTGGCACGTGGGAAATTACCTCGATGCCCAAGAAAATGGACAGCACCACGATATAGACCATGTGCTGGTTTTCAAGGAAAAAATTGGCAAAAGCGTCCATAAAAAGGATTGATGGATTGAAGGATATAAGGATTGAATTAAGCGGAAGCCATTAGTGACTTGAGCCTTGGGCTGATGACTTCGCCTTGGTGTGCAATGCAGGTTCCCGCAACGATATCATCCTCAAAATTAAGCACGGCATCGCCTTTGGGTGCCAGTATTTTCAGGAAATTGTGCACGTTTTTGCTGAACATGGCACTGGCATCCCTTGGCACTGAGGCTGGCAAATTGGAGTCGCCGATGATTTTTACGCCGTTGGCGAAGATGGTTTTGCAGTTCTCCGTCAGCTCACAGTTGCCTCCCGTACTGGCCGCCAAATCTATGACCACCGAGCCAGGCTTCATCGCTTCAACGGTGGCTTTGCGGAGCAAAACTGGCGCTCGTCTGCCGGGAATCTGCGCCGTGCAAATAATAATATCGGCCATGCTTGCATGTTTGTGTACCGCATCTGCCTGACGCTGCTTGAACTCTTCCGATTGCTCGATGGCATAGCCACCAGCCGCAGCGCTTTCGGCAGCGCCCTCTACGTCCACGAACTTCGCTCCAAGGCTCAAAACCTCTTCCTTCGCAGCTGTGCGCACGTCGAATGCCTCGACAACAGCGCCCAATCGTTTGGCTGTGGCAATGGCTTGCAACCCTGCTACGCCAGCGCCGAGAATTAGCACCTTGGCGGGTTTGATGGTACCAGCCGCCGTCATAAACATGGGAAAGAAGCCCACAAACTCATTTGCTGCAAGCAACACCGCCTTGTATCCTGCAACAGTTGCCATGCTCGAAAGCACGTCGGAGGCTTGCGCACGGGTGGTACGGGGCAGCATGTCAAGGCTGAAAGCAGTGATTTTGCCGTTGAGCAATGGCGTGGTTACCTCCTTGTTCGTCAATGGATTGTATTGGCCGAGCAACATTTGTCCAGCCTTAAGTTGGCCAGCTTGCGAAGCAGAAAGTGGGTTGATTTTCACCACGAGGTCGGACTTGGAAAGCACGTCGTTTTCGGAGGTGACTTGAGCGCCTTGGGCAGCATAATCAGCGTCACGGTAGCCTGCACGGTCGCCCGCACTTGTTTCGAATAGGACTTCTTTGACGCCGAGTTTCAGCAAAGCTGCCACTGTTTCAGGGATGACGGAAACCCTGTTGTCGGCGCCATCTTCTTTCAAAATGCCAAGAATCATAATGGTTAAGGTAAAACGATAAAATGATGGTCAATGGTTTTTCAAAATCGGGGCTGAAATTAGGGGTAAAATGGAAATCAAGCACTTTCGAGGCTAATTTCTTTGCCCTTTTCTGATTGATATTTTTCAACCACCCAAAAGCACCAACGCAAATCTGACGTCTGCCTCAGATGGCGCTGCTTTTTTACCACAAAAAAAGGTTCAAGCACCGACGATTGGCCTTTAGTGCCATTCATCGGTGTCTTGAACCATTTACGAAAAGTTGGGATGAAGGTTTACTTCTTCACACCGAGTTCGTTCCAAACATAAGCTTCGACGAGTTTGCCATCGGCTTCGTTGAGCTTTGCCTTGTCCGTAATCATAGGGGCAAGCACTTGGTTCCAACGCTCTACCGACTTGGATTTCACATCGAATGCCGGGTGGCATTTGCCGCATTTATCCATGTAAATAGACTTGCCGGATGTAAGGTCAGCAGATGACACTTTTGATGCTGATTTTACGCCACAGGCGTACAATGCCGTCAGCAATGCGAAAACTAAGAAAAGATTCTTTTTCATAAATGATTACACAGTTGGTGAATAAAGCTTTTGGTGAAAAAAGGTGACCCAATGTTTGCATTTCAGACAATAATGGGGCACCTCTTATTTTGTCGTTCTATCTGTGAAAACTCTGACTTACGAATTTGAGGACCTCAGGAAGCGCAGTACGCCAATAAGGCCAATCATGTGCGCCGTCACGCACCCTGAACTCATGCGGTATGCCTTTTTTCTTCATTTCAAGGTGCAATGCCATATTGCCTTGAATCAAGAAATCGTCGTCGCCGCAGTCAATATAGTACTTGACCTTTTTCAGGTCATCCGCATTTCCGTTTTTGACGATTTCAATGCCGGAATAGGAGCGCATATGCGGCGTCAATCTGTCCGCACCCTTTAAGCCTTCGCCATAAAGGTGTGCGAAAATGTTTGTCCAGATATCCTCTGGGCTTGCTATGACCTCCTCTTCCGTCCAAAATGCGCCGCTCAATGGTGCACAAGCCACGAACAGCTCGGGATGCCGGGCGGCCATCAGGAAGCTGCCATGCCCGCCCATCGAAAGGCCAGCCACTGCCCTGAAGTCCCTGGTTGGTCGGGTGCGGAACCCTGCGTCAATATGTGGAATCAGTTCCTTGACAAAGAAATCCTCGAACTTCACCTTGCCATCATAGCTGTTGATATACCAGGAAACGCCAGCGTCGGGCATGATAATTATCATGGGAGTCGCATCGCCAGCGGCAATTGCCTTGTCGGCGATGTAGTGGGCTTCGCCAAATTGTAACCATCCCGTTTCATCGTCTGTATAGCCGTGCAAAAGATAAAGGACAGGGTAGCGACGATTGGAAGTCTCATAGTTGGCGGGAAGATAAACGCAGAACTCAACATCCTTTCCAAGGATGCTGCTTTTGACTTTAAGGCTTTCCTTTAAAGTGCCAGTTTGCCCAAAGGACAATTGCAATAGACCAATCGAAAACAGTATGGCGTAGAATATTCTCATTGTTTAAATTTGGTTGCGAATAAAGTCTGTTTTAAATCGAATTCAAAACATGGTAGATACTTTCTGAAAATAAGTTGATGAAACTGGCATTATTAGCGATTTGAAGTAAATACATTGGTTGCATTTTGAACAATTTCGTTCACACACATTCATTGGTAGAAAAAATAGCCCAGTTTTTCTGTCATTTCATCAATTTTGCCACGGAATTCTTGACAATCTACATCGAAGCGCACCAATTCAAATGGGCGTTAGATAGCTTCATCAAAACATCAATTCAAATCATGCTAAACCACGAAATTGACTTCAAACTCTACGGCGAAGAAATGCAGTTCGTCGAAATAGAACTTGACCCACAAGAATCGGTAGTGGCCGAAAGCGGCAGCTTTATGATGATGGACGCCGACGTTGCCATGCAAACCATCTTTGGAGACGGCACCCAACAACAGGGCGGCCTGTTTGGAAAATTATTGAGTGCAGGCAAGCGCATCCTAACAGGCGAGAGCCTTTTCATGACAGCTTTTACCAATGTTGGCATGGGAAAGAAAAAAGTAAGCTTTGCCGCCCCCTACTCTGGTAAAATCATCCCGCTTGACCTATCTATCCTCGGCGGCAGGGTCATCTGCCAAAAGGACGCCTTCCTTTGCGCCGCAAAGGGTGTTGCCGTAGGTATCGAGTTCCAACGAAAACTCGGCACTGGCCTCTTCGGCGGTGAGGGTTTCATCATGCAAAAACTGGAAGGCGACGGCATGGCCTTCGTTCATGCGGGCGGCATGGTCGTGGAAAAAACGCTCGGCGTTGGCGACATTTTGAAAGTGGACACTGGCTGCGTGGTGGCTTATACTCAATCCGTTGACTTCGATATTGAATTCGTGGGCGGTGTAAAAAACACCATTTTTGGAGGTGAGGGGCTTTTCTTTGCTACGCTAAGAGGCCCCGGCAAGGTTTGGGTGCAGTCATTGCCCATCAGCCGTTTGGCCGACCGAATCCTGCGATATGGTGGTGGAAAGCGGCGTGAGGAAGGTGGCCCGCTCGGCGGCCTTGGCAATCTGCTGGATGGAGATAGGTTTTGATGCTCAACCTGTGGAATTTGAAAGGGCTTTTCAGGTATCAAGGACTTGAAAGGCCCTTTTAAATTTACCGCTTTATGGTTTTTTCATAATGTTCCACCCATTGCTGTGGCGTCATTTTTTGAGCCAATTCACCAATCAATTCTAATGGCACGTCCTCCGGTTTTTTGAAACGTACGCAGCACTTACCCATATCCAATTTTTTCTTGGAATGTAGCGGCCAGTTTGATTCAAACCATTCTAATAACCCACCTGCATACAGGCCCATGTGATAAAAGGAGATATAGTTTTTTTGCGAAGCAAGGCTAATAAAAGGCAATGGTTGCTTGGGGTCACAATGATAGCCAGCAGGATAAAGGCTATGCGGCACCACATAGCCCAACATCCCATAAGACATCACTTCTCTGAAACCTTCGGGCAGGTTTTTCAAAACGGCTTCCCGCATGGCGGTAATGACGGCTCGGCGATCGTCTGGCAAGGCAGCAACATAATCGGCAGGGGTAGTGGCTTTTGATTGCATGAAAAGAAGTTTGGTTAATGAAAATGGACTTCGCCGCAAGATAAGAAAGACAGTTAGACACTTCCAAACCCTAACCCATACCACCCAAAACCTGCAATAAATACCCTTTTTTTCGCTGCGCAACAGGCAGCTCCGCCCCATCGCTCATCACCACCTCACCACCGAAGCGATTCACGTAGCTCTGCACATGGTCGAGGTTCACGAGGTGCGATTTGTGGATGCGTTCAAAACGGTATCGAGCCATCATTTCTTCCAGTTCTTTCAAGGTTTTTGCGAGCAAGAGTTTCTTGCCATTGTCAAAAAAAACGGTCGTGTAATTACCTTCCGATGCAAGCCGAATGATGCTCTTCACCTGGTACAAATGAATGCCATCAGCCGTGGCGAGGGCAATGCGCTCAGGTGGAGCAGTGGCCGTTCGGTATTGCTGCAAGAACAGTTGCATTTGCTGATTGAACGAGGCTTGCTGGGTGCGCAGCGCCTTGTCCACCGCCGCACGAAGCTCCTCGGCGTCAATGGGTTTGAGCAGGTAATCCAGCGGGGAAAACTTGATGGCCTTAAGCGCATAGTCGCTGTACGCTGTGGTGAAAATGGTCTTAAACTGCTGGTAGTCAACTTGTTCCAAAATGTCAAAACCGGAGCCATCCGTCAATTGAATATCAAGAAAGACCAACTGGACATCGGCTTGCTGCTGCAACAATTGGACAGCCTCCTTCAATGAGGCGGCTTCACCCATGATTTTGATTTCTGGGCAATGGAAGTCCAACTCCTGTCGCAGGGTAGCACGGGCATTGGGTTCATCGTCTATGAGAATGGATTTTATCATTTTAGCTTTTTATTGTTTCCACCGGCAATCTCAGCAGCACCTCCGTCCCTGCTGCCTGCCCGTTTTGATCATAAATATCCAAAATCTCCACAGCTGGCTGCGTCCCATTTTTGCGCAGCAAATCCAACCGCTCCTGAGTGATGGCAGTGGCCAACGGCTTGTGGGGGTCACGCAATTTGTTCTTGGCGGCTGCCGCCTTTCTGCCAATGCCATCGTCCTTCAACGTCACCACAATTTCACCTGTTTCGTTTTTTGCAAATTGCAGTTGAATATGTCCCATGCCCGCTTTACCGACAATGCCATGAATGACCGCATTTTCAAGAAAAGGCTGAATGACCATAGACGGAATCAGCACCGAGGCCGGTACGATGCCCGGCGCCACTTCCACTTGAAATTCAATCTTGTCGGGGTAGCGGATTTGCGATAGCTGCATGTAAATCTTTAACAGTTCAATCTCTTGGTCGAGCGGGATATAGGTATCGGAATAGTCAAGGTTCAGACGCAGCAGACGAGCAAATTTGGCGATATAGCTGTTCGCCTGGGTGAATTTTTCCTGTCCGTAATAGCCCTTGATGGTGTTCAGGGCATTAAAAATGAAATGCGGGTTCATCTGCAACCGCAGCGCCAACATCTTCAAGTCGGCGTTCTTTTTTTGGAGTTCCAACTTTTCGTTTTCGGTTTCCATCAGTTGTTGCTGCAACTCGAACTTGTGCCGAAGCTTCCGTTCCCGCCTTTTCACCCAGAGCCAAACCATAACCGACACCGTGGCTAAAACGCTCAACAAGAACCACCATTCTATCCAAAATGGCTTTGCAATGATAAATGTCTGTGTAGCTACTTCAGTGCTTTCTACTCCCGAATTATTGATGGCCAAAACTTCAAACTTGTAAAGCCCATGACGCAACGAGGCATACTCCACGGCCTCATTGGTGGTGATGTGCCAATTGGCTTCGTGCCCAATTAGTCGGTAGCGGTAGCGCAACCGCTTGAAATCCTTGAACGACAGCCCCTCGAAACTGAACGTCAAGGCGTTTTCCTCATGACTGAAATGGAGCGGCTGGTCGAGTGGTTGAGTTTCCAGCCCATTGACCAAGATGTTTTTCAAAAAGACAGGTGGCGGTGGCATTTTTTTGGAAAAAATAGCGACCGGGGCGACCATCAGCCCATCGTCCTTTCCCATATAGACCTGATTGTTCATCACGGCCAATGCGTTTAGCTTCTCGGCGCCCATTCCGTAGAAATTGGAGAAGTCGAACAGGTAGAGGTTGCCTTGCCTGCCTTCTACTTTGAACAGTCCACTGGCGGTGGCCAGCCAATGGTCGCCAAACTCATCTGCACAAATGGAGCGGCAGATAACCTGCCCTTGCTGGTTGGCGATGCGGATGCTGTCGAGCACCTGCCCATTGCGCAGCAGAAAAAGGCCATTGGACTCGGTGAGTGCCCAAATGGTTTCCGTTTTCTCCTCAAAAATCAGGTCACGAGTGGGGTGTGGAAGAATGTGGTCGCTCATGGCCCCGTCTTTGTAACAAAAAAGGCCGTTGGGCGAGGCCAGCCACGCTGCCCCATTTTGGTCAAAAACGATTTTGTCCACCCTCAATTTGCTGAGCATTTTCGGTGGGTTGGCGATGTTGACCGATGGCTCTAAACCTTCCTCCAGTGCCCGATTATACAGGTCATAAATGCCGATTTTTTGCTCCGCAATAAAGAACAAGCCCGTCAGGCCGGACCACAGATTGCCACCTCGATCAAGGTTCACATCGCTGGAACGGATGCGATAAAAACTGCGCCGACCGTCCTTCACCCTCAGTACACCTGCTTTTCCGGCCAGCCAGGTAGCACCATCGGGGAAATGTCGGATGGAATTGATGGACCTTGGTTTAAGCAGTTTTGGGTAGTGCTGGAAAACCTGCAAAAAATTACCATTGAGCACCCCATAGGCGCTCTCGTTCATGCCCATCCAAAGCCGCCCCTTGGCATCTTTGGCGAGGCAATTGATGCGCAATGGCTGCCCGCCAATGGAAGTGGCATATTGCAGGATTTCGGGAGTTGGAACATAAAAAACGCCGTGCTCCAAGGTCGAAAACCACCAGCCACCTTCCTGGTCTTCGAGGATGGCGCTAACTTGGCTATTGGGCAAATAAACCTTTCGCTGTGCCAGTGTTTTTCGGTCAAAATGGTATGCACCTTTTCGGTCACCGACCCAAATCCTATCGCCAAAAACGGCAACAGAAATGGCCTCTTCCATGGCAATCGGAAGCGCCTTTTCAAATAGCACTTTGCGTTCCACCTTGCTGTAAATCAACAATTTGCGGCCAAAAACGATGAACAGTGAATCGCCCGAATAGGCATGTTTGAGTGGCAACTTGACCTCACTCAAATTCCCCGATTGCATAAATTGACCGTCTTGGTAATACCCAAGTTTTAAATTGCTCAAGGAACCAATCTTGGAACCAGTTTCGTCCCATATTTGAACGATGCCCAGCGAAGTTGGCCACTGCACTGCTTTGTTATTCTCCAAGTTCAAGCTCCCGATTTTCCTCGAAGAAGCCATTATTATTTCGCCCTTCTCTTCCTGGAAAATATGGACAATCAGCCCCTCCATATCGAAGCCTCGTAACAGAGGTGTATCTGCCTCGTTGTGCATTTTTCCCTGCTGAAAAAAACAGGGCTTGCCATTGAGCGTGGCGAACCAAATGCGCCCTTGTCGGTCTTCAAAGCAGGTGAACACCTCGTTGTCCGTCAGGCCGTCGGCGGTGGTGAAATTGGTGAAGTTGGCTCCATCAAAGCGGCTGACGCCAACATCGGTGCATAACCAGATGTAGCCTTTATTATCCTGAAAAACGAAATAAACGTTGTTGGAAGGCAGCCCGTCCCGCACCTGAAAGTTTTTGAAATAGGGCGTTTGCCCATTGGCGGTGAACCAGGCCAAAAGCATGAAAATCGCTATGTGCAGACGTTTGGGCATGTGGGAATGGTGCGCAAAGATGGCTTGCAAAGAAAGGGAGTTTTAAGGAGGTTTCAACTAACCTAACTAAGTTGGCATTAACGGGAAATAATTGGGTAATTGCGCTTATTTCTCCCAAATCTTCGTGCGGGGCGAATCATAAACCGCTGTTTCGCAAGGTATCATGCCTGGGTCATAGCCTTCTACGTTGGTAACGCAAATTTCTTCGCATTCGGAGTTGTAAACAAAATCACCAGCGTCTGGAGCAGAATGTGTGAATAGGTATAATTTGACATCCGGCGAATCAATTTCAAAAACGGCATTGGCACTTGGCTCGAATTTGAATGCTTCTATTTTGTCCTGAATGCACGAACTTGGCGTTGCTTTGTCTTTGCAACAGCCTGAAAAAATAATGAGATTTAATGCAAGCGGTAAAAGAATGATGGGAAAATTGTTTTGCTTTTTCATTGGAATATGGCTTTGAATTTGAGATGATTTCAGGAAAGACATGCAATTAACGGAGTATGGATGGGATAAAATAATGGCGATTATTCCTATCTGGATATAAGCGCCATTATTATTAAATTTTATGCAGCATTTACTGGGTTTTAGCAAGTTTTAATGCCTCAATTGTTTTTATTAAATCTTCACCAATTTCTTCCAAACCATTGCCTCTCCCATCTGTAGTTTTACCCAATAAACCCCATTGGAATATGCTTGCAAATCAATCTGCTTTAATGATGAATTAGTTTTTTCATCGGTGGAGAATAAAACCTTTCTGCCAGTGCCATCAAATACTTCATAGCGAATAGGGTCATTTAACACAAGGTCGGTGGTGATGTAAAACAAGCCTGTACTTGGGTTTGGGGATATGGTGATTCGCCGTTCCAATTCAGTTTCAAGTGTACTGCTCACCGAGGTTACCACGACCAATCCTGAGAGGTAAATGCAGCCGTTGGCGTCCACCACCCTAACTTGGTAGGAGCCTGCGGGGGCCGCCGCTGGATTGAAATTTGGAAGGGAAATGCCTGCTTGGAGCCAAGTTAGCGTATAGGGTGCTGTGCCTCCTAAAACCGTATATTCAATGATGCCATTTGATTGGCCGGTCGTTGTTGGCGTAATGTTTTGCACCGAAAAGACAATTTCGTCCGGCTCGGATAATTGCATCACATGGACTTTGGTACACCCAGCAGCATCGGTGACGGTGACGGCATAGTTGCCAGCAGGTAGGCTGTGCTGTGGAAATGGTGCGCTCCACAAAATATCATAAGGGGCTTGACCGCCAGTGATGGTATATTCGATAGCGCCATCACTGAAACCGTGGCAACTTGGAGAGGTTCCCGTCGCTTGAACATGCAAGTCATAATTCACGACGATATTGAACGAGCAATTAGTGTGGTTGCCACTTTCGTCGGTAGCTGACCAAGTAACGGCAGTGGTGCCAACTGGAAAAACGGCACCACTTTCAAAGCCAGCAATGAGGTCGAGGGATACATTGGCAGTGCAATTGTCGGAGGCTGTCGGCAGTGCATAGTCCACTGAACCACAGGACGTTACGACCAAATCGTCGGGGCACAAGATGGCTGGCGGCATCATATCTGTCACCTGCACCACTGCCACACCGGAAGTGACATTGCCGCTGTTATCAGTGGCAACGACGGAGACTTGCAGCATCCCCATATCGTCACAACTGACGGCGGTCGGGTTGATTTCAAAGAAAACCATGCTGCAATTATCGGCGGCATTGTCAACGAGGAGGTCAGCGTCAAGGACATATTGGCCATTTTCGTCTAAACTGATGGAGGTCAGGTCATTTAGCACCAGAGTCGGTGGCGTGGTGTCCGAGGAGCTGACGGTCACTTGGCCCGTTTCTGAGCAACCCGAAGCATCCATTACCGTCACCGAATAAGTCCCACTGGTGATTTGCGAGATGGTACTAGTGGTTGCGCCGTTTGACCAAAGGTAAGTGAATGAGCCTGTGCCGCCCGTTTGAATGGTGGCGGTGGCAGTGCCGTTGGCGAAGTTTGGGCAACTGGTTGGCGTTGCTGTAGTTTGCAGGTTGATGGAACAAGAAGAAGTACCGACCACTACTTGGTTAGTCACAGAACATGCCAATGCATCAACGACAACTACATTATATGTGCCGGGAGCAAGGCCGCCAATGTTCTCATTGGGTGAGCCATTGCTCCAATTTAGGGTATAGGGCGGTGCGCCACCAGAGGGGGAAACGGATGCAGTGCCGTCGTTTGCTCCGATAAAAGTTTCATCGGTAGCAACGATATTAATTTGCAATTGGGTGGGTTGGCTCAGATTTCCAGAAAGTGGAACAACGCAGCCGAGCCCATCCGTGATGGAGACGTAAATTGGCCCAGCGGGCAAATTCTGAACCTGCTCCGTTAGCGCACCATTGCTCCACAGATAGGTGAAAGGCGAAGTGCCGCCAGTTGTCACGACCATTGCAAAGCCATTAGCCGCTCCAAAGCAATCCAAGTTTTGAATATCCAAATTCGCTGAAAACGAACCGCAGTTCACGGAATTGACAATGGCCGATGCAGTTGATGTACAGCCATTTGCATCCGTGACCGTAACTGTATAAGTGCCGGGAGCCAAGTTGTTTATAGCGGCAGCATTTGCTCCATTGCTCCAAATATAGGCATAGCCTGATGTGCCACCGCTGACTGAAACAGCAGCCGTTCCATTGTTCACGCCACTGAGTGTTTGTGCTGTTGCAGTAGCATTGAGCGTTAGTGCAAGTGGTTGCCCTACTGCTCCTTGCGCCGATGTCGGACAACCATTGGCATCCGTGACTGTGACGAACAAAGTACCGTTTGATAGATTGATGGCCGTTGGAGTGGTCTGGCCATTGCTCCACAGATAGGAATAAGGCAAGGCACCATTCGAAGCCGTTGCCGTGATGGTGCCGTTGTTGCCACCGAAACAGCTCACTGGAGTTGAGGCAGTGCCAACACCAAAGCCAGTGCATATCGAGCCGACGCTGACAGAGGCAGTGGCAGTGCAGCCATTTGAGGAGGTGACAGTAACCGTGTAGCTGCTAACAGCTAAATTGGTAGCGGTGGAAACCGGGTTATTGCTGCTGTTCTGCTGAAAGCCATTGCTCCAGGCATAAGAAAATGGCGAGAGGCCGCCAGCCACGTTCACAGTGGCAGTGCCATTATTTACTCCATAAGTGGTGATATTGGTTGAACTCATGGTCAGTTCAGGAGCCGATTGGCCTACTACCGGCACAGATACTTGCGCCGTGCATCCGATAGCATCTGTGACGGTGACGTTGGTGGTTCCCAAACAAAGTTGGTTATTGGTCGCCTGGTTGAGGCTTGGGAAGCCTTGCCATTGATAAGTCAAGCTGCCGTTGGAATTGGCCACTTGAATCGTTGCAATGCCATTGCAACCTGCTGCACATGCGTCTGGTTGAATGTTGGTCAGCGTCGGAACCATCAGGTTGCAGTTCCTTCCAATGCCGATATTGTCCACAAAAATCCGATTGCCAAACCCCGATTTGTTGACAATGGCAATCGTCACATCCGACATGCCATCATAATCGCTGAGGTCAATGGTTTCGGTTCGCCATTGCGAAGCAGTAGGGGTAAATGCAATGCCTGAGATAGGTGCTGTGGATAGTGTCAAACCACCTTTTTTGTAAACGAGTTGGTTGAAATTTTGCGAGCAATTGGTGGCTACCAGCACCAGCAAGGTATCGCCAATGTCTTCGATATAGGGCGCATAGGCAATATCGAATTTGAGCGAAGCGTCATTGATGTTGGTGAAGTCGAAATGCCTTGTCACCAATGCATCCAAGGTTCCATAAGGGTTGGCCCCATTGATGTCGTTATAATTGTCGAAAAGGAAGGAGGTGCCTCCATCCCCATAAGCCGAAGCCTCATCGGTGACCTGCCATATAAAAGCGTCATTAGAGACGTTCAGTCCAAAAATTCCCTCCGAACTTGGCAGCCCCGTTTCTCCCTCCACGTCTTCATACGATGGCGGTGCTGCCGCAATAAACGTAAATCGGTTGACGGCAATCGAGTCGTTGCTACTGCGTTGGTCGGCCTGCCCATTCGGTTGAGTGGTCCAAGCCCTGAACACATAGCTGCCGCTGTTTGCGGTAAATGGCGCAAGGCTCACATCCGCATTTTGGCCGGGGAACAAGCTGCCCTGCCAGTTGTAACTCACGGGGGTTCCATTGTTTATCTTGTAAAAAATGGTGGCAGCGGTCAGGTTTTCCGATCCGAAATTGCGCAGCGAAACAGTGGGCGTAAGCTGGCCGGTGGAAGTACAGGAGACATTGCTGGGGCTGATAACCCTTGTAATACCTGCGTCTTTAGCAGGTATGGAGCATTGCTGGGGCGCATTTTGAATCAGTCCATTCCGACTGCCATACCCAAAGCCGGAGGAGGTGCCATTCAGTACGCCCCGCATGACGTTCACTTGCCCAGCGGTAAAGGAGGTGTAACAATTATCGGTCACGTAATCCATATAGTTGACGTACATGTGCTCATTGCCACAGGACATTGGGCCGTCGGGAAAGCCTTGTAGGCAGTCCAAAGTTGCGTAATCACGGGTAGGCGCATCCACGTCGGGCGTGTCGCTAATGCCATCGTCAAGGCTGCATGAATTGCCATTGAAAGGATGCGGCAGGCCAAGGTAATGGCCAGTTTCATGGGACAACGAGCGGTAGCCTGAAACCGGAAAGCTGGGCCCGCCAAACCAGCGGTAGTCTATCACGACACCGTCCGTGTTGCCGCCGATTTGACCGGGCAGTGGATAATTGGAGTAGCCCACTACCCCACCCTGCGCTGTGGTTCCGGGTATTGGCAGCACATAAATATTGAAGTATTTGTTGGGGTCCCATTTGATGGCAGGCTTTATGGTCGAGTTGACGTTGTTGTTGTTCCAACTGGTGCCAGTAACGGTATATTGCTTGCGGTCAATGCCATTGGTAGCACTGCCGTCGGGCTTTTTGTTGGCAAGGCAAAACTGGATGTTTGGAAAG
>JANPLH010000101.1:0-8841 GCA_031426435.1 Saprospiraceae bacterium | reverse complement strand
CCTTCCAACAACTTTTCGGTTAGTTTTTCGATGAAATAACTTCCTGCCGCCGGGTCGGCTACCCAGTCAAAATGGCTTTCCAGCTTCAGGATATGCTGCACATTGCGGGCCATTCGGCGGGAAAAGTCGGAGGGCTTGGCTTCTTCACTTGTTTTATCAGAAGGCAAAACCGTTAGCACATTCACGCCACCGATAACGGCGGACATGGCTTGGGTGGTGGCTTGGATGAGGTTCGTGTTCGCATCGGGCGACTGCGTAGAGATGGGGAATTGGGCGAAAACGAAAGCAGGCTGCGGATTTTCGATGCCCCATTTGCGTTGTAGTTCCATCCAAAATTTGCGGATAGCCCGTAGTTTGGCGATTTGCAGGAAGTAGTTTTTACCAATGAAACAGGTGAAAAACATTTGCTTTGCAATGGCCTCGACGCCCACACCTTTGGCTGTCAGCTTCGCAAACCAGTCGTTGGCTGCTTGCGCAATTTTTGCCAGTTCGCTGGCCGTGTTTTCATCGCCCTCAAAAAAAGCGGAGCCGTGTACGGGCAGCACCTTGAATTTTGGCAGCTTTTCATTGGCATAGTTCAATATTTCAACAGGCGAATACTTTCCTTGCCAACAGAAACTGCCTTGCAATTGCAGGGAGTTTGCGCCAGCGTAATTTGCAAAATTGCGCAGCAAATCCATTGGCTCCTCCATCTTCTTCGCCTTGAAATGAAAGGAGATGATGCTGATGTCAATTTCATCTAAAAGTACAGCAAAATCAGGGGTTTTTAAGCAAACGAAGCGCAGTGCATTGGCCCCGCCTTCTAATGCCTTTAAAGCCATTTTGTTGGCTTTCCCTTCGTTTTCAACTTGAAATCCCTCACAGATTTGCCAGTCGTTTTTTCCTTCTGAAATAGGGTGGGGTCGTGTGCCGCCAAAGTCGTCCAAATTCGGAAATGCAGTGACGGACTGGCCTTCGGCCACCTGCCAATCGAAGTCGGAAATAGCCTTGCCTTTCAGGTCTTTCTTGATTTTTTCTAGCCAATCGGCTTTTGAGACGGGCGAGAACTCTGCAAAAAGTTGCTTCATTTTCAATCAAATTTTGGCAAAAGTAGCAACAAAAAAGCCCGAAAGAGCGAACTCTTCCGGGCCATTTTTATGTCTAATTTGTTGTAATCAAAAATCAATACCGGTAGTACTCCGGCTTGTACGGGCCGACCTTTGGCACACCAATATAATCGGCTTGCTTCTGGTTCAGTTCTTCCAGTTCCACACCAATTTTGGCGAGGTGGAGTCGGGCCACCTGCTCGTCGAGGTGCTTGGGCAGGGTATAAACCTCGTTGCCGTAGGCGTCGCCGTTGGTCCAAAGTTCCAATTGCGCCAGCACTTGGTTGGTGAACGAGTTGGACATTACGAACGATGGGTGGCCAGTGGCGCAGCCAAGGTTCACGAGGCGGCCTTCGGCCAAGAGGAGGATGTCGTTGCCATTCACGGTGTACTTATCCACCTGAGGCTTGATGTTGATATGCGTATGTCCCCATTTCGACTTCAACCAAGCTACGTCAATCTCGTTGTCGAAGTGGCCGATGTTACAAACGATGGTCTTGTCCCGCATCAATTTGAAGTGTTCGGCAGAGATGATGTCGCAGTTGCCAGTGGCAGTCACCACGATATTGGCCTGTGGCAGGGCGTTTTCCATTTTCAGAACGGCGAAGCCGTCCATGGCCGCTTGTAGTGCGCAAATTGGGTCAATCTCTGTAACGATTACCCGGCAACCAGCGCCACGGAGGGAAGCGGCAGAACCTTTTCCAACGTCGCCGTAGCCAGCAACGACGGCCACTTTGCCTGCCATCATGATGTCGGTCGCACGGCGGATGGAGTCCACGAGGCTTTCCTTACAGCCGTATTTGTTGTCAAATTTCGACTTCGTAACGCTGTCGTTCACGTTGATGGCGGGCATCGGCAGGGTGCCGTTTTTCATCCGCTCGTACAGGCGGTGAACGCCCGTAGTGGTTTCTTCCGAGATGCCTTTTATGTTGGAAACCAATTCTGGGTAGCGGTCGAGCACCATGTTGGTGAGGTCGCCACCATCGTCGAGAATCATGTTCAGCGGCTGGTTGTCTTCAAAAGCAAACAGCGTTTGCTCGATGCACCAGTCGAACTCCTCTTCATTTTGGCCTTTCCAGGCATAAACCGGGATGCCAGCAGCAGCGATTGCGGCAGCAGCGTGGTCTTGCGTAGAGAAGATATTGCAGGAAGACCAAGTTACCTCGGCGCCCAGTTCCTTCAGCGTCTCGATGAGGACAGCGGTTTGGATGGTCATGTGTAGGCAGCCAGCGATGCGGGCACCTGCCAGTGGTTTCGCTTTGCCGTACTGCTCACGCAGGGCCATGAGGCCCGGCATTTCGGCTTCGGCGAGTTCGATTTCTTTGCGTCCCCATTCAGCGAGGGCGATGTCTTTAACCTTGTACTTAAGGGATGTCTCTACGGTCGTCATATTGAAATTGAGTTTTGATGGATAATGATATAGTTGAATTGGGAGGAGTGGCTTTTCAAAGATTTTGATTTGAGGTTGCAAATGTAAGTGATTCCAAATAATTATTTGTCAGCTTTGCTGAAAACTGTTTAGGCTGTTCGTTTTTTGGTAAAATTGTTCGTGAATCAGTACATCACAACCATTTATCTTCCGCAATGTTGACAGGAATCGCCATTTTCTCCAGGAGTTGGGGCAGATTGTCGGCAACGCAAAAGAGCTGCAAGTTTGCCTCTCTCAACAGGCCCATTTCCCACATCTGCCGAACATGCGCCAAGAGGTGTTGGTAAAACCTTCCGATATCCAAAATACCAATCGGCTTGTTGTGTAGCCGCAATTGCCGCCAGGTCAGTATTTCAAAAAACTCGTCGAGCGTGCCAAAGCCACCGGGCAGGATGATGAACCCATCCGAGCGTTCCGCCATGACTTGTTTACGCTCGTGCATTGTTCGGGTTACAACCAATTCGGTCAATCCCGTGTGGCATACCTCCTTTTTTTGTAAAAAATCGGGGATGACGCCCAGCACCTCGCCGCCCGCTTCGAGGGCAGCATCGGCGAGCACGCCCATGAGGCCCACATTGCCAGCGCCATAAACGGTTCGGATGCCTTGCTGCGCAAAGGTTTGGCCGATTTCAACCGCTGCCGCAGCGTAAGCGGGGTCGAAGCCTTTGTTGGCTCCGCAAAAGACGGAAATGGATTTTAGTTTCATGGCAGCAAAGGTCGGGTTTTGCATTTTTATAGCTCACTTACCCAGCTTGTTTTTTCTATTTTCGCCCCACTTTAACTGAAAAGAAATGAAACTCAACCTCGACATCACCGTGCCCTCTCGCCCCGAATGGGTGCAGGCCGTCATGACCGATTTCTCTGCTTTCCTGCAAGACCATGCTGACTGCGAGCGAAAAGCCAGCGCCATGGCCATGAGCTTTATCGCCAAATACCCTGACCGCACCGAAATCATCCCTGAACTCATTGCCATCGGCATCGAGGAATTGGAGCATTTCCAGCAGGTCTATCACCTTATGGCAAGCCGGGGCATCCTAATGCCAGCCAGCATGGGCGAAGACCCCTATGTTTCCCAGCTCATCAAACGCTGCCATAGCGGACGCATCGAGCGCTTCCTCGACCGCCTGCTCATCGCCTCGGTGGTGGAGACCCGTGGGGCCGAGCGGTTCCGGCTCGTGAGCGAAGCACAGGCCGACCCCGAAATGCACCGATTCTACAAAATACTCTGGGCCAGTGAGGCCAAGCACGGCCATGTCTTTGTGAAGTTTGCCCTGAATTATTTCGATGAAAAAACCGTGTACGACCGTTTGGCTTGGTGGATGGAGCAGGAGGAGGAGGTGATTGAGGGGCTACCAATTAGGGCGGCTTTGCATTGAATTAAGTGGATAACTAACAACTACTTTTGAATACTGCTACTTTTGATAAATGCTGCAAGACCTATTCGATAGAATCGCCAATTATTTCAAAGAAAAAAGGTCAGCCTCGTTGAGCGAACGCCGGGTGCTGCTGCTGTGCATGGGGTTGTCTTTGCTGGTTTGGTTTTTTGTGAAAATGTCGCAGCATTACGAGTCCCGCAGCGTCTTGCGATTGGAATACCAACTGCCAATGGGCCGTGTTTTTGCGGAGCAACCGCTCGGCTCCATGCCGTTCAAGTTTGATGGAACAGGCTGGAAATTGCTCAAAATGGGCATATTGCGTCAAAAACCGGGCTTGGTGTTCAAGCTTTCAACTGCCTCAACGCAGTTCATTACCCGCTCCGATATTTCAAAAAAAATTGAAGAAGAACTCCGCCTCAACCTCCTCGAACTGGGGCAGGACAATGTCGCCCTAAGCCTCGACTCGCTTTTCTCCAAAAAGGTGAAAATCGAACTTGATTCGGCCATCAGCTATGAAAACGGCTATTTTTTCCGGGAGAACATCAGCCTGACGCCTGACAGTGTGGTCGTTTTTGGCGCTCAGCAACTACTGGACAATATTACCACTATCAAGACCGAACAGCTCAAAATGGAATGCCCCGAAAGAGACTTCACCCAAGCGCTCCGAATCATCAATCCACAGCCTGGTCTGCTACAGTTGTCGGCCAATCAGGCCGAGGTCTTCATGCCCGTTGAGCAATACACCGAAAAGGCGCTGACTGTCCCAGTCATGGTGCTCAACGAGCGGGACAGCGTGAGCCTGCTGCCCGGGTCGGTGGAGTTGCATTGCGTAGTGGGCATTAGCCGATACAAGGAGTTGAAGCCCAGCGACTTCCGGGTAGTCGCCGTTATCGGAAACGAAGACGCCACGAGTACCGTGCCGCTGACGCTTGTCCGGCAGCCTGTTTGGGTGAAATCTGCGAGGATTTCGCCGCAGGTGGTGGAATATTTAATCGTGCAATGACCCCACATTTCACATTTCACTTTTTACTTTTCCTTGAATTGAAACTCCTTATCACATCCGCCACGCCATTTGAGGTTGCGCCGCTTCGGCAATACTTGCACGACCAATTTTGGTCGCATTCCGATATACTTTTTCAGAAGGAAGAACTGGAAATAAAGCTGCTCGTCACTGGCGTTGGCATGACCTTGACCGCCTTCAACCTGGGCGGTTTGTTTGCAAAACAACGTTTTGATTTGGTAATAAATGCGGGCATCGCCGGGGCATTCAGCCCACCAGAGGCGGGCAGGCCTACCTTGAAAATTGGTGACGTGGTCAATGTGACCTCCGAGCGGTTCGCCGATTTGGGTGTAGAGGAGGCTGACGGCCGCTTCACCGACATCCATGAATTGGGACTGGTGGATGCCAATGCCACACCTTTGATAGAAGGTGAATTATTGAACCCAAATGCGGCTGGTTTTGATTTTTTGCCGAAGGCTAAAGGCTTGACCATCAATAAAGTACATGGCTACCAGCCGAGCATTGACGCATTGCGAAGCAAATACGGAGCAGATGTGGAAAGCATGGAAGGTGCTGCGTTTTTCTTGGCTTGTATGATGGCTGGGCAGCCGTTTTTGCAAATCCGCTCCATTTCAAACTACGTGGAAACGAGGAACCGGGCAGCTTGGGATTTGCCAAAGGCGATAACGAATTTGAATAATGTACTGATTGAAATAGTAGGTACGATGGTCAGTTAACGGCTGGCGGCCTGCGGTTAACGAATAATGACATCCGTCACATAACTCCCTCCCAACTCCGCATTCATCATGCTCAGAATCTTCTCCTTATCATAGCTCAATTCCTGTTTTAGCGAAGCGGAAGTGATATAGATATAGAGCTTGCCCTTGCGCAGCGTAATGTCTTTTGTGTAGGTATTGATGGTGGTGCCCATCTTACCTTTCCAGACCTCCCGCACCTTGGCCTCGTTCAGCGGCTCTTTCCACCGCAACTCGGACACGAGGTCTTTCAGAACGTCTTTGATATTGTGCTGGTTTTCTAAGTGCATTTTTGGTGATTGGTGATTGGTGATTGGTGATTGCCCGGGACTCCCCAGTAACTAATCACCAATAACCAATCACAATTAGTCCCGTTCTATCGGGCATGTCATGCAATGTGAACCACCCCTGGCCCTCGAAAGCTCGTTGGACGGCAGGTTGATGATGGTGTTTTCCACGTTCTCAGGTTTCACTTTTCCAGATTTCAGGTCAGCCAATAGTTTGCGGGCATGTATGATGGTGTAGCCCGCTTTTTTGAAGGCTTTCTCGGTCACTGGGTTGCGGTCGTAGGTGAAAGCCACGCCGGGCTTGATGGCGACTAGGTTGCAGCCATCTGTCCATTGTTCCCGCTCCTGGTAGGGCGACTCGCCTTTACCGCTAAGGATGAACTGCATGTTGGGGTTGATTTCGTTCACCATAAAATCACGGACGGAAGGGTAGTAGATGCTCGTGCCATTGGCCTTGTGTACTTCCACATTGCTGCCAAGGCCATCGAGTACGATTGGCTTGAAGGCTACGATATGGTTGTTGTTTATCTGGGTAAAAACCGTGTCAATGTGCATGTAGCTGCGATCGTGTGGGATGTTGATCTGCACGACGTTTTTCACCACGCCTTTTTTGAAAAGCATGTCACGCAACGAGTGGATGGCATGTGAGCTTGTGCGCTCGCTGCACCCGATGAGGAGGTAATCCTTGTTGAGCACCATCATGTCACCGCCTTCGAGGCTTACGACCTCACCACGACGGCTCGGCGGAAAATCCTCGTAGTGGTTCATGTTGATGAGGCGGCCCTCCGATTTCAAGTGTGCGAAAATGGGATTCGACCAAAAGATGAACCTCGATAGGTAATTTTCCCGGAAGCGGGCCTCCTTGCCCGGCTTGGTGATAATGACGTGGTCGTTCACCGTCACGGCGATGTCACGGGTGAAAATGAAATTCGGAATAGGGTCGAAAAGGATAAAGTCTTCCTCTTTCATGTAACCCGTTATGAGCACATCGGCGAGGCGCTCGTCGGGCAGGTCCATGAGCAGTTGCTTGCAGCTTTTTGGCAACTCTTCGTAGTCAACGATTTCGTTGATGACCCATTCCTTCGTGGCGGCGTCAGCACCGATGGCACCAGTCAGCAAGTCCTTGGTTTCCAATACGTTATCGTTGCCAAGAAAGGCTTTAAGGATGCCAGTGAACACGTCGTGCTCTTCCTGCATTTGTGGCAAATGGACGATGTCGTCAAACAGCAATTCGCTAGCCCTTTTGGGCGATACGCGGGCAATGCCTTCGTCGGGGCGGTGTACGATGACCCGTCGCAGCTGGCCGATTTCTGATGAAACTTGGATGGTGGACATAAAAAACGGTGAACGGTGAACGGTGAACGGTGAACGGCGGTGTGTCCACCGTTTATCATTTATCGTTCATCGTTGTTTAAACAACTTTTTCAATCTCGTAAATCGAGTTGATTTTTCCGGCAAAGATGCAGAAAAAGTCGGGACTTCGGCGGAGGCAGGAGATTTCTGTGGGCCTGCCGTCATCAATGAAATTGGCTTTCAGTTTCGATTTAATCGTAAATAACGAGTAGTGGTAATCAATCTCCACCTGCTCAGAAAAATACTGTCGGATTTGCCCCAACATCTTGCGGTAATTGCTGGGTGGCCGGGCTGGGCAGGTATTGCAATCCTCCGTAAAATCGGGGCGGCACTTGGGGTTTATTTGCTGGCAATCGAACTTCGGGAGGTTGTCATAGCTCACTTTGTGGTGCGTATATGCTACTGAACTCAATGACAGCATCCCCGAAAGGCCGTAGGGCATCAGCGAGCCGAACTGGCCGTCCATTACCGTCAACCCGATGTTTTTTAGTTGGGGTGAAGTGGTGAAAGCCATCTCCGAAATCTCATGCATCAGGTCAATGTCCGGCAGCCCGAATAAACGGTTCAACGCATTGCTTTGGGCGTAGGTTGCATTGATGACTGATTTTGCCTCAATGGTTTCAATTGCCTCATTTTCAAGGCCTTGCAACTTAATATGCCAGTTGCTGCCTACTATTTCCGCTTTTTTTATTTGGGTAAATGGGCGCACTTCAATGGCAGTTTCTGCCGCTACTTTTTGCTTGTAATACTCGCCAATCAGCACGGGGTCGAAGGTGTATTCGGTGGTGAGGTACAGCGCCTCCAATCTGTCGTAGTTGAACAGCGGATGGCCATCCACCCGCTCGCAGCGGATGCCGATGAACTCGCAAAACCGCTCAAATTGCGCAGCATCCGTCAAGCTCCCGTAGCGGTCAATGGCGTAGTATTTTTCAAAATCAAAAAGGATAAATGGACGGTGTTCTTCCGTGAAACGGGCCTTGTTGTCATCGCTCATCAACGCCGTGGCCACGCTGCGGGGGTAGTGGTAGCCCCCGTGCAGCCTCGCCTGGTTGACGATGCTGGCCTTCTTGAACAGTTCCCGTTCCTTTTCCACCAACAGCACACGGGCACCCTTGCCAGCAAGGTACAGCGCCGCATAGCAGCCAAAGATTCCGCCGCCTATTACAAGATGGTCGTATGATTTGATAGGACGCAGATTTAACGGATTAGATTGATTTCACTGATTTTTTATGGGGCTTGATAGGACGCAGATTTAACGGATTAGATTGATTTTCACTGATTTTTTACTTGAGGTGGTTTCAAAAATTTTACGAACTACTTGTGGTTTTGTGCCAAAATTAAGCAGTAGCCCAACCTCGTAATTTGTTGCTTTGAGGTAGTTCAGCAATTGCGCTTCGTGTGCTTTTGTTAATTCCTCAACGGATTTCACTTCTACAATCACGGCATCCTCCACGGCAATATCAGCGAAATAGTTGCCTACTTCAAAGGTTTTATTGTAGTAAACTCTGATGGGCAACTGTTGAAGGCCCAAGACTTCCATTTTACCCATTTCGATT
>JANPLH010000100.1:0-4908 GCA_031426435.1 Saprospiraceae bacterium | reverse complement strand
TAGTCAAAGCATGGTATATATTGCCATGATTAGAATAATGGCTAACCGCTTATAACAGGTTTTAAAACAGTTTCTTAGAACGGAGCTGTTGAAAAGGAATTTGGTCGGCCAACCAACAAGCATCAGGAACCTTGTCGGCACTTCAACTTTGACCCAAGTAAGCGGTGATAGCACCCGATGGGTAAATTGGTCTTCAACGGGCTTCCCAAATGCCACCTGCAACAGCACGAACATTCCTTATCCTTATGAGTCATACCGTTACGAGATGACTTACGATGCGGGCGGAACTGCTACGACTGGAAAATGGGACACGATTGCGGTTCTCAAACGCCGCTGGTCCACAAACGGCCTGCCCTACAAGTCGTTCGTGACCTGTGGCTCCGACACTACTTGTTGGAAACCAGAATTCTATGAATGGGGAACTGGCGGTGTCCTAACCAAGAAAACCTACAACAACGACGCAAGCGCCTACAAAAACTTCGTTACCCAATATGACTACCACACAGGCACAAGGCTGGTCTCGAAAATAACCGCAGTAGATGGCCAGTCAACTGAATATACCTACGACAAGCTTCAACGCTTGTCTAATGTCAAGACAAGAAAAACTGGTACATCCACCTACAATGTGCAGACGGACTATACCTATCAATATAAGAACGCCAGCAACCCAAGGAGCTATGTAAAGACAAGAACCACCTTCACCGCCACAGCTGGCAGCAGCCTTACCGAAAAGATACTCTGGCAGTACCTTGACGGCCTTGGTCGACCCGTGCAGACCATTGACCAAAAGCACAGCCCCGGCCAAAAGGATGTGGTGTCCACCATCACCTACGACAATCAAGGGCGGCAGGATTCGGCCTTTGTAGTTTATGAAAGCACGGTCAGCCCGTTCAACACGGGGGCTTTTGTGGCGGCAATACCCGCCAACACGCCTTATACCCTTACACAGTACTTTGCTGACCCCCTCAACCGTCCATCTTCGGTGAAGCCACCAGCTTGGTACGCCACCACCTATGCTTACGGCGCCAACGTGGCCAACAATGTTAAGCTTGACCATGCCGGAGGCACTTTTTACGCAGTAAACAACCTTTACCGCACGACCATCAACGACCCCAATGGCAACCAGTCCTCGACCTTCAAGGACAAGAAAGGAAGACTGGTGCTCAGCCGTCGCCACAACCCCGGCGGCTCAACAACCAATGCCGACACCTACAACCTCTACGACAACAAGGACCGCTTGACCACCGTCATTCCGCCCGATGCCATCATCTCCAATACCAACCTCATCTTCAAGTACCTGTATGACGCCGCCGATAATATGACAAGCAAGGACGTGCCCGACGCCGCCGCCATGACCATGAAGTACAATAGGCGCAACCTGATGACCATGATGCAGCACGGCAACCTGCTCGCATTCCCCAACAACTGGCTCTGCACCAATTATGACATTTATGGAAGGCCCATCGCCACGGGCTTCAAGGCGACCACCATCACCACTCCAGATTCTACCTTCTGGTTCTCCAATACCAACAAGCTCACGGAAACCACCTACGACGACGTAGCGAGCGGCTCCGTAATCTACAAAGGAAAGGTAAAGCAGGGCAAGGTGAAGATTATGGACAACGCCAACAACAGCTTTCTCACTACCGACTTCACCTACGACGCCCACGGGCGGGTCAGTACCACAAGTGCCAATAACTTCACGGGCGGCACTGACAGCTATACTTTTGTGTATGACTGGGCGGACAACCGACTGACCAGCACCCGCAACCACAAGCGGGTGACCAGCGACCCCAGCTTTACCACGATCGTCGAAAAAACAGGCTATGACCATGCCGGACGGTTGACCAGCAACAAGCACAACTTGAACAGCGCTGCCACCGACACTTACCTCAGCAGCCTCAGCTACAATTACAAGGACCAGCTCTTGGAGAAGAACCTTGGCATCGGCTCCATAGGCACCCTCCAGAGCCTTGATTACACTTACAATGCGCAGGGCTGGCTAAGGACCATCAACGGCCCAACACTTGGCGGGGCCAATACAGCATTGGCTGCCTGTCCTACCAGCTCCACAGCCCCCAACCCTGGTGCCGCAGGCTCTGCAACCTTCAACCCCGACCCCAACGACCTATTCTACCTCGAACTGAGGTACGACAGCCTCTTTTCCAACATGGCGGGCAGCGCCCAGTTCAATGGCAACATCGCACAGGCACAGTGGCGAAGCCGTGGCCGCCAGCGGCAGGGCTACAGCTTTACCTACGACCTTTACGACCGCCTGACCGCCGCCAACTATTTTGACATTGACGACGGTGGTACTACTACTGCCAGCAACCGCTTCAACGAATCGCTGACCTACACCGATAAGCGGGGAAATATAGCCACGCTGAACCGTCGTGGTGCAAAGTTCAACACTACCTCCACCTGTTGGGACTTCGATGTAATAGACAACCTTACGTATGCTTATACAGCTGGCACGAATAAGATAAGCACCATCAGCGACGGGGCTGCGGCAGTCTGGAAGGACAAAGGCTTCAAGGATGGGAGCGCCTCAAGCTATGTTTACGATGTAAACGGCAATATGACCACCGACCCCGACAAAGGCATGACCGTCCAGTACAACCACCTGAATCTCCCAAAAAAGTTTACCTTTGGCACCAATACCATTGACATACTGTACGATGCGGCTGGCAACAAGCTAAAAAAGACCGTAGCTGGCACCACCAACTACACACAAGATTATATTGGTGGTATCGAGTACAGGGGAACGACCAGGGAGGCCATCTATACTGCTGAGGGCCGGATTCGGTACATTAGTGGCAAGCCGAGGTACGAGTACACCATCAAGGACCACCTCGGCAATGCCCGTATCTCCTTCTGTGACCTCGACAGCAACAAGGTGGTGAACTTGACCAACGTGGTGGCCACCAACGAGATACTGCAGGAGAACCACTACTACCCCTTCGGCCTGAACACCGAGGGGCCTTGGATGAACGACGAGAACCTCGACAACAAGTACCAGTACAATGGGAAGGAAATCAATGATGACTTTGGGCTGAATCTGAATGACTATGGGGCGAGGTGGTATGATGCGGCGGGAGTCACTTGGTGGGGTATTGACCCTTTGGCAGATGAATTCACGGAATGGTCTCCCTACAATTACGCTGTCAGGAATCCAGTCAATTTCACTGACCCAGATGGCCGAAATGCCACGAATGAATATGTCAAGGACTTTAAAACAGGCGAGGTTAAGCAGGTAGGGACAAAAGGTGGCGACCAGACCGACTATGTCTATTCTGGACAAATTAAGGATGGCGGTGCTACTGTGTACTATAGCCCAACAGACCCCGAAGTTTTACAGGTAGAGCAAAGTAGTGGTGAAGTCGCTTTGAGGATGCCGGGCGTCAATCGAGATGCTGGAACAAGTCCTGCTATCCCTACAACTGCGTCTCCGGTTGATGGTGCTGTGTTTGCGGCGGGGAAAGCGCCAGGGTTAATCCTGAAACTTTTATCTAGTATATCTAGTAACAGTGCTGATGAAGCTGGAAATACTGCTCCATCATCAAACGCAACTACACCCTATAAAAGACCAAATAACGCAACTACTCCAGCCCAGAGAAAATCTGTACAGGGCAAACCATGTGTTGATTGTGGTAAAACCTCTGAAAGAATGGTTGCTGACCATAAAAAAGAATTGGTAAAAGAGTACCATGAAACAGGTACTATTGATAAAGTAAAAATGAGACAAGTAGAATCTGTTCAGCCACAGTGTCCTTCTTGTTCCGTAAAACAAGGAGCTAGAATGAGTAAGTATTCAAAAGAACAAAATAAAAATCTGAATGGTGGAAATTAAAGAGGCTCAAGAGGAGATTTGTAATAAATTTGGAGTTGATTACTATCCTACTCCAAGTTATCTTTTGGTTGGAATAACTTTAAGTGTTAAAGGTAGTAAAATTATGCCAATTAATGGATTAAGGCATAATCCAGAAGGAAACACTACAGGGTGGTACATTTGGGCTGGAGAAGAATATTCTGAAGACCCAGATTTTTTTGTTCCATTGCACGTAGAGCACTTGGAAGAATGGTGTCCTGAATTAATCAAATACTTAGCCTTGCCACCTGGGTTTAGGTTCTTAATTGGTGAAAATGGTTACGTCGATGTTTGGATGGATGAAAGTTTACTTTAAAAGGACCCGACAAAGGCATGACCGTCCAGTACAACCACCTCAACCTGCCAAGATTGTTTACCTTTGGTGCCAACTCGGTGGAAATCTGGTATGACGCCGCTGGCAACAAAACACGGAAAGTGAAGAAAACAGGGACCACAACGGACTATACACAGGATTATTTCGCTGGCATCGAATACCGTGACACGGTGCGGGAGGCCATCTACCATGCCGAAGGCCGGGTGTTCAACAACGCCGGGACGAACCGCTACGAGTACAGCATCAAAGACCATTTAGGCAACGCCCGTATCTCCTTCACGGACAAGGACAGTGACGGCGTCGTTGAAGTATTCAACACTACCTCAAACGAAGTACTGCAAGAAAACCACTACTACCCCTTCGGCCTAAACTACGACGGCCCTTGGATGAACGATGCGGCACTGGACAACAAGTACCAGTACAATGGGAAGGAGTGGAACGATGATTTTGGGCTGAATCTGAATGACTATGGGGCGAGGTGGTTGGACCCATGCACCAATAGGTGGCTGTCGCCTGACCCGATGGCTGTTAAATATCATTCTTGGTCGCCTTATAACTATGCTGCTAATAGACTTGCACGGCATTGAAAATCAATAAATTAGATTATTTTTGCCCAAAAAAATGACCTATCAAGGAATAAGAACAGACCGCCAATTTAAATCTGCAACAGGTTACAGTAAAGCTGACTTTGAAAAATTGTATGCTG
>JANPLH010000099.1:0-5088 GCA_031426435.1 Saprospiraceae bacterium | reverse complement strand
CGTAATAGCGCCATTCGTGGTAAACGATGGCCTCCCGCAGTTCGGCGGCTATTGCGGCGGCATCTCCAAAGGGGTGAACCAAAGCGTTCTGCGGGTCATTGGCAGCTATGAGTTTTTTCGACAGGTCGAAAAGGCGGCGTTGTTCTTCTGGTAAGTACATACTTCAATGATTTAAGGGCGGAAAGATACGGGGGGAGTTGCAATGCTTAAACGAGTCTATCGGCGACTGATGCGTTTTTTATAAAATTCGCCAGAATATAAAGGTTTTTCCTGCAAACTTGGTCTGATATTTTCTGCTAATATCACTGCGCCAAATCAGGCCATGTCTCGTTGGTGCCTTGTCTTGACCCAAAATAGACGCCCCTTGAAAAAGCATCATCTCTCCGCAACCGCCTTGGCCCATCTGACGGGCCAACACGATTCCCGGCAACTATTGGCTGCCCTGCTCCGCATTGTCGGGCTGCACCGCCTTGGCCTTGCCTTCGAACTGGTGGACAAAACCTGCGAAGAGGCCGCCGAACAGCCTTGTTTCCGCATTCCCTCCAACCCGATGAACTACCTGCTGGCCATTGTGCAGCGAAAAACACTGGAGGCCGTCCGGCAGCAAAACTTGGTGGGGCGATTGTCTCGGGAAGTGAACCTCGTTGTGGAGATGGGCAAGCCACTGGAGGCTATCTTTCAGGAGGTTTTCGAGGAAAAAACACTGGAAGACAACCGTTTGGCGCTGCTTTTCGCCTGTTGCCATCCGGCATTGCCTTTGTTGCTGCGCAAGGCGTTGGTGCTGAAAACCAATTTCACCTTCACGGAAAAAGACATCCAACACTTCCGCCATTCCGATGATTTGGCCGTGCTGAAAGCCCTCGACCACGCCCCCGACCTGCTGTTGCAGCATGGCGTGCAGAGCGGCGTGCCCTCGCCGGGGCAGTTCCCCCTGCGGCTGGCGAGTGTGCTGGAAACCTTGCAGGCGCTGTTCATGGACGGCTACGAGCATACCGAACTGACGATTTATGCCCGCCGCTCTTTCTGCGACACGGCTTTCCAGATGGGCAACCTGCTGCTCTCGAACCCTGCTACGCAACTGTCCATTGTCTATGCCTCCATGTCGGTGCTGAGCCTGTTGGCTGCCCGCTTCGAGCCACGGCGGGGCAGGCCGCCTTCCTTCTTGTTTTTGGATGAAAAAAACCGGGCGAAATGGAACCCCACGCTGATTGACCAAGGGGTGGCCTTCTACGAGCAGGCGGGCGAACCCGACCAGCCCGACGAGTACCACTTGCTGGCCCGTGTGCTGATGGAGCACACATTAGCGCCGCACCCCCGTTTCACGAATTGGGAACGCATTGCGGAGCAACTGCAACTGCTGCTGGATACCAGCCCCAGCTACAATTATCACCTTTGCTATGCCTATGCTTTGGCCAAGTACCAGCAACCGGAAATGGCCATCCAGCACCTGTACGCCACCCCCGGCTTCGGCGACCACCTGCCCGAAGATTGGCTGACGAATGCGCTCATGGGCGAATTTTTCCGGCAGGTGAAAAACCTGCGGGAATGCGCCCGCCACTACCAAGTTGCGCAGCAAAAAGCACCAACAATGGCGCTGAAAAAATTGATTCACCGGAAGATGCTGGCGCTGACGTCCAATAAGAAGATGAGTAAGAAGAAAGCAAAATGGTAGGCTGAAAAAGACATTAGACTTTAGACAATAGACTTTAGAAGAGCCTGTATTCGCACCAACCTTGTTGCTATTGTCTTATATCTATTGTTTAAATGCTTATCCCATCCGCTGCCGAACCGCCTCATACAGCATAATCCCCGCCGCCACGGACACGTTCAGCGAGTCAGTCGTCCCTTTTTGCGGGATGCGGAAACGGTCGTCCACCCGGTCGAGGAGGGAAGGGTGTATGCCTTCGTCTTCGGAGCCAAGGATGAGGGCGATGGGCGATGCGAGGTCGGCGTCGAAGAGGTATTTTTCGGCCTTGAGGTCGCTGGCCAATACGGAAATGCCGGAGTTTTGGAGGTATTCCACGGCGGTCACGAGGCTGTTCTCCCGGCAAACGGGCAGTCGGGTGAGCGCACCAGCGGAGGTCTTGATAGCATCGGAATTGATGAGGGCGCTGCCCGCTTTTGGCACCACGAGCGCCTGTGCGCCGCAAACCTCGGCGGAGCGGGCGATGGCACCGAGGTTGCGCACGTCGGTGATGCGGTCGAGGAGGAGGATGAGCGGGGGCTCTCCGGTTTCGAAGATGCCCGGCACCACGTTGTCCAAGCGGGCGTAATCGAGCAGGGCGAGGTAGCCGATGATGCCCTGATGGTTGCCCTTCACCATCTTGCTCATGCGCTCCTTCGGCACGTATTGGAGCGGCACATCGAACTCCCGGCAGAGCCTGCGCACTTCCTTTTCAAAATCGCCCGTGACGCCCTGCTGCAAGAAGATTTTGTCCATCTGCGCGCCGGATTGCAGCGCATCCACGATGGGGTGGCGGCCAAAAATCAATGTGTTTTTTTCCTGAAATGCCATGTTGTATTGTGAAATTGGACTGCAAGGTAGGAATTTATCGGTGGACGGCTTACGGCCAACGGTGGACGGATTTGGCAGTTGTCCCCAAAGGGGTAAACAGTGGGCATATGTCTCGAACTGAGATTGGAAAATTTGTTGCGTTTATCTTTTGGTGATTTGGGCAATGCAAGTATAAACAAAGAGCGGGCTGCAATGATGCAGCCCGCTCTCGTTTGTAATGCGGTAGATGGATGTGCAGTTTACTTCAGGGTAAGCTTGCTAGTGCCCACTTGGAAGCCTTTGTTATATACTTCAATCTTGTATTCGCCTTTAGTAAAACCGGCGTTGGTTGGTGCCCAAACGACGCAGGATTGTGCCTCGTTGTTGGAGTAGTCAATCTCCTCCATTTTGGTATAGCGCACCTCTTCGCCTGTCTTTTTGTTGGTCAACATACCAGAACCCATGTCTTCGATGGCGAGGGTTTCGCCCAGTGGGTTGATGATGCGGACGTAGAATTTCTCGGAGCCGGGTTTCACTACTTCGTTCTCGACGGTGGTGAAGCAAACTTTTATCTGGTCAACGCTCTTGGCGGAGTTTTCGTCCTTCACCTTGCCGCTGCCTTTTACTTTCTGGCCAACTGCCGATACTGCCTTCATTTTGATGGCGGAGGCAACATTTACCTTCTCGGAAAGTGCTTCTTTTTCGCTCACCAATTTAGCTTTGGTCGAGCTAAGTTCCTCATTCTCAGCAGCTTTCGACTGGAGGTTGGCGGCCAATTGCTCCTTCTCGGTAGAAAGGTTGGCGTTCTCACCTGCAAGCGCTTCGTTTTCTGACTTCAGTTTCTCTATCTGGGCAAGGTACTGGCTTGCCTGCGATTTCAGGTTCGCAAGTTCAACACGGGCCTTGTCGAGTTTGCCGGCGTTTTTGAGCAAATCGGAAATCTTGTTCTTCTGCTGCTCAAGGTCTGCCTTCTGCTGGTCAATGACAGCGTTCAGTTCCTGGTTGGTCGTTTTTTGGCCTTCCAGGTCGCTGAGGGCTTGGTTGTACTGGGTTTCCAGTTCTGCCTTGAGCTTTTGCGTCTCGTCGAGGTCAGTCATTGTGGTCTCCAATTGCTGGCTGGTCTGGCTGTTCTGGTAGGCCAGGTAGCCGATGATGCCGAGGAGGATAACGCCGATGACGGCAGCTATCGCAATGAAGTTCTGATTAGGTTTGTTCTGATTGAAAGATGGATTGTTGTTAGACATGATTGAAATGATTTACGCGGTTCTGAAATTGTTTTTTAAAAAATGGAGATAGAACTACGCAATAGGCTTTGTTTATTTATCAACCACAAAAATCAAGGTGTTGTTTTCTGTTGTTGTCAAGTTCACAATGAAAATGTATTGATGGTTTGAATTGTTCGTGCAAAGCACCAAATTTTTTTTTGTTTAAACTAAAAAAACTTGCACTTACATTAAATCAGCTTCACTTTAACAGGCCAACAGCAGCAACCCAAAACGAATAAGCGGACTGTTTATGGCGGTGCTATCGCTGGAAAAAGACCCTATATTTGCTTTTATAGCGCACCTTAGCCAAAAGCCAACGACCAACAGCCAAAAAAATATGACCCGACACATCCTCGCTGGCATCCTGCTCCTTTCGCTTTCCGTGCTGACCTTCGTGCAGTTTCAATTGCTGCTGGCCGGGGTTCGCCTGGAGCGGCAGCGCTTCGACCTCCGCACCGAAGACGCCCTGCTGGCCGTGTCCGATTCGCTGAACCTGCCCAGCCCCCGCAGCAGTACGCTGATTGAGCGCCTGAAAATTGGGCAAGTCAGCAACGACTCCCTGCTCGTCCACCCGATTTCCAACTCCTTGGATGCCTTGCTGAAACGGGAACTAGGCCGCCGGGGCGTTCGGGCGGACTTTGCCTTTGCCATCACGCCCGTCTTCAACGGGCAGGTGTTGCTGGCCAGCAGGAGCTACCAACCTGCACAGTTTGAATTCGGAAAATACCAGGTGAAATTGGGCAGCCTTATCATCAGCAACTGCCACTTCGAGCCAGTGCTGCACTTCGACGTGCCCAACCGCTTTGGCTATCTGTTGAGCTTGCTCCGCAATTTGATGATACCCTCGGCGCTGAGCCTGCTGGCTATTTTGAGTTGTTTTTTGCTGCTCCTCAATACCTTGAAAAAAGAGCGGCAATTGAACGCCATCAAAAACGACTTCATCAATAACCTGACGCACGAACTTAAAACCCCCGCCTTTTCCATTTCGCTTTCCAGCAAGATGGCCAAGGAAAGCCTCGAAAAAGGCGACCCGCAGCGGGCGAAGGGCTTCCTGCAAATCATTGAAAACGAGAACAATAAGGTGAAGGCCCATGTGGAAAAAGTGCTGGAACTTGCCAGCCTTGAAAGTGCCCACCATAATTTGCAGCGAAGCCCTGCCAGCATCCATGCGCTTATCCATGAAATTGAAGCAGAATTCACGCCCATTGTAAAAGAAAGAAACGGCTCGCTCACGCTGCACCTACATGCCGACCCTGATATTGCAAATATTGATAAAGGCCACTTAAAAAATGCCCTGCGCAACCTCCTCGACAATGCCCTGAAATACAG
>JANPLH010000098.1:0-12931 GCA_031426435.1 Saprospiraceae bacterium | reverse complement strand
CATATACCAACTTCGATATTGCGGGGCGCTGCCCCTTGGTGCCGGGGTGTAGCGGAAATAGCTACAAATATTGCAAGGCGCTGCCCCTTTTTGGGCAATAATAGTGGTCATCCTAATCCGTTATAGCCAGAAAATTTCAATTAATTTAAGCCATGAAAAAGCAACCCGTTTATATCTTTTTATTATTAGCTTTAATAGGTGCCCTATTAATTATTAAAGCGCAACAACCCATTGTCAATAGCGCCGATTATGAAGTTTATTTAAACGAAGGCCATCTTCAAAATTCCGAAAAAGAACTCAACGAACGCATTGTTTTTTGGGAAAAAAAGCTGCGGGAACAACCCAATAATTTTGTTTACCAATCAAAGATTGCGGGCCAATATGCTGCTTGGTTCAAACTTACGGGCGAGGTCGAAAAATTGTACTGGGCTGACAGCTTGCTTTGCCTTGTGAACGAGCGCATACCCAACCAAGTGGGCACCCTCCAGGCATTGTCGGCAAATGCCGTGACCCGTCACGCATTTGCGGAAGCGGAAGGGTATATGCGGCAGGCATTGGCCGTGGGCGAGCACAAATTCGCCAGTTCGCTAATGCTGACGGACGTGCTGATGGAGCGGGGCAATTTCGGCGGTGCGGGTGTCTTGATGAAGGACATCGCCTCCACCACCAATTTTGATTACCTCATACGGGACATGAAGATGCTCGACCAACAGGGCAAGCTCCCCGAAGCCATCGAGCAGATGGAAAAAGCATTGGCATTGGCCAAAAGTGCGGGTTCCAAGGCCCTCATCAACTGGTCGCTGTCCAACCTTGCCGATATGTACGGCCACGATGGGCGCATCCATAAGTCATATCAGACCTACCTCGAAGCGCTGGCCAACGACCCTTCCGACCTGCACTCGCTCAAGGGCATTGCATGGGTCGCATTTTCCCACGACAAGGACACGGCAGCGGCCCGACGGATACTGGGGTTCCTGCAAAAGGTACACCCCGTGCCCGATTATGACCTGCTGCTCTCCGACATCGCCGCTTTTGAAAACAAGCCTGAGGAAGCCGCAGCGTACAGCCAATCGTTCCTCCAAAAGGCCAGCAACCCGGCTTATGGAAACATGTATAAAGCCTACCTGTGCAATTTGAAAGCCTCGAAAACCGGACAAGCTCCAGAGGCAATTTCCATCGCCAAACAAGAAATTGCGGAGCGCCCGCACCCATTGTCATACTGCCTTATGGCTTGGGCATCCTACCAGAACGGCGACAAGGCAAAGGCATTGGACATCCTTCAAAAACATGTGCTCGACCAAACCCAGGAACCCAATGCACTCTACCACGCCGGCCTTATTTTGATGGGGAATGGGCATAAAAAAGAAGCAAAGCAATACCTCGAAGCTGCACTGGAAGCCGCATACGAACTGGGCCCAATAGCTGCGGCGGAGATTCGGGAGGAGCTGGGGCAGTTGTAGGTTTTGGCAAATGCTCCTTTTACCTGCACCGATTTATCGCTAGTGGGTTATAGCCCACGCCGCCAGGTTTTGGGCATGCCCCCCAATGTAGGCCGGAACCCCAGTTCTGGCGGAGCCACACCGAAACTGGGTTTCGGTGTGCGTTTGGCCATGCCAAAAATTTGGCGGCCCGCAGTATAGAACAGGTTGGATGATGTTATAGTAAATATAGCCGATGACTCGAAAGACAACCCGTTTCCACCTATATTTTCTCCAAAAACACCACCACTGGCGGCGGCGACCAAATCGGAATGTCCGATGCCGTCAGAACCGGATAGCCTGAGCTTGCTCCGCCAATATAAGCCACTGCCTTTTGAATGACCACCCGCCCGATTCGGTGGTGACGGATGACGTAGCTGCACAAAATACAGGGTTCGTGCGTCGTGTAAAGCGTAGCGGCTGAGAGGTCCTTCCCCTGTTTTCTCACTGCTTCCCGAATCGCCTCCACCTCGGCATGGAAGGTGACGTCCTGCCTGGATTTTCCTGCCTCGATGCCTTCTCCGATGATTTCACCGCCCAGCACCACGACCGAACCTACGGGCGATTCCCCATGTTCGGCTGCAATGGCGGCCAACGCCTCACATCGCTTTATAAAATGGGCATCCGTTTCATTTGTCATGTAAGGGCTGTTTTTGTCTTGGCCAGTTCAGCTTTTAATGTCAGGTTTTCCGCTTCGAGTTTTGCCAAATAGGCTTTTTGCGGAGCAAAGGCCACCTCGATATCCTCCACCGTGTAGCGGGGCGTGATATGCTGCGGGCAGTTCCAATCAAAGGCCTGCACCTCCAACACCAGTATCCTTTCGGGGCGGTGGGGATAGTCAGCTGGGTCAATCCTGCCAAAAAGCGATGGGTCATCGGCTATTGCCACTATCTTGGCTTTGGCATAAATTTTCAATCGTGCACGCTGCGGGTACGACACCATGATGAGCGCCACGTTTGGGTTGGTTTGCAGGTTGCCCATGCTGATGTACTGCTTGTTGCCCGTGAAGTCAACGAAAGCGAGGTTTTTCGCATCGAGCACTTTCAAAAAGCCCGCCGGGCCGCCCCTGTGCTGGATGTAGGGGAAGCCGTTTTCGCCAAAAGAAGCCATGAAAAAATGGTCCTGGTCTTCGATAAAAGCGATTTCGTTACCGCTGAACCCCTCCGTAACATGCTGTTTTTCCATGCGGTCGTAAGTCCGGCGACTGCCATTTTCTTCTTGCAGGGCTTTGACGGCATCCGTGAAAGCAAGTTGGGGGTAATTCATTTTATTTGAGTTTTCGGGCTTTCTCTTCGATGGCGAGGTCGTTGATGCTGGCGTAGCGCTTTGCCATCAGGCCGTTCTCGTCAAATTCCCAGTTTTCGTTGCCGTAGGCACGGAACCACTGGCCATTTTCGTCGTGGTACTCGTATTCAAAGCGGACGGCGATGCGGTTGTCTGTGTGCGCCCAGTATTCTTTTTTGAGCTTGTACTGTTGCTCCTTTTGCCATTTTGCCGTGAGGAACTGCACGATTTCCTCCCTGCCGTTGAGGAACAAATGGCGGTTGCGCCACTCGCTGTCAACGGTGTATGCCTTGGATACCCGCTCTGGTTCTTTGCTGTTCCAAGCATCCTCGGCCATTTGGATTTTTTGTTTTGCGGTCTCTCCCGTGAACGGGGGCAAGGGTGGTCGTTGATTTTCCATTTTGAAAAAGTGCAATTGTTCAGCAAGGAGGTGACATCTTTTTTCGCTACAAAAAAATTGCAGGTTTGCAGCGGTTTCAAAGCGAAAAAAGGTGTCATCTCGGTGCTACCGCATTAAGATTACACCTTTTTCCCCTATAAAAATCGTCTAAAATTGCAAATATCGAGCAAGGGAAAAAAGTGTCACCTTAATGCTGACGGTTAATTCTGGCTAATCAATTTGTCGAGGTTGGCAGCCATTGCAGCTTTGCTTTGCAGCCCAACTTGTTTGCCCGCAAGTTCGCCTTTTTTGAAATACAACAAGGCGGGGATACTGCGGATGCCAAAGTCAGCCGAAATCTCGGATTCAGCGTCCACGTTCACTTTGGCGATGACGGCTTTGCCTTCAAAATCGGCCGCCAAGCTTTCCAGGGAAGGTTGCAACGCCCGGCAAGGGCCGCACCAATCGGTGTAAAAATCCACCAGCACCACCTCGTTTTCTTTCAGGGTGGATTCAAAATCAGCTTTGCTCAAATTTTTTAACATGGCTTGAAAATTTTATGGGTGAAAAAATGGGAACTGGCGGTGGCCTCTTGGGGAAAAACCACCACCGATATTCCGATAATTTAGGCAGCCACTGCTTCCAGCTCCACCGCCACAGGGAAGTCAATCGCAAACTGTCCCACGCCATACAGGTAGTTGCTGATGATTTTGTCGCCAATGACGATGAGGATGTCCACGACGTTGCCTTTGTTGTAGCCTGCGGCAAAAAGGTTCTCCACTGCCTGGGCAGAAGGCTTGCCCCGGTTGATGGTAGTCTCTTGGACGAACTTCACAAGCGCATCCAGTTTTGGGTCGAAACTGGCTTCCCCGCTGCGGATTTCCAGGATTTGCTCGTCGCTGAAGCCGTTCATTTTACCCAAAACCGTGTGGGCGCTTTGGCAGTAACGGCATTCGTTCACTTGGCTCACCACGAGGTTGATGACCTCCCGCTCTTTGGCCCGAAGGCTGCTTTTGCGGTTTTGGAGTGCGAGGTAGTCGCCGAGGGCAGTCTCGCTGTGGGCAAAACTGGCGTAGAGGTTTGGCACGAAGCCGAGGCCTTTTTTAAGGTTGTCGAAGATAGCCTGGTTGTTGGCGCTCACTTCGTCACGGGTTGGAACATTAAACTGTGTCATCTTTCTGAATTTTTTTAGTTTGTTAAAATTGATGACACAAAGATGGGGGCGGGCAGCGGGGCAAGGTTAGGCAGGGATTCCCGAAGGCTTGGCAATTCTTCCCGAAGTGGAAATTGTTATTGGGAGATTAGGTTATTGAGTTATTAGGTTACTACGAAGCACGGAAAATCCCAATAGTATAATAACTCAATTACCCAATTACCCATTTATTGTTCCCGAAAAGCGCTTGGCGACATGCCTTCCTGCGTCTTGAAAAAGCGGGAAAAGGTCTGTACGTCCTCGTAACCGATAGTGTAGGCAATCTCGCTGACGGCTTGGTCGGTGTAGCGTAGCAGCCTGCGAGCTTCGAGCATTTTCCGTTCGTTGATGATTTGCAGCGGCGTCTTTGGGCTAACCTGGGCGAAGAGGTTGGACAGGGTCTTGGGCGAGCGGTGGAGCAGTTCGGCGTAATCGGCGACCGTGTGCTTGGTCTTAAAATGGGACTCTACCAAAAAATTGAATTCCCGCACCAGTTCGAGGTTGTTTTTTGCCAAGGGCGCAAGCTGGCGCTGTTCCTTGTAGAGCCGGGTGCAAAGTATCAGCAGCCGCTTGAGCATCATTTGCAGCATCTCGATTTGCAGGTCGTCCTTCGATTGCATTTCTATCGAAAACATCTTCCAAAGAATATCGAACTTCTCCAATTCGCCGTCCGGGATGCGGAAAACGGGCAATTGCGAAGCACCAAAAAACAGGATGCCCCGGCACCCCACCTCTGAGTCGTGGTCAATGATGCAGAAAAAAGGCCGGTTGAAACGCACCATGCGCATGGACGTAACCTGCTGCACTTCCGTGCGGTGAAATTCGGTCAGGCAGATGACGTCGTTGGCTTGAAAAACATAGTCCTTGCCGTCAATCTTGAGGCGATTGCCATCGGCGGTCATCCAAAGCAGGGTCAAGCCGCTCTCGATGGTATCTTTTACGATGGAACAATTGTCGGAAGTGATTTGCTCCAGACGAAGGTATTCATGTGTACTCCCCTTGAATTCCATGGTGAAAATTGGCTGGATGATGGGTGATTTGGAAAGGCTAATCAACACGGTGGGTGGGCAAAAGTTCTTTGCTCGGTGTGGCAGGGTCTGCCGTGCGTTGGCTTTGCAGGCTGGCTGGCGAGCGGTTTGAGGTGACATCATGCCCATTCACCCAAACCGCCATGATGCCGCTCGAAAGGGCGGTCGGATTGTCGGCGGTGGCGTTCAAGGTTGATTAGGTGGCTGGAGCGGCGGGGCTTAAAATGAAAACGGGATATTGCTGAATGAATCAACAACATCCCGTTTAAACAATATAGGAAGTGAACACCCCCTATCCTTCGGGCTCCAGCTCCACTTCCAGCCGATTGATTTTGCCCTTCAAGAGCCGCTGCTGGTTTACCTGGTACGGCTTATAGCCCGGCGCCAGCACCTTGAACAGGTAAAGGCCCTGCTTGATGGGCTTGAACTCCGCCTCGCCGTCCACATTGGTGATGGCCGTGTTCACCACGCCGTTCACCAACTGTACCTCCGCCTCGAATACGAACAGGTCGGTCATCTTCTGCTTCACCACTATCTTGGCTTGGGTCTCCGTCGTAGGCAGCGGCACCATGATGCGGGTTTGGTCCCAGAGGCCCACCAGCTCAGGGTCGGACTCCGACAGGGTAAACACCATGCCGTCCAAGCGGCCCGTCAACAGGCCCATATTGTCCCTGACAAGCTTTGCCAATTGGCGCTTGTTTTCGCTGATGCCCACCTGCTTGTTGCGGGTGCCCGACTCCAGGGTCACCCAGGCATCGTTATCGGCTTTCAATTTGTCCAGCTTGGCTTGGTCAAGCCCGAAAGCACCGGCATCCTTGAGTAGTTGCTCGCCCTTTTCACTGATGGAATTGCAATTCGGCCCCAATTGGTCGAGGGGCAGGCCCGCCAATTTCGCCACCGTCCAGTTCATGTCGCCCTTCAGCACCAAATCACCGATACTGTCCGCATACGCACAAATGGCCTTCGCCACCACCGTGGCCGATAGGTAAAGCGGCGTGCGCAGCGCATCCCGTTGTTTCGTCGTGGGCTTGGTATCCTCGCTGGCCAATGGCACCAGCTTGTCAATGGCAGCGTTGCGTTCTGTGAAAGTAGTCATGGCAGCGGCAAAGGCGGAAATCACGTCAAAACGGGCCTTGTTGGTGAGGTAAAGCGTCACAATCGCTTTGAACATCTTGATTTTGGCGTCCAGTGTTTTCTTAATCTTGCTCATTGTTTGGAGGGATTTGTAGTTTCTCGCCGTTGGGTCGGCACCTAACTATACGTTAAAGCGTGATCATTTGCGAACACGAGCGGCGTGAAACGAATTTGTAAAATCGTAATTCCACCAAATTTATGCCAAGTTTTTGGGGGTTAACAAGGTGTTCGTGGTTGTATTGTTTGATTTTTTGAAAATGGGGGGGTGGATGAAGTTTGGTAGCCCGCTGGGCTTGGTGTTTGCGAACCGCCTGCCGTATGCTTCCAAGCCATACCGAGCTTGGGTTGGGACTAGATTTGAAAGAGCGGCTGCTGTTTCGGGAAGGAAAACACTTGGGACAACGGGACAAAACTCGTGACTAGCGAGAGCGTTCTTTGATGGAAGTGATAAGGGGTGCGCCAGCGGGGATAGCTTCTACCCATCACCAAGATGAAAGCCACCTTCTGTTTCAATTTTGCCACCTTTCACAACGTTTTTTTCGACAAAGTTGTCGTTAGATGATACTGTTTTGTCACCAATGTGAATGTCCGTTTTTGTTTTAATATCAACGTGGTCTAATACATTCTTAATTGGAGATTTTTGTGCAGAATAAACTTGAAGCTTGGCTTCCAATTCCTTCATGAAATTGTCATCAGATGACAAGCTTTTTAATTTTGCATCTATGACTGATTTTTTGACTGCCTCCAATTGTGTTTTATCTGATAAAATTGTTGAAGTAACTGGATCTTCAGGTTTCAAGAACCAAGACTTAACCCATTTGACCGACTCTTCAAGAAATTCTTTGTTGAATTTTTTGACTTCTTCATTTTCTGCGAGAATGCCGAGAATATATTCTGTGGCTGTTTCTAAAAGTGCCATATTGCTTTTTTGTTAAAAAATTATGATTTGTTGAATGCAAATTTACATTTCTGAATGCCCCGTTGTTCCAAGTATGTCCCCCCAAGACTAGCAACTACTCTTTCAAGTATAGTGCAGCGTGACTTAGAAACTTACGGCTACAACCACTACTAGTTCAAACCCACCCTATGCACTTACAAAGGTACAACTTCCAACGAACATTTCAACACCTTACTCACATAAACCGTCGCACTGGAATAAACATAGTCAACAGCATTAAACACGATTTTGACAGCTACGGGGTTAGAATGGATATAGACCATTTTCTGACGGGTGAACTTAAAAGTCACAAATTCGACAGGGTGGGTGTCCTGTTACCAAACCTGGTAGTTTGGGTTGTTGGGGTTGCGTATGCCTCCACCAATTGTATCAAGTCTTGTACCTCCCTACAAAGCTGACCATTACACTTCAAAAAGCGTTAATGCTTGCTCAGACTTTGAGCTTTTCTTAGGTAATAGTGAGTACTTGATTTAGAAGGAAGAAGACCTGTAACAACGGAGGAACGCAGTCATTTCGCATCTATATCATCGCCTAAACGAAAGTCGCCACCTGCTTTGATCGTACCGCCTTTGATGACGTTCTTTTCGTTGTGGTTATCGCCCGAGGAACTGCCTTTATCGCCAATGTGAACGCTGCCTTTTACATCATTATCGGTATTCACCACCACATTTTTAAGACGTGCACGTTGTTGTTCAAAAGCGGCAATTTGTGCTGCCAATTCCTCTTAAAATTGGGCATTGTCCTTCAAGTCTTCTAATTTATCTTGAATAATATCTTTTTTGACCTCAATCGATTTATTGGGGGTCTTCCAATTTGGTATTAGTTTTTGAGTCTTCGGGTTTTAAAAACCATGATTTTACCCATTTTACAGTTTCGTCTGTAAATTCTTTTGGGAACTTTTTCAATTCTTCATTCTCGATTAGTAGGTCAGAATGTATTTTGTTGCTGTTTCTATTAATGCCAGGTTTGGTTGTTTATAAAATATTAATATTTTATTATTGCTTTGATAAAATTTGTTGAACTTTGGTTTGATAGGCAACTTCACCCATTTGCTTTTGAATTTCCGAAAGGAAATAAGAAGAAGCTTTGATATCTGATGTACCTAATTGTTGGAAAGATAAATATGATCGAACTAAAAATAGTAAGGCTATTTCAAAATCTTCTTTTAGAAAATGCACTTCTCCAATTTTTAGCATGGATTTGGCTATTCCAAAGTGAAATTTAACATCCAACATAGTTTTATAACTGACTTCAAAACACATTAAAGCTGATTTGTAATTCTTATACTCCAGATACAATTGCCCCATGTTGATCATTGTTATTCCAGCTCCTTTTCTGTCACCGATTTCGATGGCTAATTTATAACTATCCTGTAAGTATTTTAAAGCTTGGTCATCATCACCAATTCCTGCATATATTACACTGAAATTATTCAATGTGGTACACTCACCTCCTTTATCACCTATTTGCCGGCTAATATTTAAGCATTCTTTTATATAATTTAACGCGACGTCATAATCTTTTTTATCTAAATATAACAAGCTTATATTATTCATAGTCGCCACCATACCTTTGCCATCTCCCACTTGTGTAGTTAATCTTAAACTCTCTTCGAAATATTGTATTGCTTTATCAAAGTCGAGCTTGATTTTGTAGAGATTAGCAATAAATGTCAAAGTTGCCCTTTCACCATCTAAATCATTAATTTGCCTGCTAAAATTTAAACTTTCTTCAAAGTAGTTCAAAGCTGAATCGTAATCACCCTTATCCTGGTAGAGTAAACCAATACTATAGAGACTTTTACTTTCAGACTTTTTGTCATTCTTTTGCCGGCTTAATTCTAAAGCCTGATCAAAGTATTGTAATGCAGTATTAGCATTCCCCTTGCTTAAATATATTTGAGCAATTTCATGCAAAATCTGTGGCTCTATTGTCACAATGTCAATTTTTTGACACAAACTTAAACTTTTGTTTAAATAATTTAATGCCATATCAAGATTACCGACGGATCTACAAACGAAACCTATATTAAATAAGGTTATGGATGCTGTTTTGAAATCTCCTTCTTGCTCGCTGATTTTTAAACTTTCAAGTCTGTATTCCATAGATTTTTCAATATCACCCATCGCAAAATAAATTTGACCGATATTGTCAAATGCCTTGGATAAATTCTCCTCATTTATTTCTTTCAGGATGTTTAAACCGTCAAGGCGAAATTGCAATGCTAATTCATATTTTTTTTGAGCATGGAATACGCCACCGATATTGGATAATGTTATTCCTTCAGCTCTTTTATCTTCCACACTTCTACTGATACTTACACTTTCATTAAAATATTTTAATGCTTCCTCATTATCACCTTTCTCATGAAAGAACATCCCTAAGTTATTTAAAGCACTTCCTATTGCTTTAAGATCTCCAGAATGCCTCAAAATATTTAAACTCATATGGTAATAATTTAATGAGCGGTCTGTTTCTGCTATGATTCTATAAAGAAACCCTAATTTAGCATAGGCATCTGCATTGGTAAAATCGTCCAGGTTTTTTTCGGTAATGGAATGATTTATTTCAAGTGCTTTCCGATAAAACCCCGATTGCTGAAAGTAATCTTGTAATTTGACAGAAAGAAATTTGTACTCAATCCAATCTTCAGCCATTTCAAAATAATCTTTGGCTAGGATGGCTTCATCAATTTTAAGAGTATCATTTTCATTTTTTAAATTTAAATAATACCTTCCGGCTTTTAATGCCCAATCCTTAATTTTTTCCGAAGATGTCTTATTTTGGGCCAACCACTCCCGTGTTAAGCGATGCACCTCGAAACGGTTGTCTTTTTCCAAAAAGCACAAAGACCAATCGTCCAACGATCTTAAAACAGGCAATAAAGCTTCTTCTGTATCACCACCGATAAAAGATAAAGCAGCCAACGGCGTGCGGGTAATGCACGACCCGGCCATTTGCAAAACACGCTGTTCCTCGGCCGAAAGCCTTTCGTAAATTTTAGACAACAAAAGATTTTCAAATACCTGGGTCTCTACCTTTCCTATTAATGACCCTAAATCCAATAATCTGTCTTTACTGAATAAAGCTTCTAAAAAGGCATAAGCACGCGGATGTCCGTCAAGACGACGTATCATATCTATGCGCTCTGTCATTGGGATGCCTCTCAGTATTTCGGAGTAATTAGCCATGCGATATTGTTCGGCATAGCTCATTTTGTCTAAGGCTATATGAACAACCTCCTCCTCTAAATCACTGATTTTATAACGTGTTGTGAATAATATATGGTAATTTCCGGGAGCACGTTGGCATAAATATTTTAAAAAATCCTTTAAACTCCCGCTACCTATCGCCCGTTGTTGTTCACCGTCTTCCGTAGTTTGGACATCTTCAAAATTGTCAAAAAGTAGAATGACTTTATTTTTTTTAAGGTTAAGGTATTCTTTTATCAGAATATTTAATTTATCAATGGGTGTTTTTTTTGGATTTTTAATATCATTTTCAACAGCTTCTAATAAGTCTTCATCAGGCTTTGTGCGTTTATAACGATTTAAAAGTTTCTCTATGATAACTGCCTCATTAATGCTGGTTCCTCCCCTGAAATCAATAACTTTAAATTGATGGTTCTCATAGTTGTTAGCAAAAGCTTCCGCCAATGTAGTTTTTCCCATGCCGCCAAGGCCATGCAGACACACATTTTTACTATCTTTAAACAAACGCTTTAGTTGATTCAAATACCGTTTGCGACCAATAAATCCTGAGCCAATGAGTTTTGAAACGCCCTCCATTTTAATGATCACACTAGTGGGGTAAAAATCTTGAGGAAAATCATACACTGCTTTCATATTCACTAAGGCTTCAATGTATTGATTGAAATAAACCACAGGCGTAAACCATTCCGCAAGATGCGTGCGGTCAGGTTGCTTCTTTCGTTGTAATTCAAGACGTTGCCATAGATCTTCACGGGCTTGAGCAATGGCATGTGTGAGAGTTTTGCCCTGAGCAAGGGATTCATAAAAAGTAGTAGTAAATGTTTTTGCGCTTTCGTCTGTCACAGAAAAACGCATAGCAACAAGCGCAGGAACGCCAAATTCTGCCAACTGCTCTACTACACCATTTCCTACTATGGCGGTTTCACAAGCGCTTAATATGAGGAGTTTGACAGATTTGTGTTGGCGTAAGTTTTCGCCCAATTCTGCACCGGAGACCTCAACATGGTTACACTCATTATCTTCAAGGTGCAAAACGCCTTGTTTGACTTCTTTTTTGTACGACCCATGACCGCTAATATGTACAATATCGTGGTGGCGTTCCCGTAAGGCTAGATTGATTTCATCTAACGAAGCGGTATCTAAAAACTCTATGACGATTTTAGGTTCACCACCTGTTGCCTCAAATGTGCCAATTGCTTCGATAAGTTTGCGCTGCTCATCTTCAACTTCGAGCATTTTCGCATTTTCGTCTAAATTTTCAGGCAAAGCGGTGACAAATAATAATTTCAATGGAGCAGCTTCGCTTGGCTTGCCTTGCATATTAAAACCGGCTAAAGATTTTTCCATCGTCCTTATAATTCCAAAATTGTTAATCGCAAGGCTTTTCTTAGCCACATTCAATTTTGGTGGGAAAAACTTAAGCATGACTGTTTCAAATGGCAAATTCGAAATAGCAGGGTCATTACTGGAGATAACAAGAAGTAATTCCTCTACTTTCGATTTTTCGAGCAAATCTACAAAGTCGCAACAAACAGAGCGGATTTCATCCTTGAAAAAAATTTGAAAAAGCGTTTCTGCAAGGTATTCCTCATCCGTATGAAGGGTTGATGGATTTGTTGATTCTATATTTCGAGAGATGGGATTGTCCAAACGACGGACATTTTGAAAACCCGCGACCTGTTCAAAAATATCAGGGGATATGTGAAGCTTGACCTCTTGACGCAAAAGGGAAACACCGGAGGATGATATACCTAGTGAATCGCTATGTTTAGATGTGAGGGTTAATTTTGCTGTGTATTGCTCCTCCTCAGTTTTATCAATTCTAAGAAACAAGATGCTGTGGTGAAAATCTTTTTGAATATTATATATGATATCGCCAATATGGACATTTCCATCGGCGGTTATACTTCCGTAAACGATATTCTTAAATGAGTGAGGTTGTTGATTCATTTTCTGTGGTTGTTTTTAATAGTTTTTTATTCTGCAATATGAATATTGTTTATTATTGTCCCAGCGAACTACTCCACTATCGAAAACGATTAAGTAAAACCCGCATTGCGCCTTCTACTTAGTCGTTTTCGGGTAAGTACGCTTTACCCCCGCATTCTCAAGTGAACAATTGCGACTAAGAAACTGTTTTAAAACCTGTTATAAGCGGTTAGCCATTATTCTAATCATGGCAATATATACCATGCTTTGACTATTGCGAACCGTTTTTTCATAGTCTTTGTTAAGTCTTCTGGATTGGGTTAACCATGCAAAAGTT
>JANPLH010000097.1:0-16643 GCA_031426435.1 Saprospiraceae bacterium | reverse complement strand
AACGAGGGCCAAGGGGTCAACGCCGTTGGTGAGGTGGTAGCGGTTGTCGGATAGAATCATTGTTGAATTGTTACTGGATGTTGAGTTTAAAATTTAAGCCAAGGCTCGATAAACGTCACCTATTTCCTGAAAGTCTTCAAGAATTAATTTTTCAATGACTTTTCGGCGCTCATCTTTATCCATAGGAAGTTTGTTTATTTTTTCTCTTAGAATCTCTTTTATGAGGTTTTTAAAAAGTTCTGGCTTTTCCTCAATCAGAAGAATCAAATCAGCTTTCAGTGTTTCCTTATCAATGTTTATTGGTTTATTTTCCATGCTGATTCGGTAGATTTAATTATTATACACAAATCTCCACCCGGTTCCCCTCCGGGTCCAGCACCACGCTTTCGTAGTAACCGTCGCCCGTCCAGCGGGGTTCCCCAACGATAGAAAAGCCGTCGCTTCGCAATTGTTCAGTCAAACAGTTCACTTCAGTTTCACTACCGACGGACATGGCGAAATGGGTGATGCCCGTCGCCTCGCCAGTGTTCAAGCTGTCGGGGATGTTTGGTTTTTGCATCAGTTCCAATCGGCAGCCCGTGCCGACCTGTCCTTTTGGGAACGAAAGGAAATAAGATTGGAATTGCTTGGTAGGATTATGGTAGCAGTCGTTGGACCTTGCCCCGAAATATTTCATGTAAAAAGACCGCATGACTTCGAGGTCCTTTGTCCAAATGGCCAAGTGTTCTATGCGCATTTCAAACTAAAGTTTTGCAAAAGTACACTGAAACCCCAGTTTCGGTGTAAGTTGAGCCCTGTATTTCATAATTTTAATCAACGGAACTGGGGTTCCACTGTACGATTTAAAGCCGCATAACCGCCAAAAAGAGTTTTCCCTGCATCTTTGAATTTGTAGTCAGGAAATGAACAAGTGCGAGGTTCTCACTTTTTTATCCCGACCTACGTTACAGGATTTCGTAACCTCAGTTTTACTTTATCCTTTTTACTTCAAAACGCCTACACTGCTTGACTGAACAAGACCTCATAGCTGCCTGCAAACGGCAGGACAGACGAGCACAAAAGCTGCTCTACGAGCGCCATGCGCCCGTCATGTTGGGGGTGTGCAGGCGCTATGTCCACGACCCCGCAACGGCGGAGGAAGTGATGGTCGAGGGGTTTTTCAAAGTGCTCACGAAGTTGGATTTGTTCAATTTCGAGGGAAGCTTTGAGGGCTGGGTGCGCCGCATCATGATTAACGAATGCCTGATGCACCTGCGAAAATCCAACCCGTTCAAACACGCTGAGGAAATCAACCCGAACATTGACCTCGGCGAAGAACCCACCGTGGTGGACCGGCTGGAATCTGAGGAAATCCTTGGTCTGCTCGACGAACTACCGCCCGGCTACCGTACTGTCTTCAACCTTTATGTGGTGGAAGGCTACAAGCACCGGGAAATCGCCGAGGAACTGGGCATCAGCATCAACACCTCGAAGTCGCAGTTGATTTTGGCAAAGGGGAGAATGGAGGAGCTGGTGAAAAAGCGACTTGGAAAGGTTGGAAATTAGAATTTGAAATAGTCCAAAAATAAAAAAAATGAACTCTCGAAAAGACATATTCACAGTGTTTCTGGAAAGTAGCAAGCAATTCGCTGTGCAGCCATCGCCTCATGCTTGGCAAAACTTGGAGCGTAAGCTCGACAGTCAGCCCAAAGAACAAGGTAGAGTGGTTCTCATGCGTTGGGCCACTGCCCTTGCTGCCATGTTTGTTCTGGTGGTTGGTGTTTGGTTCGTCAACAATCTTGGGAAGGCACCAAGCTTTGCCGTTGAGCATGAACCAATGCCTAAAATGCTACAAAACTTGGTAAACACCGAAGGCTGCAACCCTTATTGCTTGCTACTAAAAGAGCGGAAGGAACTGCCAGCCTATTATGCAAACCCAGTTAGGAATTGAGGGTTGTTAGATTGTTAAATTGCTAGATTGCTAGATTGTTGGATTGTTGATGAGCTATTAACAATCCAACAATCTAACAATTCCTTCAATCATTTATAAAACTCGCTCCTCGGCGTCTCTGCCAAATCAACGAAGAAGTCGGCGACTTTTGAAAGAACGACTTCCAAGTAACGGCGGCCCTTCTCCACGGTAGCTTCATAAGGGTTGCCAGCACCTGTGTCCTTCGTCACTTGCGTCCAATCCCGCTGCACCGTTACCCAACCTTCTTGGGCACCTTTGAACTTCCATTTTTTGGTAAAACCATCGCCTGCTTCGCTCAGTGGCATCACCAAGTTTGGCTGTATTTCGAGCATGACGCTCGTCTCCAATTCGTCGGCATGGTCGCCGTCCAAATTGGTGAAATAGCCCTGCTTGTTCTCGACCTTAAACCAGTTGAGGGCACAAGTAAAAAGCTGCGGATAAAAGAACGACAACTCACGCACCATTGCTCGGAACTCATTGGCGCCGTGGCCATTGAAGATGACCAATTTCGGAATTCCCGCCCGTACGAGTACGTCGCAGACATCTTTCAAAATGGCCAACTGCGTAGAAGGCAGCATGTTCATACAGAGTGCGATGTCCAGTTGCCCGGTCTGCACGCCAAATGGGATATTTGGCAGCACGATGACCTTCGCACCACGCTCCCAAGCCAGTTTTGCGGCAGCCTCGGTAATGGCCTCGTTTTGATAATTGTCGGTGGCGTAAGGCAGGTGGTAGTTGTGCGCCTCGGTAGCGCCCCAAGGGAGGATGGCCACTTCAAATTGGTTTTCTTGAACGGCCTTCCAGTTGGTTTCAGCGAGGACGTACGGACGTGGTGGGTGTGTAACTTGCATCAGCTATTTTTTGGGGCAAGATATTGGAAATTAGGAAATTAGGAAATTTAGAAATTGGGTCTTTGCCCCAATAATTTCTCAATTTCTCAATTTCTCAATTTCAAACCCCGTTACCAATCCGCAAAATTGTTTCTTTTTTAATAGCCCTGACCATTTGCGCCGCATCAATATCCACTGCCTCACCAGCGATGAGCAAGCGATTTGCCCGACCTTGAATTTTACCATAAAGCCAGTTCACCATTTCTTCTATGGAATCGGCTTCGCCAAAAGTCAGGTACATGCGCACGCTTTCCTGAAAGCCGATGCGCCGCCCGCTGTAATCTTCGTCAATGACAATGCCGCCGCCCGTGTCCGGGATTTTGAAACTGTCACCCATTTGTAACCAGCGGTAATAGGTGCCAAACAGGTGGTATTTCAGGTCTTTATCAGCAGTAAGGATTTCGATTTTCAGGCGCTTGCCAACAAAAAGAGCATCGGGTCGTAGGTATTCTTCCACGTTGCTGTCGTAGGTAGGTGCCGCTGGTTTTTCGCCTGAAAGATAGGCTTCGACCCTAACGGCCAATGCCTCAATGACTTGGAATTTCTCCGTCGCCATTTCCTTAACGGCCTCATTGTCAAGGTGTTCAAAATTGTCGGGGTGGTACTTGGCACGCAGCTCCCGGTGCGCCTTGCGAAAGGATTCGAGGTCAAGCTGTTCCAATGGAAGGCTGAAATACTTGCGGATTTCCTCTTTTTCGTGGATGGTGAAGGTGCTGTTGTTCACGTAAATTTTTCCTTTAAGATGGGTGACGCCTATCGTTTGGGAAGGCATTTCGTTTAGGCGAATGTGACATTAATTGATGTGAAATCAAAAGCAATCAAAACATTCAAAACGAAAAGCAAAAAGCCAATCGAAAAGTTTAGTCGGCTACCAAGGGATTTGATGTTAGTTGATGCCATTTCGATGAAAAAGCAATTTTCATCCATCAAGACCTCTCAACAGACTCGCCAAGCCTAATTAAACCACGATGTTTATCATCCTCCCGGGCACCACCACCACTTTCTTCACGGTTTGGCCTTCCAGCCATTTTTTCACGGAATCCAGCTCAAGTGCGGCTTTCTCCAAATCCGGTACGGACATACCAGCGGGCAAGTCCACCAAATCACGCTTTTTGCCATTGATGCTGACAGGGTATGAAATCGAGTCCTGTACCAAATGTGCAGCATTGAAAACCGGATAGGCTACTTCGCATACGGTGGTTTCATGGCCCAATAGATGCCAAAGCTCCTCGGCGGTGAACGGCGCAAAGGGGGCAATCAAACGCACCAGTTCATCCAAAATGGCCCGCTTGGAGCAGTTCATGCTGCGCAATTCGTTGACACAAATCATGAACCCGCTCACGCAGGTATTGAAAGAAAAGCGTTCGATGTCCTCCTGCACTTTCTTGATGCAAGTGTGCAGCACTTTCAGTTCTTCCTTGGTCGGTTCGGCATCGTTGACGAGGTACTTGCCAGTTTGTTCTTCGTAAAACAACATCCACAGCTTGCGGAGGAACCCAGATACACCGCTGATGCCCTTCGTGTCCCAAGGCTTGGCCTGTTCAATGGGGCCGAGAAACATCTCGTACATGCGGAAGCAGTCGGCGCCGTATCGTTCCACCATTTCGTCGGGGTTGACGACGTTGTGCAGGGACTTCGACATTTTCTCTACCCGTTGCGAAAGTGGAATGTGCTGAGTGCCATCTTCATCGGTTACGACCGTTAAATGCGAGCTTGGGTCAATTTGCTCAAAGCGGTTATCGGTAAGTTGTATGCCCGAAAACTTCTCCAACGAAATGCGCCATTCATCGTCCACCAAGCTAACCGGCACGTGCAATTCAAGGATACGACCACTATCAAACCTTACTTCCATCACGGCAGATTTGCCCTGAATCATCCCTTGGTTCATTAGTTTCTTATACGGCTCCTTCGTCGGCACTAAACCCTTGTCGTACAAGAACTTATGCCAGAAACGGCTATACATCAAATGGCCTACGGCGTGCTCCGTGCCGCCCACGTACAGGTCCACATCTTGCCAGTAATTGAGGGTTTTTTGCGAAGCAAATTCAGTTTCGTTGTTGGCGTCCATGTACCGCAGGAAGTACCAAGAGGAGCCAGCGAAGCCAGGCATGGTGTCCGTCTCCCGCCGCCAGCCGGGCTTGAAGTTGACCCAGTTTTCAGCACGGGCCAAGGGTGATTTTGCGCCAGAGGCGGGCTTGAAATCGTCAAGTTCTGGCAGTTCGAGTGGCAGTTCCTCGAAGGGAAGCGGGTGTGCCACGCCATCAGTATCGTAGGCAATGGGGAACGGCTCGCCCCAGTAGCGCTGTCGGCTGTAGATGGCGTCCCGCAAGCGGAAATTGATTTTGCGGGTGCCAATGTGCATTGCTTCTATGCGCTGCAATACGTTTTCAATAGCATCCATGACCTCCATTCCGTCGAGGAAGTCGGAGTTTATCATCTTGCCCTGCTTGTCTTCAATGGTAGCCCCAGGGTACATGCTTTTGTCAATGATTTCGACGATGGGGAGTTTGAATTTTTTGGCAAATCGCATGTCCCGCTCGTCGTCGGCAGGCACGGCCATGATGGCCCCGGTACCGTAGTCTTTCAGCACGTACTCGGCAATCCAGATGGGGATTTTCTCGCCGTTGAACGGATTCAAAGCATAAGCTCCCGTGAACGCACCTGACACTTCCTTGGTCTCGGACATGCGGTCACGCTCGCTGCGGGTGTTCACGTAAGCTAAGTAATCAGCTATTTCCTTGGCTTGTTCCGGTGTCGTGATTTGCTTCACCAAATCGTGCTCTGGTGCAATTACCATGAATGTTGCACCGAAAATAGTGTCGGGGCGGGTGGTAAAGATTTCCAGCTGGTGATTGGTGATTGGTGATTGGTGATTGGGTTCGTCCAACTGGAAAAACAATTGCGCCCCCTGCGATTTGCCTATCCAGTTGGACTGCATCTTTTTCATTGCATCGCTGAAATCCACTGTGTCAAGGTCGCCCAAAAGGCGGTCGGCATAAGCTGTGATGCGGAGGCTCCATTGCAGCATTGGCTTGCGCTCCACAGGGTAGCCGCCCCGCTCGCTTACCCCATCCTTAACCTCATCGTTGGCAAGTACGGTGCCGAGGTCTTCGCACCACCAGACGTAGGTCGTCTTTCGGTAGGCGAGGCGGTAGTTCATCAGCACGTCGTCCTTTTCCTTGGGCGACATGGCAACCCATTGCGCAGCAGAAAAAATGGCCTCCTGTGTAGTGGCGGCATTCACTCGTGCGTTGCCTTCCGATTCAAATACTTCGGTCAAATGCTTGATGGAGTGCGCCTTATTGGAGTCGTTGCAGTACCAGTGCTCAAAAAGCTGTAGGAAAATCCACTGCGTCCATTTGTAGTATTTTGGGTCGCAGGTCTGCACCTCCCGGCTCCAGTCGAAGCTGAACCCGATTTTGTCCAATTGCTCCCGATAACGACCGATGTTGGTGGCAGTAGACTTGGCGGGATGAACCCCCGTTTGAATGGCGTACTGCTCGGCAGGCAGGCCGAAAGCGTCATAGCCCATCGGGTGCAGCACGTTATAGCCTTGCTGGCGCTTGTAACGAGCGTAAATGTCGGAACCGATGTAGCCGAGCGGGTGGCCAACGTGAAGCCCTGCACCAGAAGGGTAGGGGAACATGTCGAGCACATAGTATTTCGGCTTGGTCGAATCGTTGGAAACTTTGTAAACCTCATTTTCGGCCCACCACTTTTTCCATTTCTGCTCAATTTCACGAGGATTGTATTCCATGATTTGATTGTTTGATTTTATTGCCTTGCAACTATTCAAGATTGGGGCAGTGAAATTCTTGTTTCAACGGTTGTTTTCCTTAAAAAGCTGCGAAGAAATGGATTTTTCGCCAAAACTAAAATGAGAAGACAATGTTGCGGCTTACAATACCCTGATACAAGGATTTTTGGCTTGAAAAATGCTGCATTTTGGGAAATTGTTATAAATTGCCACGTTTTTCAAAACAACTGTGCTTCGCTCCATTTCCTCACCACTGTTCTTTAGTTTTTTAACCAATCTTTGTTAAGGACATTTCATAAAAAATAAGGACTATCAACAATAGGTAGACAAGCCCGTATTGGGCGAAGTCTTTTCGAGAAAACTGATAAGTAAAATCAATGTCCCATGACTACACCGGTTTACGTTAAAACTCCTTGGCAACGTACGCATTTTAAGGCGATTTTGACCTTTCTTGGATTCGTTTTTTTAGGGCTTGCACCATTGCGCTCGCAGGTGTTGACTTGCCCTAATGATTATACGATTCAACTTCCTGCAAACCTTTGCACCATTTCCATCAACTACGACAGCTTGGATTGGAGTTCCACCATTCCATTGTTCGACCCCGTTTTCTTTCCATTTCAGGGCACTTTTTTGCCAACGGGCACCACTGCTGTTACCTTGGCCGCTACGGATGCCAATGGAAACTTCCATACCTGCGATTTTGAAGTGACCATTGTTGCCTTCAACTCAACCAATTTCAATTGTCCGTCGCAAGTGTCGGTTTCTTTGGGCGGTGAATGTGAGCATGTGGTAACCGCCGATGATGCCCTCAACCCAAACTATACCATTTGCAACCAGGATTATTCTATCGAAATCCTCAATGAAAATAATCAGTGGGTGGATGCTGTCATCAATGCCACACAAGTAAACCAAGCCTTTAACTTGCAAGTGACCAATGATAAAACCGGGCATTCCTGCCAAACGATTATGGTTGTGAGCGGCGGCGAACCAGCATCCATTACCTGCCCGCCGAACAAGAACATTTTTTGCAACGAACCTACCGATACCAGCCATATCGGTGGGCCAATACTTACGGGCTGCTTTGATGCGGTAGACATCACTTTTTCGGATGCTTTTACCGCCTCGCAATGCCCTGACTCGATTGCTTTTCAAATTATGCGGACTTTCGTGGCAGTTTCGCCAAATGGCAGCCAAACCTCCTGCAGCCATATCATTACGGCCAAACGGTTTTCGGTGAACGCTGTTCAATTTCCGCCAGATTACGATGGCGTTGCCAACCCGGCACTTGCTTGCAGCGATTCGCTCAACCTCGTACAAACAACCCATCCGGAAATTACCGGGTGGCCTGAAGTGGCCAATTTCCCATCCAATGCAAGCACTCATTGCAAACTTGCCATCACCTATGTTGACCAAACGACCCAGCTTTGTGGCGATTCCTATCGGATAAAAAGGGCTTGGTCAGTCGTGAACCTTTGCAATGCACAGAGTAGGCGTGATACGCAAACGATAATAGTGCTTGACGAATCGCCTCCGCTGTTTGAAATCACTGACACTCTTTACTTCAGCTTGTCGGGAGGCTGTGTTGACTCGGTTTTTTTGCCTTCGGCAACGCTTGTTTCTGAATGCTCAAGTTATGACTTTTCGATGGTAACTCCTTGGGGTAATTTCACCGACAATGGTGTTTGGGTTCATCCAGATACCTTGCCCGGCGACTATTATATAGACTACAATTTTGTGGACGACTGTGGCAATGATTCCACGCAGACATTATTGCTTCGGATTATGGAAGAGTCTTTGGTCGCCTGTCCTGCCAATGATACGATTAGTTGCGACCATTACTTTTCAGTCATTTCGCCGGCCATCCAGTCCAACAACTTCCAAGTGCTTGCAACGCTTGGGCTACCAACCTTTCATCAAAACTGCAACTTCGTCATCTCAGAATCTGACTCAGTAGATGTGGATGCTTGTGGAAATGGTTTGTTCATCAGAACCATTACCGCAAACAACCAAGCAGACACTATTAGCTGTGAGCAATTGGTTACCGTGCAGCATTTGTCCAATTTCGAGGCATCCTTTCCACCCGATACCTCGCTTTGTGTAACGCCAGCGCAGGCCAACCTGCCAGAGCCACAACTTTTCTCCATCAATTGCGAAAACGTTTCTGTCACTTTTTCAGACATGATTGAGTCTGCGGGCAGTGGAGGTTGTTACAATGTACTTCGGACCTGGTATGCCACCAATGCCTGTGCCTACGAAGGGTCGCAGGTAGGTTCAGACAGCTTGGTTTCTACCAGAAGATTTCGGGACAATGGCGATGGTCAAATTTCCTACACACAGGTAATCCATATCAACAACAGCGCTCCTGTCAGCTTTCCAAATGGTTGTGATATCCCTGACAAATATGTGAATGAAATTGATTGCTCTGCCAATTTTTTGGTGCCTACTCCAGTAGTGGAAGGTTGTGGCAACCAGTTGTTGGTGACTGTTTCAGGAAGCCTTGGTACAACCTTGGGAGCTCCGGTAAGTGTTTTGCCAGGGCAATATTCGGTGGCGTACAAAGTGACGGATGAGTGCGGGAAAATGCAAACTTGCAGCAGCACTTTTGAGGTGTTTGACACACTTGCCCCCTTGATAACTTGCAAGAACATGTTGCTGATTGATTTGGGTCAAACTTGTTCAGTAGAAGTTTTTGCTTCAGATTTGATGCTCTCAGCTACCGATAATTGCGATAACAACCTTACGTTTTCATTTGAAGAAAACAGTGTAGTTTTCGTGCTAAGTCTTGGAGCTTGTGAAATAGGTCAACAGCCGTATGACGTTTGGGCAACTGATGAAGTGGGCAATGTTAGCCATTGCCAAACTAACCTTATTGTGCAATCCACAGTCGGAAATTGTGACTGCGACCCTGTGCTCGGTGGTAAGATAGAAACCGATGTTGGGCCAGATATTAAGAATGTAAGGGTGCTGATAGCAAATCCAAATGACTTCGTTCAAGCCGTTTATTCCAACAGTACTGGGGATTATTTGGCAGGTATTGTAAGTGGTGATGATTATATCATTACGCCAGTATTGGACACTCTCCCCTCCAATGGCGTCTCTACCTTTGATATGGTGCTCATTCGCAGGCACATTCTCGGTTCTGACACATTGGATACGCCCTATAAAATCATTGCAGCCGACGCCAACAACTCAGGGGCCGTCACTACTTTTGACCTCGTTGAAATTAGAAAGCTCATTCTGCAAATCAATGATGACTTCCCCAACAACTACGCTTGGCGGTTCGTGGATGCGGCATATACCTTTCCAAACCCATTGAATCCATTTCAAGAAGCATTCCCAGAGTCCATTATTGTCAATGAAGTCACACAAGACATAACAAATCTTGACTTCATTGGCATCAAGATAGGCGACGTAAACGGGAGTGCAATCACCAATTTTAGTGGTGAACAGTTGCAAAACAAGGACGAGTAGCAGAGAATTCTTGTAGTAACAACCAATTTAACTTTGCATCATCGGTGACTTTACTGAAAAAAATGAAACAATAGATTGGGGGATGGTTGATTGGCCATTTTATCTATTTATTTTTCGTGCTTCGCAAAATTTACGAAATGAAAGTGACAAGCAATTAGGTTTCTATCTAACTTTGCGCCATTAAGAATGCCCATAGACATATCCAATAGCGAATTTGAATTGTTTTCTTTAAACCATTTTCTCACTCTTAAAATCCGTGCGCTATGGATAATGTAAAGTCAAAAAAGCTAACTGCCCTGATTTCCAAGCTGACGATTGCAGCCAATAAGGCTGTTGCCAAAAAGGCGGTACAAGCAGAGCATGAACCACGGAAACACTATTCGATTACTGGCTTGAACGTCAATTCCAACTACGACCAAAGGGGAGCCTTTGGCCATGTGAACTTTATGAGAAGCCAACTCTAACTACATGTACGCCTTTCATAGAAAGGCAAACGACATAGACGAGATTCAATTCTCAACAAATAAGCCGGTAACGACGCAATTCGTTACCGGCTTACTGTTTTTGGACCGTACCCGACTATAGGTTGAGGATGTTACTTTTTCACTAATTTGATGGACTTTCTATCAAATGGATTCAATGCCGTGCCTTCCACGTCAGCTTCTGCTTCGATGCGGTAATCCGAATTGACCGCTTGCAGCTTTTTAGCAAAAGAAACCAATCTGCCTGTCAAGAAGTTTTTGTCACCAAAATCATCCACATTTGATTTTTGCATCTTGAAAGGGAGCGTGAAATCCACGCCAAGTGGATCATCAGCAGGTACAACAATGCGTTGTTCCAGGTTGATTTCGCCGAGCAGGTACTCGTCCACCAGTTTATCTTTACCACGGCCCCGGCTGTATTTTTCAATCATTTTCAGGTTCACAGACCTGACGACCTGCTCATTTTTGGAATGAAACACCAATTGGCCGCTTACAGCACCAACTTCCTCAAAGGCCATTTCAGGTAAAAGCAACTCGACTTTTACCCCTTCAATGCCCAGCCATTTTTTTACTTTTCCGAACATGGTATCTATTGCTTCATGGTTACATTGCTTCATGGTTACATTGACAATCCGGCTAACCCACAAACAATGAAGCCATAAGTCAATGAAGCCATGAAACCATCAAACGAACCGCTTGTGCCAGCTTTTGTTGAGCGGCTTTAGCCAGTTTTCTTCCAATTCGCCTTTTGTCTTGACCAAGTTATCGAAAACAAGGGTATCGCTATTGATTTCGCCGGATTGGTAAAGCGCTGAAAACTCGGTGCTGGGGGCTGTTTTCACGGCATCGCCATCTTGCCAGGCAAAGTTCATGCGGTCAAAAAGGTCAACTCCCAATTGGGCTTCTAACTGTTTCAAGAAGTGGACGCTCTTGTCAATGGAGCATCCGCTGGCATCAGCTTGGCTTTCGTCAACGGCCAATAGGATGAAACGGTCATACAGTACATCGCCGTGTGCCCGTAATTGTCGGTTGTGGCTCACCCAGCTTTGAGCAAATTGGTTGACGAGCGAACGGAGTGCAGGCACCTTTTCTGCATCAATGGGCTTGCTGGATTGGTAAATCCAGACCCTTGTTTCCGATGGGAAATATTGAAATCCTTCCATTTTAAAGCTATTTGGATTCAAAACTATGAAATCTTACGAAGCGCACTGATGGCTTCATCAACCTCCTGTTTTGTGTTGTAATAATGTGGCGAAATTCGCAATGCCCAATCTACGCCCTTTTGTGTGAAATCAATAATAGCGTTGCTGGTGGTGCCAATGCCCGCATGTATATTGGCGTCGTCCAGCGCCTTTTTGATTTGGGCAGGCGTTTTACCTTCAAAAAAAGCAGTCACGATGCCGCATTTCCTGCTGCCTTTGTCCAAAACACGAACACCTTTCAGGCTTGAAAGTTGGATTCGGGCGTAGTCGGACAATGCTGAAACTTCCTGCTCAATATTCTCCAGTCCCAGCTTCATGGCATATTCAATGGCCACTTTGGAGCCGAGGACGAGGGCATAGTTTTTTTCCCATTGCTCATATCGTTTGGCACTTGTTTCTTGCCGATAACTGTCCGCTGATTCCCATACACCCCCTGCCATATCTGGGAAAACGGGTTCAAAGCCTGCGCCGAGTGCAAGGTCAGAAACATACAAGAACCCGGCCCCACGAGGCCCACGAAGCCATTTCCTCATGGTAGCGCTAAGGAAATCGCAACCGATTTTGGCCATGTCCAATGGCATCTGCCCTGCGGACTGACAAGCGTCTACAAGGTACCAAATATCCCGCTCCCTGCAAAGCTGCCCAATGGTCTCTACATCTTGCACAAGGCCAGAGTTGGTAGGCACATGAGTAACCGCCACCAGTCGTGGACGGTGCTTTTCTACCAGCTCTTCCATGGATTGCGGGTCAGCGCCGCCTTCCGGCAGCTTTGCGGCACGCAAAAGCTTGATTTTCATCCTTTTTTGCAAATAAAGGAAGGCAATTTGGTTGCTAACATAGTCGTCGTCAGTAGTGAGCAGCACATCGCCCGGCTCGAATGGGATGGATGACAAGGCCCTGAAATAGGCATCGGTGGCGCTCCCGGCAAAGGCGATATTATGGGGTTTTGCGTTGAGCAATCGGGCCGTCGCATCGTAAAAGCCCTCAATCTCCTGGGTAAATAAGGCAGCCATTTCATAGCCGCCGTGCAGGGCTTCTTTTGCCAAATAATTCTGAACCGCATTGATTACGGACTGCGGCTGAAGACTGGCCCCGGCGTTGTTCAAATGGTTGTGAAGGGCACAGCCCGGTGTATCGTTGCGAAGTGATTGGATGTCCATTTTTATCGTTTGACTTAGATAGTTTTCTGTTTTACTTTTTCCGCACCACGAACCCTTTGCCGACCGAATATTTTGATTTGCCAAATAAGGCGTAATCAAGTTTTATGATGGCATCGGTCAAAAATGTCAGTGCAGGTTCGTTGACGGATGGGCGCAACTTCACTTTTTTTTCGGCTTCGCCGGAAACATTGCCCGCATTTTCTTTAAAAAGCCGCTGAATCAGCCCTGTCCAGTACATTTCCAAAAAGGCGATAAGGTAGCCGCTCAGGTTTTTTTCTACCAAAACTTCCAAGCCGTATTGCTCTGCCCATTGCCGAAAAGCAACAGGGTCAACGAGGTACTCATGGCCAAAGGCATAAGCCCCTTGCGCAATTGCCCGCCTTCCGAGCAGGCGGTTGATGGGGTCATAAGTCCAGGGAAAATTGATTTGGGGAAAAGTGATGAAGGCCAAACCGCCCGGGGCTAAAACCCTTGCGATTTCTTCGGTCATGCGCTGCGGTTTGCCTACGTGCTCCATTACGTCCACACTGGTCACTAATTGGAAAGTATTGGATGGGAAGCTGAGGTTGAGGGCATCCTCGATATTATACTGCAAATTGGGCACTTCGGCGTTCATGCTTTTGGCAAAGGCCACATCGTTTTCGTTGATGTCACAAGCGATGAGTTTTGCACAGGCAGCGGCTATCATTGGGTCATAGTCGCCCTCGCCAGTGCCAAGGTTCAGTGCCTGGTCGAATTTCCGAGGGGAGCCAAACTTCTCCAAGTTTTCACGAATGAAAAGATAACGGTTGCGGTAGGTAGTGAAAAGGAGTTTATAATTCATACTTTATACGAGAGGTGTTTAAAGTTTCATTTTTGCTGGGTCTTGGCGAGTGTCAAAAATGTCTAAAATGAACACCTCATTAGTTTCAACCCGATAAAGAATTTTATAATCGCCCTCGATTAAATACCTACACGGCAAGCCCAATAACTTAGCATATTCATCTTCAGGGCCTGAGTTTGGAAACTCCTTTAAAATCAAAGTTTTTGAAATTATTTTGGAACGAATGTTTCGACCAATTTTTCTTAATCCTTTATCCAAATAGTATTGATAGATACTATTCAATCGGTCCTTCGCTTGATGTGTGAATTTGATTTGCATCGGGCTCCACTAATTTTCCATTTCTTTTTGCAAATCCTCAACACTAATGCACCTTCCAGCTTTGATATCTTCCTCGGCTTCTATTATTCGCTTCCGATACTCCTCAATGGACATGGGTTTGAGCGAAGTTTCATAAGCCTCGATTCTCGCTTTCCTCAAATTTTCTTCATACTTGTCCAAAAGCGTTTCATCCCTGATGGCCATAATCATTTCAATAAGATGGAATTTGCGAAGTTCAATGGTCATAAAATTGATTTTTAGAATAACAAAATTAGTCAAAATTGGGCTGAAATCCAATCACAAATTCTTCGCCGCCTCCCTCAATTGCTGCGCAACTGCTGCATTTCCTTGCCCTTCATAGTTCTTGGCCAATTGCTCATAAGCATTTTTAATGGAGGGCAAAATATCCGCATCCGACTTGATGGCCTCCCTGAAATCATTGGCAGCACCTGCAAGGTCGCTACCATACAACCCGGCCAAGCCCCGGTAAAACAAGCCAGATGTATTACCCGGAGCCACCTCAATAGACTTGGTAGCAGCAGCCTTAGCCTCTGCCGTTTTGCCCAAATTCAAATAAGCAATTGCCAATTTCAGCCACGCCGATTCATTGTCTGGATACTGCTTGGTCTCGGCTTCAAAGGCAGTGATGGCAGTTGCAAAATCCTGCGCTTTCAAGGCTTTTTCACCATCGAAAACAGGGCCGCCGCCTTGCTCTATGGCTGTCAGCGGGACGCCATTGGCGGTGATTGTATGAATGGTTCGCTTGTTGGGCCAAGTGCCTGCCCGAAGATGTGTCCCTTTTATATATCGGGAAGGGAATATGCCATAGTCCCAGGTTTGTTCGTATCGGTTGGCAAACTTGGTGTACTTGACGATTACTTTGCCGCCATATTTTTTGTCAGCGTATTTATGGCCTATGTAGGAAAAAGAGGTGCCAATCGTCACTGTGTCCTTCATCGTTGGGCTTATCTTGTCCTGTGCCTCCAGCCAGTCAATCGCAGGTTTTACGCTCACGCCCCAATAATCCGTTTCAAACTCGCCGAATGCGCTGCTGACGCCCCCGCTGATTGGATTGAAATAAACATAAGGATACTTGACATTGCGGGCAATGAACAAAGCTGGCTCTGCCAGTAAAAGGCCAACAACTGCGTAAATGGCCATTTTACCTACCTTGTTGCCGGCGAGCATGGCCTCCATTTCAACGAAAAACAATGCTGCAATCACTACCATGGTTGGATAGACAAAGGTCAAGTGTCGCCAGCCGTCGTGCAAAATGCTGTCTTTGTAAATGATGTAAAACAGCGGAAACAGCGCTGCAAATACTGCAATAAACACCCGCAGCGGTTGGTATTTTTTGAAAAAAAGACCCAGAAAAACAAGCCCGCCAGCGAAGCCTAACAGCGTGAAAATGGGTATGGTGCGCCAAATCCATTCAAGGGCATAATTCCAGGGCGTTTCGTCTGACATCAGGTTTTCACCCTGAAAAAGCACCCGGATTTTGACGCCGAGCTTCGAGAATTCGCCCAGGGCTTCCAAGGGATTGCTGATGGGCGCTTGCAGCGCAAATGGCCAAAACAACAGCGCCAAACCATAGCCAACGACTGCGATTCCAATGCTCCAAGCGGCGTATTTCCCCACTAATTTACCATTGGATTTTAACCCACCAAACCCGTTTTTCATCAAAAAATCCAAGCCAGCAAAAAGGAAAAGGAAAGCCACCAAGAGCAGGCCGCCCGCCCTTGTGGCTATGGCCAAAGCGATGCCCAGCACGATGCCGAGCGCCGTTTTCCATAAAGCCCTGTTAGGGGTTTGGGGCAGCATTTGTTTGAAAAACAACGCCATATAATAAAGCGCAATGGCGTAGCCTGCGGCAAAGGGGATGTCCTTGGGGTTCATCATCGAATCGCCGAGGAAGCGGGGCGAGAGGAACATGAACAGCAGCGTGAGGATGCCCGCCCGCCAACCTGCGATTTCCTTGGCCAACAAGGCCGTAAAAAGCATGGCCAAAAACCCGAAAATGGCATTGAAAAAGTGGCGCACGGAATGATAGCCTGCATCGGCCACTTCATAGCCGAGCGCCTTGTTGGCGAAGCCCGTCACGATGTCGAAGAAGCCGCCGTAGTAGTGCATCTTGCCTTTTTCGATGTAAAGGGCGGAGCTGTCGGCACCCATCGACGAGTAGTAGTTGACGAGTTTGGTGGAGTAGTCGTTCTGGTACTCATCGTCGCCATTGATGCCGCTCCCAATGGCTAAAACAATGGTTATCAATAAGATAGCGGCACTAAGACCCAAGAATATCTTCCTATAAAAAGCATCCTGCTCGGTGGCGGTGGATGGGCGGTCAAGGAAGCGGGCAGGGTTGAAAGCAGGCTGCTTCGGCTTCGGTGGTGCCGCTTGTGGGCGAATGGGCTTGGCGGGTTTTTTACTCATGTTGATACGTTGCTGATTTTGGCGGCGCAAGATAGTTTCAAAACTGCTTTGAGGGAAGCGATTCATGAATTTCTGTCAGTTTCATCAATGCAGCAGAACCATACCAAGGGTGCAGTTCCATCACCAATCGCCCGGCTTGGATTGCTGGGTCGGTTTCGG
>JANPLH010000096.1:0-5731 GCA_031426435.1 Saprospiraceae bacterium | reverse complement strand
ATATTTTTCTGAGCAAGCATTTTGGCTTCGGGGCCAGTTGGTCCCAGTCGCTGAACAAGTTATACAACAACAAAAAGCACGAACCAGGCCTAAACTCGCTGGTAAGTTATTTCCTCACCTTTAGGGGGCTTTATATTTTTTAGCTTGGCAGGTGCAGTGTCGGCAGCGCTTTCGTTGGGCCGATACTACACCAACGCCCTTAACCCTTCCATCGGCAGCTTTGGCACAAAGCCCAGCTCCTTTATTTTCCGCAAATCCATGCTCAAGTCAGCAGGCCGAAATGAGCTAAGTTCCACCTCCTGCTGCGATTTTCGGTTGATTTTTGCCGTAGGCAAACCAAATACTTGAGCAACCAATTCCGCAAACTCAAAACGGCTGATGGCAGTCGCCCCACCAAGGTTGAAAATGCCTTCCGCCCCTTTTTCCAACAGCAATCCCAATCCATCCGCCGCTGACCGACCGCTCAAAAACGAGCGAATTTCATCGTAAAAAGCCGTCACCGCTTCGTCCCGCCGCCAAGTTGCCAACCATTGCTGCAGGAAGTTTTGGTTGCCGGGGCCAGCCATGCCGTACATCACCGCCACCCGAATGATGGCCGCAGAGGGCAGTATTTCCGCCACCCTGCCTTCCGCTTCCAGCTTCTGCCGACCGTACTCGTTCTGGGGCGATGGGGTAGGGGCCTCGCTGTGCGGTGAAGTGCCCCCGTCATACACCTGCGAACTGGAAGTGAACAGGAATTTGCACCGCCGCTCGGCGCAGAACTCCGCCAGCCAAGCCGTGGCTTCCACGTTCAGCAGCCGTGCCGCTTCGGGGTTTGCTTCGCAATGGGCGGGGTTCGATGCGGCGGCCAGGTGCAGCATGGCATCGGGATTAGTGGCTTTGATGCTGCGCCAGACCTCGTCCCGGTTCGTCAAATCGAGTTGCAGGGCTTCGGTTTTTGGAAATAGCCCCGCCGCATTGCCGAGGTAGCTGCCCACCAGCCGCCAACCTGCCGGTGGGTGTTGGCAGACCTGCCAGCCAAGAAAGCCGGATGCGCCTGTGATGAAGAGTTTTTTCGACATTCTTTTAGGTTTGGAAGGTTTAGAAGGTTTTGTGAGGTTTAGAAGGTTTAGTTTGGGGGCCGTGGGAAATTTAAACCCTCTAAACCTCCTAAACCTTCCCGCTCGCAAGTATCACAATTTTCTTTGCATCGCAAACAGAGTTTCTATCTTCGCCGAGATTTTTATCCGAGAAAATCGCCGATTGGCTGTACAATATTGCGCAGCGAAACAAAGCGGCTTTTTTTGCGAATAAGTAAGTCCAAATGGTTCATAAAGGTTTCAGGTTTCAGATTTCAGGGAATGTCTGCATTAGTCATTATTATTAGGTTTGATTTCATACCAAAGTCTTTTAAAAAATGACTATTCAATTTCATTTAGGCATGAATCCCCCTGAAACCTGAAACCTGAAACCTTCACGAATCATTGAGGAGTTAACTTCAAGTTACCTCCTAACTCGTGCCACACCTCCAAACCTTTGCTGAATATGCCTGATGTAGGAGCAACGTATAAATTGATTGAGACCCCAGCGGCGCTCGCCGAGTTCGTAAAGGAAAACCAAGGCATTGAGTGGATGTGCTTCGATACGGAGTTCATCGGCGAGAAGCGCTTCCTGACGCTGATTTGCCTCATCCAAATCGGCACACCAAACGGCTACTACCTGCTGGACCCCCTGAAGGTCAAGGACATACAGCCCGTGATTGACCTGCTGGTGGACGAGCGGGTGCTCAAAATCGTGCACGCTGGCGACAACGACTACCGCTTGTTCAATACCCACTATGGCATCCTTCCCCGAAATACCTTCGATACGCAGTTGGCGGCCTCGTTCATCGGCTACAAGCACCCCGTCGGGTTCAGCAAATTGGTGGAAAGCGAACTGGGCATCGAAGTGAGCAAGGGCTACACCGTCACCGACTGGGAGAAGCGCCCCTTCCAACAAAAGCAGCTTACCTACGCCCTGCACGACGTGGTGCACCTCTACGAACTTTGGAAACAAATCACCGAACAATTGGAAAAAACTGGTCGCCTCGCCTGGGCCTACGACGAGTTCCGGATGCTCGAAGACCCTGCCACCTACGAGCAGGACCCCTACCGGGAGGTGCTCGAAAGCAATATCATCAAGAGCCTGCGCCGCCGGGAGCAGATATTCCTCCTTCGCCTCACGCTCTGGCGCACCGAGGAGGCGCAGCGCCGCAACCACTCCCGTGAAATGGTGCTGCCGAGCAAATACATCAGCGCCATCGTGCGGGCCGTGCACTCCGGCCTGGAGGCCCTGCAAGGCGACCGCCGCCTGCCGGACAGCGTCATCGGGAAGTTCGGGCGGCAGTTCGTGGACATGTACGAGCGCCCCGCCACGCAGCAGGAAAAGGACGTGCTCAACCGCCTCCCCCGTGACAACAGCGACAACCCCAAGCAAGACATCCTCATGGAAATGCTCGACCTGCTGGTACGCTACAAATGCCTGCAAGAGGGCATCTCCCATCACATCGTCATGCCCCGCAACGTGCTGAAAAAAATGAAGAACGACAAGGACTATTTCGATGACGACACCTTTAGCGGCTGGCGGCGGGAGTTCCTCGGCGAGGAAATCGTCTCGTGGTTCAAGTACCGCCGGAACCTGGAAATCAAGTTCCTGGATGGGAAGTTTGAGCTGCGGATGCAGGAGGAGGTGGTAGAGTAGGAAAGTATAGTTTCGGTGTGACGCTGAGTTTCGCCGAAATTAGCCAACAATTTACCCATTCACTCCTCGTATTTCAGCTTGAACAAAGTACCCCTTGTCCCAATACAGTAAAGCAAGTTGTTTTCCAAATAATCGGCATCCGAGACAAATAGGTTATCCATGATGGTATTTGTGAAATAGAATTGGTCAATCAATCCTATATCTTCATAAGTAGTGCCGCCATTATTTGTCAAATATCCCGTCAACCCGGTAGCCTTCCCGAAGACGACCACGCAGGCTCAAGTTGAAGTGAAGAACAAGATTTGAGGATGTAAAGCTTTGAACCAAGGCTCCTCAAATCCTCGCATCTTCAAATTCTCGCCAAGCCCCTTTGCCACTACCTGCCAATTTTGTACTATTGCAAAAGCTTTACCTATTCAAACTGCAAGTGCAAACTAAAATACACATTCAACACTGTCAATCATGAAAAATACGCTTTTTTGTTTTCTGCTAATTGCAAGCAATCAGTTGTTTGCCCAGTTTTCTGTCCATGTTGTTGATGTTGTTGCCAACGATTTGGCTTATGATGCCAATACCAATAAGATTTATGTGACCATACCCAGTTCAAATGGTTCAAATGGTAACAGTATCGGGACGATTAACCTCGGTAATTATTCGCTTGATACTACTGTTTTTATAGGCAGCGAACCAACGGTAATGGCCATAACGGACAACGGTCAATATATTTATGTGGGATTTGCAGGAAGCTCAACTGCGAGGCGATATAATATTATGGAGCAAAGTGCTGGACTCCAATTTCCGATTGGTTCTGACCCTAACACGGGGGCGTTATACGTGGAGGATATTGAGGCTTTGCCGGGCATACCGGGTTCGGTTGCTATTTCGAGAATGAACAATGGATTTTCGCCCAGGCATGAAGGCGTGGCTATCTATGACGATGGTGTAGCCAGGCCAATGACCACCCAAGACCATACTGGAAGCAACCGGATTGAGTTCAACAGTGCCAATTCAATGCTCGGCTATAATAACGAAACCACGGAGTTTGGACTGCGTCGTATTTCAGTGACAGCAGGCGGAGTGAACGAGGTCACAGTTAGTCAAAGCATATTGTCTGGCTTTTATCTTGACTTCATTTATCATGGCAATTATGTTTATGCTACTGACGGTACTGTTGTGGATGTTACCGCTGCTCCTTTTGTGGCTGGGCATTTTAATGGCGCCGCAGGCCCTGCTGTATATGATGATTTCAATGATTTGGTGTGCTATGCCACCTCCGACTTTTCGGGGGTGATAACTTTCCAAAGGTACAGCCCGGCTTCCTTTCTGTTGCAAGATGCAATGCCAATCGGTCAGGCTTTTGGGTTTGTTTTCAACATCATTAGCTGTGGTGAGGACTGCTATGCTTTTAATACCGAAGACAATAAGGTGATAATTCTGGATAAATTTGCTTCACTTGCAGGAGATTTGGAATCCAATAGTCGCCCATTGACTATTTATCCAAACCCTGTAACGGATTATTTCTCAATTGAAGCAGATAATTATGCGTTCACCAAGATTTCAATCATAGGTATTGATGGAAAAACGTTTAGGAATTATAATACATTGAGTGGGAATAAGTACGATATAAGTGATTTGGAAAAGGGAATTTATATGGTCAAGATGTTGGATGAGAATGGCCAAGTGTTTGTAAGTAAGTTAATAAAATAAAGGCTATTTAGTTACCTTATATAAGCGTATAAGGTAACTAAAGCTGGTATTTCGCCAAATTCAAAATCCTCAAAACTCCCCCCTCACCTGCACCTTCACCTCGCTTTTCCGGTTCCCCGGCGTCTCTTCCAGTCCCGTCCCTATCGCATCTACATTCGGGTAATAGAAGGTCGCATAGCGCAGTTCCAGCCGGATTTGTCGGCTGAGGCGGTAGCCGAGGTTTAAGTAGAAGCGGCTGCCCCGGTTGTAATAGGCGGGGATGGAGAAGTCGTTGAGCACGTCCCGCTCGTAGGCGTAGAAGCGCACATCGTAGCCGTCAGTAGTAAAGACAGCGAAGCGGGTGCTGGCCGAAAGTTTCGAGCCTATCGGATTGACAATCAGCTCCTGGAACAAGGACATGCCTTTCACGGTCGTGCCGGACGACTCAGAGGAACCGAGATCCAAACGGCTGCGCCATTCCACAGCAGGGGCTAGCTTGAGGGAAAGGTGCAGCCGGGCTTGCAGGTTGTGGCGCACCGTCAGGCGGTCAACATGGGTAGTTTCGCCGCTGTAGTTTTCCTCTTTTTTCTCGCTGCGCAATTGGGCATAGGCTTCGAGTTTTCGTCGTTGGATAAAGGTCACACGGCCCAGCCACTCATTGCCCTGCGAGGGGGCATCCACCCCAAAGCGAAGCCAGTCATGGTGCCATTGGTCGAAGTAGGCATTAATGCGCCAGCGCTTGGTGGGCTGCACTTGCAGTCCGAAATAAGTGCCCCGCTCGTTGAGACCGCCACTCGTTTCGGCAAAGGGCTTGGCGTTCAGCGATTGGTAGTCCCTTGCGAAGTTGCGGTGCACGATGGCCACGTCCACCCGGCGGTCGAGGGCGGCCACGAGGCCGTTCACGCTGGCGATGGCCCCGTTTCGACTGCGGGCGGTTTCCCCGAAGAAGAATATATTGCGCAGCGCAAAACCATAGTCGAGGCTGAGGTTGAGCAGGGTTTGGCCGTTGAAATAGTAGCGGTTGTAGAGGGCTGGTGTGCGCTGCAATGGCTTGTCGAGGTGCTCGTATAGGGCGTTGGCACCGACTTGCAGTTTTCGACCCCTGTACTTGAGCGAAGCGCCCGCCGAGTTCTGCCGGATGGCGGCCCGGTCGGCCAGTTCGTTGGCGGTGCGGTGCAGGCCGCTGGTTTGCAGGGAGGTGGCGAAGGTGGCATCCGGATCGTCAAAATCGTCCTCGGTGTTGAGGTTAGCGTCCCGTTGGCGGGTAGAGGCGAAGGCGAGCAGTTCCAATTTTTTTCCCAAGTCAAAAATTGCGGCAGCACCCCGA
>JANPLH010000095.1:0-9376 GCA_031426435.1 Saprospiraceae bacterium | reverse complement strand
TTGGCATCCGGGTCGCCAGCAGCTGCCGAGATATAAGAGGTTACGCCATAGGTCAGCGGCGCATCCGTGAAGCAGAAGCTGGGTTGGTTGCTTCGCAATATTTCATTTACTATCTGATTGCCCGTGCCTGTGTGGAGGATGAACTGAAGCACATCATTGCTGTCCAAATAGGAACCGAGCGACGAGTAGTTCGCCGTGATACACTCCGGCCCGCAGGTACTTAGCAAGCTGTTGGACATGCTGCCAATGGCAGTTATACAGTCGTCGGTCGTGATGTTGAAACCGCAGGTGGCAGGGCAGCCATTGGCATCAGTTACAGCAATCGAATAATTACCCATGCCAAGGTTTGCAATGACAAAATCGCCAGCTGCAACGCCCGCTTGCTGTCCGCCGGGGTTCCAGTCCACTGTATATGGTGCAGTACCACCGCTGATGCTCACAGTGCCTTCACCGTCCAATTGGCCGGGCAAGCTCACGTTACCGGATTGGGTGCAGAGCAATTGTGTGGCAGTGGCAGGTTCGTCAATGTTGAAGGAGGCAGTGCCTTTGCAACCAGAAGCATCCGTCACGGTCACGTCGTAGCTTCCTGTAGTCAAGCCCGTTGGGTCTTCGGGGCTGCCGGGTATGCTCGGCGACCATAGGTACTGGTAGGGCGCCACCCCACCCGATGGCGTCAGGTTGATGGCCCCATTGTTTCCACCAAAACAAAGCACGTCTGTAGGAGTGCCGGTCAATGCAACGGTGGGTGCGAGGTCCGCCACGGTGAACAGTTGCGCAGCAGTACAAGAACCTGCATCGCTGACGGTAACGGAATATTGGCCGGGGGCCAAGCCGCTGATGTCCTCGATTGTCTCACCATTTGACCATAAAAATGTATAAGTACCAGTCGGCGTCACAGTGAGGTTTACCATGCCATTGCTATTGCCGCAAAGGGTATTGGGTGAAGGAGTGCCTGTAAAACTAAAAGTATTGCTCACCGCTGGCACAAAGTAGCTACCAGTAGCGGTGCAGCCGTTGGCCGCTGTTACAGTGACCAAGTAATCGTTGGAAATGACGCCAATGATGTCCTCGGTCATCGCTCCATTTGACCATATAAACTGGTAGGGCGTTGTGCCGCCACTCACGCTGATGTTCACGCCGCCATCAGGTGCTCCGCAAATGGAGGGCGTGATTTGGTTGGTGAGGCTCGGCTCGTCCGGTTGGTCAGGCACCACTATAGTCGTTGTTGTTGTGCAGGTGCCACCAGCGCTAACAGTCACAGAATAGCTGCCTCCCTGCAAGTCGTTGAGGTCTTGCGTCGTTTCCCCATTTGACCAAACATAGTTGAAAGTGCCAGTTGGAGATACCGATAGGTCAATGCTGCCGTTGCCGCCGATGCAGGCATTGTTGGCCATTGGGGTGCCATTGGCCCCCAGTTGCACGATGTCGTCCGTCACCTCAATATCCCCCGTATTGGCGCAGCCATCACTGCCGGTCACGGTCACTTGGTATTCGCCGGGAGCTACGCCGGAAAGGTCTTCTGTTGTAGCTCCATTCGACCAGGTAAAACTGTATGGCGTACTGCCGCCGCTCACTGTCAAGTTGATGCCGCCATTGGCGAGGCCGCAAGTAGCAGGGTCAACGGCTTGCGAAAAGTTAGGGGCGTTGGTGTCGTTGTCAACGGTAAAATTGCCCTCTGCCGTACAGTTTTGTCCTTCGGTAACGGTCACGTTGTAAGTGCCAGGAGGTAGCCCCGTCAGGTCTTCGATGGTCATGTTATTACTCCATTGGTAAACATAAGTACCTGCTGGCGAGACCGTTATATTCACCGCACCGTTGGGGTTGTCGCAGGAAGAGTTGGCGGCGGGTGTGCCGCTGATGCTCAAAGGAATGCTGTTGTCCTGCACCGTGAAATTGGCAGTGGAAACGCAACCATTGGCTCCCTCCACCTCTACGGAATAGGTACCGGGGGCCAGGTTCGCCAAGTCCTCGATGGTTTGGCCAGAGGCCCAAACAAAGCTGAACGGGGATACCCCACCACTGACGCTGAGGTTGATGGCCCCGGTGCTCACGCCGCATTCTGCCGGGGTGATGTTCGATGAAATAATGGGGTCGAGCGTGGTGCTGCCCACCGTGAAATCGGCTATTGCGGTGCAGTTGCCACCAGCGCTTACCGTCACGGCATAGGTGCCGCCCGTCAGTCCGTTGAGGTCTTCGGTGGTTGCATTTGTTGACCACTGGTAGGTGTAAGTACCTGACGGCGAGACGGTTAGGTTAATACCGCCATTATTGATGTCGCAGGAAGTATTGGGTGCAGAAGCACCATTTATACTAAAGGCGATGGTGTTGACCGGTACGGTGGCACTTGTTGTTGCAGAGCAACCATTTGCACCTGTCACGGTCACGTTGTAGGTGCCTGCGACAATATTGGCTAAGTCCTCTGAACTGGCCGAGTTCGACCAAGTGAAGGTATAGGGCGTCGTGCTTCCGCTCACGCTGAGGTTCACGCTGCCGTTGTTCAGGCCGCAAACTTCGGGGGTGATGCTCTGCCCCAAGGTCGGGGACTCGGTCACGTCCACCACCACATAACTCGCTGATGCTGCGCAACTGCCGGAAGCCGTCACAGTCACTGTATAAGTACCAGCTGGCAGGTTGTTGATGTCTTCCGTGGTAGCGCCGTTTGACCAAACAATGCCATAACTTGCTGAAGGTGTGATACTTAGATTTATACTGCCATTGTTGCTGGCGCAACTGCTCAGTGGCTGCTCCACGGCTGATAGCGAGAAGCTGCTGCTGTTATTGGCCACGTTGTAGATGGCTGTGGTAGAGCAGCCATTGGCCCCAGTCACCGTTACGGAATAGTTGCCGGGCGGCACGTTCGAGATGTCCTCCGTATTGGCAGAAGGCGACCAGTTGAAAGTATAAGGCGTGGTGGCACCTGTTACTGTGAGGTTGATGGCACCATTGCTCTGCGAGCAAATGGCCGCTGTAATATCTTCTACCAAAGTTGGAGACGAAACGTTGTCAGCTACTGTGAAGCTGGCCGTTGCGGAGCAACTACCGCCCGCACTCACGGTCACGGTATAGCTGCCTGCGGCAATGTTTGAGATGTCCTCCGTAGTCGCATTATTCGACCAAGTAAAGGTATAAGTCCCTGACGGTGTGACGGTTATGTTCACCCCACCATTGTTGACTGTACAGGAGGTGTTCGCCAAAGGCGTACCCGCTATGTTCGGTGCTGTATTGGTATTGCCGACGTTGGCGCTGGCCGTTGCGGAGCAACCATTTGCACCCGTCACGGTCACGGTGTAGGTACCTGCGGCAATGTTCGACAGGTCTTCCGTATTGGTCGAGTTGGACCAAGCGATAGTATATGGGGTCGTTCCGCCGGTTATCGTCAAGTTTACTGCCCCATTTAGAAGGCCACAAGTAGAAGCCGTGGGAGTGGTGCTGAGGCTGGGCGGTGTAGCGGTGTTGGTCACTTGGAAAGTAGCCGTTGAACTACAAGTCGGACCTGTAGTAACGGTAACAGTATAGGTGCCAGTACCAATGTTCGACAGGTTTTGCGTATTTGCCCCGTTTGACCACAAGTAGGTATAAGTACCTGCCGGGGTAGGCGTCAAAGTGATGCCTCCATTGTTCGTCATACAAGAGGTCACTGGGGTAGGCGTGCCCGTCAGGTTGATGGTTGCGTTGTTGTTCGGCACATTGATGCTGGCCGTGGTGGTACATCCGGTGGCGGTAGTAACGGTAACGGTATAGGTGCCGGGAGGCATGGACTGTGGGTCTTCATCTGGCCAGCCATTTGACCAAAAAAACTCATACGGGCCTTGTCCGTTGGATACGGTCAAATCAATGCTGCCATTCGCCTGGCTGCATGAACTTGGAACCACGACATATTCTAAGGTTGATGCCTCCGATGAATTGAAAATCGTATAATTTTCAACAAGGGTACAACTTCCGCCCGCACTAACTGTGACCGAATAGTTGCCGGGAGCCAAGTTGTCCAATGAACTACTACTTGAGCCATTTGACCAGGTGATCGTCGCCGTTGGAGGTGTGACGATTAGGCTAATACTACCATTTGGGATAAGGCAAGATGTGTTGTCAACTGTATTGGAATTGATGTTAATCGGAATGTCCTCATCCAAAATATCAACGGAAGCAGTGCCCGTGCATTGGTTGGACGCCGTGACTGTCACTGTGTAGTTCCCCGCCAATACGTTATTGATGGAAGTGCCAGTTGACCCAGTTGACCAGGCATAGGTATAACCTGGCACGCCGCCATTGCCAGCCGCCGTGGCTCCACCATTTGGTAATCCACAATTGGAGGGGTCAGCAACCATGTTCACAGATGGCTCATTGGGTTCGTCTGGTACGGTAAACGTACCCGATTCCACGCAGGTGCCGCCCGCATCCACGGTCACGCTATAAGTACCGGGCGCAAGATTGTTCTGAACGGAGACGTTAGTAGCCCCATTGCTCCATGTGATGCTATAAGAAGAGGGTGGCGTTATGGCCAAAGAAATGCCTCCATTGCCAGCAGCCGCACATGTGGTGTTCGGCGTGATATTGGGCGTGATGTTGATGTCAATATTGTTATTGGGAACGTCCATTGCCAAGACATTTGCGCAGCCATTTGCCCCTGTCACGGTAACGACATAGCCGCCGCTCGGCACATTGACGATGCTTGGCCCATTTGCACCATTTGACCATTCAAACGTATAAGGCGCTACGCCACCTGTCGCATTGACGTTGGCGGTGCCATTGCTTTGGTTGCAGAAGGTGGGCGTGGTGGTGGCCGTTACCTGTGGCGGATTGGGTTGGCTTGGCACGGTGAAATTGGCCGATTGCGTGCAGCTTCCTCCCCCATCAACTGTGACGCCATAAGAACCGTCATCCAGGCCAGTTATCGTATAACCAGTGCTGCCATTCGACCAAGTGATATTATAGTTTCCAGTTGGCGACACCGAAATGGTGATGCTACCATTGGTGCTGCTGCAAGCCGTATTGGCTGAAATGGTTGGGGTAATCGTGATGACGGGGTCGTTGTTGTTGAGCGTTACGCTCGTGGTGCCGGTGCAGCCGTTTGCACCAGTAACGGTTACAGTATAAGTCCCAGACAACACGTCGTTCAGGTCTTCGGTAGTTGCTCCGTTTGACCAACTAAATGAATACGGCGCCACACCGCCCGATGGCGTTAGATTGATGTCACCATTCGGCAAATTGCAACTCGAAGGTGTCGTATTTCCCGAAGCTGAAGGGTTGCTGGGTTGGTCGGGCACATTGAAACTATTGGTTTGCGTACAAGCGCCATTGCCCGTTACCGTCACCGAATAGCTACCCCCAACAAGGCCGCTGATGTCTTCCGTTGTTTGCCCCGTTGACCAAATTATCGAGTAGGTGCCACCACCCGTTGGCGTGGCGGGAGTGATGGTCAAGTTGATGGCCCCATTCCCTCCAGTACAAGTGGTATTGGCAGTTACCACACCGTTGAGGGTGATGGGTGGGTTGTTGTTGCCAACATTGGTGGTTTCGGTGTCGGTACAGCCATTGGCCCCAGTTACTGTCACCGTATAACTACCTGATGGAATGTTGTTGATATCTTCTGTGGATGCCCCATTTGACCAGTTGTAAGTATAAGGTGCTACCCCTCCTGAAACCGTCAGGTTGATGGAACCATTGTCCAATTCGCATGTGCTGGCAGTAGGGGTCAAACTGGCAGTAGGATTACTGGGCACATCGTTGACCGTAAAGTTGGCAGTTGCGGAGCAGGTAGTTCCAAAAGAAACCGTGACGGTATAACTGCCGGGAGCCAAGCCGGTGATGTCCTGCGTTGTTGCACCATTCGACCAGGAATAAGTATAGTTGTTATTGGGCGAAACACTGATGTCTATTGCGCCATTGTCGGTACTGCAAGCCGTGTTGGCTGTGACGTTTCCGGTAATGCCAATCGAAATAGGATTGTCTTGTACGGTAAATGAATTGGTGGCCGTGCAACCTTGGGAATTTGTAACCGTGACAGTATAGGTGCCTGCCCCAATGCCCGTCAAGTCTTCGTTGGTACTTCCGTTTGACCAATTATAGGTATAAGTACCTGCTGGAGAGGCGGTTATGCTAATAGCGCCATTGCCCTGCCCGCAAATTTCTGCAGTAGGTGTGCCAGAGACCAGGATAGTTGGCTGTGCAACAGAACCACTGCCCGACACTGTACCAACGCAATTCGAGTTTGGATAGGTTACGCTGCTCAATGTATAACTGCCAGCCTGGCTGACTGTAAGGATATATGGATTGGAGCTGGTAGTGATGGGGGCTTGATTGACGCCATTCATTTGATACACAAAAGTCCAAGGTCCGTCGCCTCCCGTGAAAGCCACCGAGAGGTCAACTGTCGCTCCGCTTCCGGAACAAATCACACCAGAACCAGATATGGTCGCAGTTGGTGGTGGCAAAACCTCCACCGTGATGCAGCTTGGGATTGGGTTCGCAAAACAGGCATTGGAGGAAGTGACACAAACTTGTGTGGTGCCTGGGGAGGTCCAATTGATGTTTACACTGTTGGTGTTGGTGTTTCCTACAAAACTGCCTAAAGATGGGCTTTGCGTCCATTGATAAGCCGTTGCGCCGGAGATGGGTGGTACAGTATAATTGGTTGTAGTATTTTGACAGACCGTTTGATTGCCTGTCACCGTGCCGGGGTTATCTGGTGCTTCACCCACTGTGGAGCCTGATATCACGTCCACGGAATAATCACAGACGTTGCCCGCACAGCCGTCAATGACGATCCAGTAAATTTGGCCAACCACGAACTGGGAAGAAGATAGAATGAAAGGGTTTTCGGTACAAGGGCATTGCAATGACAACGGGCTTGTGATGCATCCTGTGTAAATGGCCCCTTGCAAACCCTGGTTTCCACCTGCCGCACAGTTGCTGGGCGTTATCTGGATGGAAATCTGCGTGGTGCCCGCATAAAAAGCAAACCACTCATCATTGTTTAGCACGTTCTGTGGGCAGCCCGGGAATGGTTGCTGCACATTGTTGTTGTTAATGGTTCCGCAGTAGCCGTCCAAATTTAGGCAGTTGGGTTGCGCTTCTGGGCAGGTATTGGTGGAGGAGGGAGTACCAGGTGGTGGACATTGTGCCAACACAAAATTTTGAACAAACAAAAAGGCAAATAAAATGGAAAGGTAAAGATTCCTCATAAAGCAACTTTGGGTTTAGTGTGTGACTTTCTTCAAATGCACAACCCTGTTAGGGCATAGTGTTTCGTTATTGATGATTTTGCAAAATCAGTTTTTTGGGAAAAAATAATAGGCTTCGCCAAAAGGACAAATACCCTGAATGGCTTGCTACTATTGTTTTTTTGTAAAAAGTCTTGGTTGTGGGTGAGCAGTCGCTGGGATGAGTGACAACATTAAATAGGAGGATATGCTGACAAGGGATATTTAAAAGCAGGGAAAGCGAAAGGAAAGGAGAGCGAAAAGAAAATTTGCATGGTGCAATTATAAGGAAAAATGGTTGCAACAAATACCATTACCTGCTAATTGCGTAGACAAATGCCCCGTATGTGACAATTAAGTGGCTCAAGCACCTTTAAAACCAAAGAATACACGTAAAAAAGTCTATTTCAAGAACCGTTTCATGTTCTCCACATCCACGTTGATTTGAGAAACCAAAGCTTGGTAGCTGGCCAAAAAGTCGTTCTTAGTGCCTTCCACCTTGGAGGTTGCCTCCTTGATTTCCAAATCCAATTTTTCCATTTCGGCACGGTGCGCTTCCATTTCTTGCGTAAGCTTTTTGATTTGCTCGGCCTTCTGCTTCAAGGTGGCGTCAAGGTTTTTTAACATCTCTTGTCGGTTGCCGATGCGCTCCGAGGTCTGGTTGCGCAGCGCCTCATCGAACTTGGACTGCTCCGTTTTCAAAACATTCAGGTAGTGGGCTGCCGACTCAACCAGCTTGGGAGCGGTGGCGCCCATCGCCTGTGCCATGGCAAAGGCAGACTGGTACCGTACCTGCTCGTCCATCGGCATTTTTTCCAACGATTTCACCGACTGGCGGTACTCCAGGTAGTCCACACCGGGCTGGTTGGAACCTTCCATCGCCTTTAGCAATACCTCGACAAACTTAGGGTTTGCTTCGCCCGGCCGGGACGGCGCAGACTGGGCAGGTGCAGTCTTGGCCTGGTTCGGTAACGCAATATCGGGTTCTGGCTCCTTGGGCGCATTGGGGTCTTCCGTAACGAAAAGGGACTTGATACTTTTGAAATCTATTGGCATTGCTTCGCAATTTTTTGTTTACATTTAAAATGGCTCGCAAATAAAGCCAATGGCAACGGTATGACAAAGCAAATCACAAAGTGGCTACTCAATTCTAACACATTGCTTCAACAGTAATCATGTCACGCAACCAATTCCCATCTTTGTGGTAAAATTGGCTCGTCAAGTTTCGCAGCAGCTACCGAAATCCGACAACCAAAATCAGAAATTGAAATCCCTGCTTCCCGGCAGACAAGCGAAATCGAATGACTTTTGACGTTACCATACCCGTCCTCAATGAAGCAGCCACGCTGGAGCGCCAGGTGCTGATTTTGCATGAGTTTTTGAAAAAAAACTATCCCCAGCCTGGCCAGTGGCGCATCGTCATTGCCGACAATGGCAGCACCGACGACACCTTCGCCATTGCGGAGCGACTCAATGCACAACACCCTGATATAGTGCCAATTAGGGTGCCCCGAAAAGGCGTAGGCTTAGCCTTAAAAACCAGCTGGAGCCAGTCTAAAGCCGACATGGTCGGATACATGGACCTCGATTTAGCCACTGACCTGTCCCATTTCCCAGAAGCTTACGATGCTATCGCAAACGAGGGTTATGACCTCGTGTATGGCACCCGTTTGCACCCAAAATCAAAAGTTATCGGACGTACATTGAAGCGGGAAATCACGAGCCGGGTCTTTAATTTCATCCTAAAAACATATCTCGGCGTCGGTTTTTCCGATGGCATGTGCGGTTTCAAATGGCTGCGGCGGGAGGTCTATCAGCCCCTCCACGAGGCCGGGGCTGTCAGCGACGGTTGGTTTTTCAGCACGGAGCTATTGACCATTGCTGAATGGAAACACCTGAAAATGTTGGAACTCCCTGTGCAATGGACAGACGACGTGACCAGCAGCCGAGTGAAAATTGGGCCACTTGCGAAGCAGTATCTAGCTGCGATGCAGGTGTTAAAGGCACGTAGAACGTGACTTAATAGGACACAGATTGAACTGATTAAACTGATTATCATAGATTTTTCAATCATTAAGCAATGCATCTATGACAAACTTTCTGCACCAAGGACTCACAGAGAAAATTATCCGTGCCTTTTACACGGTTTACAACAAACTCGGATATGGATTCCAGGA
>JANPLH010000094.1:0-5259 GCA_031426435.1 Saprospiraceae bacterium | reverse complement strand
GAACAGGTCGCCACTGCAGACCTGTCGAGTGCCACCCGGGCAGTTTGCGTCGGGAATCATCATGGGAGTCCCGCATTCGCATTGCGCCAAAAGCTGTAATGTACATGGGATTAGGCCGATTGCGAACAATAGTCGCAACTGCCACTTGAGGAGTAATCGGTTCGTCATGCCTCGTTTTTTAACCAGTTTAAAATTTAACAAAAATTGGAATTCCAGGATTTTCCACCTGAGAAGCGATGCAGCTTTCTTCTACGAGATTTGGGTTAAGAAGTTGACCTTCCCACCGACCTGCGGTCGGCAAGTGCGGTATCAGCTTCATTCTTTATTCATGGAAAAACTAAGACGCCCCGGCGGCGAAAAAGCTACATGCCGGGCAAAAGAAGGAAAAAGGAGATAGGTTTGTAAAAGGACTACAATCGGCTTCATAGGAAAAAAATGCTCATGGGATGATAAATGCTCGACGAAGTTATCACTTCATCTTTAAATCGGCGACAAAGGTAGGAAACTTTGAAATTTGAACGGACAAATTTTTTTTTCCAGATTTGTAAGCCGCTTACAATGAGCAACAAACTTCGTCCGGTATAAACTAAAAACGGGTGCAAGACGCTGCCTTTGCCCCGCATTTTTTTGCGAAACAAGGGTCAGGCACTTGCACCCGTTGGCTAAAATTGAACGTTTGTGCTGGCTGAATTCTCGATTAGACGTACCAAGTTTTCAAAATTTTGGTACGTCTCGCCAAAACTCAACCCAATGTTTACCGTCGCTCAAACTTCGGCGCTGCCTTCGGCAACATCATCGGTATTTTCACGAAAGCCTTCGCTTCTGGAATTTCGACCGCTGGCCGGGTTATCGTCGCAGGCTTCTGCTCCCTTCCGAGCTGGTAGCCCGGCACCTTCATCAGTGGCTGGGCATCGTTGTCGGCCAATGCTGGCGATGGTGCTTGGTAGGTAGGCACCTGTGGGGGAATGGCAATGAAATCCACTGCTGGCTCAACCGCCTCCGTGTATTCCATCCCTTCAAAAGGCAGGCCCAGCGCCTTGATTTGCTCCTCTGGCACAGCCTTGTCATACAAGTGCAACGCATACCGCTCAATGGTGGCAATCAGCTGCTCAGCGTAATCGCTCTTGGTGGCATAGCCGCTGGCCTTCAGGCCGTAGCACCAGCCCCGGTAATCGGTCGGTGAAAGTTGGAATAGCCCCCGGTAGCGGATGTTCTCCCGTAGAAACTTGGAGTGGTCGGTGAACGATTCCTCAATGGTCTCGTACTTGCGAAACTTGGAGGCGACGAGGACGTTGTCAACCGTGTCGTCGTCCATGGCCTGAATGACGGGGCCGGTCCAGCCATTGTTGCCCTTGATGCAGAAGTAGTTGTTGCCGAGCAAGGCCACCCGGCCCTGGCCCCAGCCCGATTCCACGATGGCCTGCGCCATGGTGATGCTGGCCGGCACGCCATACTCGCCCATCTGCTCCACGGCCAGTCTGGCCCAGGTATCAATGAACAACTGCTGCTCGTGTACGGGAATAGCGTTGGCGGATGCCGCCTTTGGCAATAGGAATAATACGGATACGGATAGGATGTGTAGCAATCTCATGTTCCGGGTAAAATTGTGCCGGACGGTCGTTAGTGGAGGGGGTGAAATTGGAAATTGGGAAATTGAGAAATTGCGAGACGTGGTTAGCACTGCCCTAAAATTTCTTAATTTCTAATTTCTTAATTTCCATCCCAGCGCAGATGGCCTTTAGCCTACTCATCCGCACCCAATCAGCCGCCCAAGCCTATTAAAAAATGGTGTATTCTCTTTTTCTAAAACCCAAGGAACATAGGAGGATTTCGTTTTTCTCAAGTTGGTCTAATCTCCTGTTTTGTAGTTGGCAATGGGAGGACGTATGCAAAAAAAGTACCAAGTTTGGTGGGGAGGGGTATTTGTTTGAAAAAATTTAATGCGTAATGCGATAAGGGTGAGATAATTGACAAAGAGTCATGTTAAAGTAGGGCCGGTATTAGGCTCAAAGACTTGGATTTTGAAGGCACGAAATATGGGGTATGAGGGCGAAGCAAGAAGCCGAATTTCATTCAATCCCTGATAAACTTCCCTACCCAATCAATCAGCCTCCCATGATGTATTATTTTCAAAAAATAGATTCCTTTTTCAATTCCAGAAATATCTATGGCATGCTCATAAGGTTGCCTTACTAATTGCCGCCCAATTATATCAAATACTATGATTTCAGTTTCAATATCCAACTGCAAACCTTTTGGCAGTTCAATAAACAGTTGGTCACCAATAACCGGATTTGGATATAATTTTATTTCCGTTTTTGCTGTTTCAGAAACATCATTATAAACACCTCCAACCACTTGAATTTCTCCAGTGCAGCCCGGCTCAAAACAGCCCATGCTGTCCAATTGTAAAAGCCATACATCATAACCGATAGGAGTTAATATAGATCCCGTGATTGCCAAACCACTGCTATCCGTTTCTATCAAGCCTGTAAACCACCCTATTTTATCAGGGAGGCTAATATCTTGGATATAGCGTTCCCACAGCATTTCGCCATCTTGTGTAAAAGCAAACACCCAGCCGCCTATCCAGCCCAAGCCGGGATAATCTAATAAATCAACATCCCCCACACCTATAATAGTACCATTGTCTGTTTTTATTAAATCCGCAATATTAAAAGCCGTGAAATCTGGAAAATTATATTGGTTAGTAATATTTCCCAGGGAATCCAACCAGATAAATATAGGTGGAAAATGGTAAAATCCATCAGGATTATCACGTTTCCAACTGACCAAAAAACCGCCATCGTCCAAGGCTACTACATTGGTAATAGATGGCCAAATATTGTAATCATATTCGGCGAACCTTGACTCCCAGAGCATTTCACCTTGGGAGTTGATTCGGGCTACTGTCATCCAAGTGCCTTCGCCAGGATTCACGACGGTAAAGTAGCTCATCAATATATCCCCGTTTGGCAATAGGTGAAGGTATTGTGCATAGGTGCCAAGGTATTGCTGTCCATATTCTTTTTCCCAGCGGATATTGCCCTCCATATCTACTTCCAACAACCACAATCGGGCATCAGTATAACCCACCTCCTTATCATTATAGAGCAACAAAGTAGAATCCGTTCTTTGGACGATTTTACGGTTTACAGCCAAAAACGAGGTATCACCATAAGACTTCAACCATATACTGTCACCATAATCATCCGTTTTCATGAGGAAGACCTCGCCTATCTGACCATTATTTTCGATAACCCCCGTAAAATAATAACTGCTGTCAGGCGCAATGATTGCCCCTACATTCCCGAAAAAAGTGCTTGGGCAAAACCACCAAGGGGTATTCTGATATTCGACGTTACTTGTCATTTCACCGTTTGGGTCGGTGCGCAAAATGGAAAGACACTGTGACTGAGCATCATTATTGCAAAAATACGATACTGATAGCAGATAACCGTCATCCAATTGATGGATGCTGCATCCAATATCCCCAAGCCCCACATGTAGCCGCTTGGAAAAGGTCGCTTGGCTAAATGCCATATTTGTCCCCAATATAATTAGGCCAATAGCAATACAATTTTTCATCAGGATAAAATTTACGGGGTTTTCGGCAAGAATGCCGAAAACCCCGTGCTTCATTAGTTGCCTTCTTTGCTTTGGAACCCAAAGAGGAATTGCATGTTCAATCAGTCATTCAAAAGGACTTTTTCGATACCAATCATTTTCGGCCCCACCAACGTCCTCACAAAGTAAATCCCATTTGGCAAGCCATCCAAATTAATCGTAAAGGATTCACCGCCGTTGAACCTGAAAGTCTTACTGACCGCCCCACTCACCTAGGCGACGGAAATCACTACCTCCGATTCTGCCACCGTTGGCAGCACAACGGTCAATTTGCTAGTCGTGGGGTTCAGCACGACCATACCCCCAAACTCCTTACCTTCGCCCGTAACCTTTCAACTTCATTTTCAAAAAAATGACCGACCACCAAATCCTCCGCCCCCATGCCGAGCAGGTCTATGCCGAAGAACTCAAGGCGCTCATGGCCAACGACGACCGCCAGCGGCCCGAAAACTGGCAGATGTCGCCGTGGGCGGTGGTCACCTACCTGCTGGGCGGCAAGCTGGCCGACGGCACGGAGATAGAACCCAAGTATTTCGGGCAGCGCCGCCTCATTGAAATCGCCGTGGCCACATTGGTCACTGACCGGGCGCTGATGCTCATTGGCATACCCGGCACGGCCAAGACCTGGGTGGCCGAACACCTGGCTGCCGCCATCTCCGGCGACAGCACCCGGCTGGTGCAGGGCACGGCGGGCATGAGCGAGGAGGCACTGCGTTACGGCTGGAACTACGCCCGCCTATTGGCCGAAGGCCCCAGCCAAAACGCCCTGGTGCCAAGCCCCGTGATGAACGCCATGCGGGAGGGAAAAATCGCCCGCATCGAGGAGCTGACCCGCATCCCTTCCGATGTGCAGGACACGCTCATCACCCTTTTATCCGAAAAAATGCTGCCCATTCCAGAACTGAACACGGAGGTGCAGGCCATCCGGGGCTTCAACGTCATCGCCACTGCCAACGACCGTGACCGGGGCATCAACGACCTCTCCAGCGCCCTGCGCCGCCGCTTCAACATGGTGGTGATGCCGCTGCCCGCCAGCCTCGCCGAGGAAGTGGTCATCGTGAAAAACCGGGTGGAGAAAATCGGGGTGTCGCTCGAACTGCCGCCCAACTCGGCTCCCGTAAAGGAGATTGAGCGGCTCGTGACCATTTTCAGGGAATTGCGCAGCGGCAAAACAGAGGATGGACGCACTAAGCTGAAATCGCCGGGTGCTACCCTCAGCACCGCCGAGGCCATCTCGGTCATACACAGCGGACAGGCATTGGCCATCCACTTCGGCGATGGCACCTTGCGGGCGCACGACCTCGCAGCTGGTATTACCGGGGCCATCGTAAAAGACCCCGTACAGGACAAGAACATCTGGCTGGAGTACCTCGAAACGGTGGTGAAGGAGCGGAAGGAATGGGCGGATGTTTATCGGGCCTGCAAGGAACTGATGGGGTGAGGGGCGCAGCCGAAAGAGGAATTTTGTGAAATGAAAAAGCCCAGCTGTATTATTGCGGCTGGGCTTTTTCACAATATAAAACCTACCTACGCCGTCGCCCTTTCCATGCTTTTATAGAAAACCAGCGTGATGATAATCCCCGTCGTGATGCAGACATCCGCCACGTTGAAGATGCCCGTGCGGAGCGTATT
>JANPLH010000093.1:0-13104 GCA_031426435.1 Saprospiraceae bacterium | reverse complement strand
GCCAAGTTCTTGCTGTGCCAGCAATTGCGAAGCAAAAAGGATAAGAAGGAGGGTGGTTTTCAGGGCTTTTTTTGTTCGAAAATAAATCATGTTAGGGCATTTTGCTAAAATCAACGCAGGCAACCCTGCCTGTGTTCTATCCAAAAGGCTTTGGTGGTAAAAACCACCCCCTGTAAACATCAGATATACCCCAAAATCCGCAGCATATCCTCCGGCTTCTGCTCCTCCTTGTAGAGCTTGTCCACGATGTTCCCTTTTGAATCCTTGTAAATCAAGATATGCTTTGGCGACGGGATAAGGCAGTGCTTGATGCCGCCATAGCCGCTGAGCGAGTCTTGGTAAGCGCCCGTGTGGAAGAAGCCGAGGTAAAGCGGCTCCGTATCTTTTTTCTCGATGACGGGCAGGTAAACCTGGCTTTCGTGCACCTCCGAGTTGTAGTAGTCGGAGTTGTCGCAACTGAGGCCGCCGATGTTCACCCGGCGGTATTCGTTGTGCCATTTGTTGATGGGCAACAGGATGAACCGCTCCGCAATGCCCCAGCTGTCGGGCATGGTGGTGATGAGCGAATTGTCAATCATGTACCAGACCTCGGCGTCGTTCTGCTGCTTTTGGCCAATGACGGAGAAGACGATGGCCCCGCTTTCGCCGACGGTATATTTTCCGAACTCGGTGTAAATATCCGGCTCATGTATTTCCTCCTCCTGACAGGCAGCGAGGATGAGGTTGACGATTTCACGCACCATGTACGTGTAGTCGAACTCGAAACCAAGGGAGTTGCGGATAGGCATGCCGCCACCGATGTTCAGGCCCTCCAGCGTTGGGCAGACCTTCTTCAATTCGCAGTACATTTTCACCGCCTTTTTCAGTTCGCCCCAATAGTAGATGGAGTCCTTGATGCCCGTGTCCACAAAGAAATGAAGCATTTTCAGCTCAAACTTCGGGTTGTTGGCGATGCGCTCCTTGCAATAGTTGATGACCTCCGCCGCCCGTATGCCCAGCCTGGAGGTATAAAACTCGAAGTTCGGCTCCTCGTCCGTGGCCACCCGAACGCCAATGCTGCATTTGCCCTTCACCATTTCCTCAAAAAAATCAAGCTCCTCCTTGTTGTCGAGCACGGGGATGACGTTCACGAAGCCTTCGTTGATGAGGCTGCTGATTTTCTCGGCATACTCACGGGTCTTGAAGCCGTTATTGACGATGATGGTCTCCTTGTCAATGAACTCCTCCTCGAACAGGCGGCGTACCAGGTCAATATCGAACGACGAAGAAGTCTCCAACTCCACGTCGTGCTTCAGCACCTCCTTCACCACGTAGCTGAAATGCGAGCTTTTGGTGCAATAGCAATAGTTGTACTTGCCCCGGTAGCCGCTGGCCTTCATGGCTTTTGTGAAAAGGTTTTTTGCCCGCTTTATTTGCGTGCCAATCTTCGGCAGGTAGGTGAGCTTGAGCGGTGTCCCGTATTTTTTTATCAAATACATGAGCGGAACACCGTTGAAAACAAGTTTGCCATCTTCAATGTCGAAGCCCTCCTGCGGAAAGTAGAAGGTTTGGTCAATCAAGTCGAAATAGCGGTTCTTAATCATTTCACAAAGGATTTAATGTAACACGGATTGCTAGCCCGTTCTATGCTATCCATTACGGAATGGCAATCCGTGCTATTTAAAAGCCGACAAAAGTAATGGCTTCCCAAAAAATGGGGAGTTAAAAAATATGGAAACCCTTGCGACCTTGGCACTTAGTCAGATTGGCTGCCTTCAATGCAATATTTTCCTTTAAAACAGCCAAAAATAATCATAAAAATACTTTTTGTTTTAAAAAATAATTATTTTCGCCTTTATGTTTTAAACAATTTTTTTCACCAACTTAAAATTTCTGTCATGAGAATCTTGAAAAGAATCCTACTTGCCCTTTCGGGAATCATCGTCCTTGGCCTTTTGGTAGCTGCCTTTTTGCCAAAGCACTTCGAGTACGAGCGCAGCATTGACATCAAAGCTTCCAAAGAGGCGGTGTTCAACATCGTAAACGACCTGAAAACACAAGAAACCTGGGGGCCTTGGCAAAAGGAAGACCCCACCATTAATAACACCTACAACGAAGTGGCTGCTGGCGTAGGCCAAAAAAGCAGCTGGACCTCGGAAGGCTCTGGCAACGGCAGCCAAACCATCACTGAATCCACTCCGCACAACTCCGTAAGAGTAAAGGTCGAGTTTGAGGGCCAAGGCGGCGGCGATGGCTGGTTCAAGCTGGAAGACGGCCAGGATGGGGCCACGAAAACCTCATGGGGCATGTCTTTCCAAGCGCCTTGGCCCACCAACATTTTAACGGCCCTTTTTGCTGGTAAAATGATGAACAAGATGTTCGACACGGGCCTTGCCGACCTCAAGGTAATGGCCGAGCAGGCACCTGCGGCCCCCACTGGTGGATTGGAGGTAAAAACGATGGAATACCCCGGCGCCACCTACCTCGGCATTCGCCAGCAGACCACCCAGGCGGAGGTGATGAAGCCAGAGTTTTTTGGCAATCATTTCGGCAGAATCTTGGGCATGATGGAGAAGGCCAAACTACAACCTACAGGTGCTCCCGCTGGTGTTTACTACACTTGGGATGAGACCGCCAAGACGACCGACATGGCCGTGGCCGTACCCATTGCTCCGGGAACGGCAGTGGCTGGCGACCCTAGCCTAAAGGTATTTGAAGTGCCAGCAGGCAAGGCGCTCTTGGTGGATTATTACGGTGCTTACGAAGGCATAGAAGCGGCCCATAAAGCACTGACCGAACATGTCAAGAACAATGGCTTGAAAGAAAAAGCGCCAGTCATTGAGGAATATGTGATAGGGCCCGAAAAAGAAAAGGACCAATTAAAATGGTTGACGAAGGTCTATTACTTCGTAGAAGCAGTCAAATAAGGCAAACTTGGTCTTCATTTGTTTGCTTCGCAAAAAAGAAAGCCCTGCCGAACTTGGTAGGGCTTTCTTTTTTGCGATAAAATTATGCTCAAATTGCTTGTAATGTATTGCCGAACACCTAATTTCGGCGTTGCTTAGAGCATGTTTGGGATTTGATGCTTGAAGTAAAAACGAGCTATTTTTTGTCAGTTTTTTCCCTTTTTGAAGGCGCATAGTGGGGCTAAGCAACTGAAAAAAGGTGAAAAACTGGCGGAAAAGAGCCGTTTTTGACCAAGTGACCAAATCCCAAACATGCTCTTATAGCACCAATTAAACATTAACCAACCTTATCTGAACAGATATGTCAACCAAGACTAAAAAGCGCAACGAGTCGCTGGACAAGCGGGACTCCAAGAAATTCTTCACCTATGTGGGCATTGCCGTGCTGGTACTCATGCTGCTGATGTACCTCATGTACAAGAGTGTTTCCTAAGCAGCTATTGCTCTAATTCGGCTCAAAACTCAAGAAGAGTGCCCTCAACTCGGACGCTTCCTCCGGCTTCATGCGCCCGCTGAGCACGAGGCGAACCTCCCTGCGCCTCGCAGCGCTCTCGTATAGTTTTTCTTCTTCCCCTGTCAGCGGAATTACTTCTGGTACTGGCTTGGGCTTGCGGGTTTCATCCTCGATGGCCACGAAGGTGAAGTAGGCATGGTTGCACTTCCTTGGGCTGCCCCCTTTAATGTCGGCAGCGAAGACCTCTACGTAGATTTCCACGGAAGTGTTGAACGCCCTCGTCACACGGGCATTCAAAGTGACAATATCGCCGAGCGAAATGGGCTTGTGGAAAGAAACATGGTCAACGCTGGCCGTGACCACATGTGCCTCGCAATGCTTGCCTGCGGCAATGCTCCCCGCAACGTCCATCCAACGCATCAGATTGCCGCCCATAAGGTTGTGCAACGGGTTGGTGTCGTTGGGCATGACCATTTCGGTCATCGTGGCAACGGATTCGCTTACTTTTTTTGGCTTCATCAACAGTGTTTTTGGTCGTTGGTCATTCTAATTCTGGCCATTGGCCGTTGGCAAATAGCCAAAACCAACAGCCACAGGTATAAATGTTGGCAAGCGTTACCTTATCATAACACCCTTGCGTTCCAACACGGGAATGGTGGTAAAGTTGTCTTCGGTGATGCTACCCCTGACGAACACGTACCGCTTGTCGTACATATAGCCGGCGTAGGTAAAACTGACCCAATACTCGTTGGCGATGTCAAAAAGCTTGGTCTGGATAGGCTCGATAAGGTGGGCTTGGTGCGGGCCGACTTCATTGAAAAAATGGCGCAGGATGGTGGTTTTCATCTGCTCCCCGTCCAACTCGCCGTAACCACGGGAATTTATCAGCACATTTTCGATGGCGTCCGCTTTCAGGTTCACCAAATAAACATCCCACATTTCATCGTCGGGGATGCCGTCTTCAATTCTTGGCAAAATGGCGATGGCCAGCTCTTCCACTTTGTATTCTGGAATATCCTTTCTCATGGGCCATAAATCCTGGTTAAGCCCGGTTTGCCACCCAACGAAGAAGATAGGCAATGCACATTCCACTCGTTGTCAAAAAGCAAATCAAGCAGTTGAAGAAATAGGAAAACATCGTTCACGCAAATTCAAAGCCGAAAAGTTCGGCAAAATGGTTGCGCAGTTTTTCCTTGACCTCGTGTTCGTCCATAGTATGTCCCAGCTCGTTAGCTAAGGAAGTTACGTCTTTGTCCTTGTCATTGATGCCGCAAGGTACGATGTGGCGGAAGTAGCCGAGGTCGGTGTTCACGTTGAAGGCGAACCCGTGCATCGTCACCCAGCGGCTCAGGTGTACGCCAATGGCGCAGATTTTTCGTTTCGGCAGCCAGCCCTTTTGCGGCAGCCAAACCCCCGTGTACTCCTTGATGCGGTAGGCATCGTTGATGCCATACTCGGCCAAGGTGCGTATGACGGCCTCTTCTAAGTAGCGCACATACTTGTGCACGTCCGTGAAGAATTCGTCGAGGTCAAAAATCGGGTAGCCGACGATTTGACCTGGCCCGTGGTACGTGATGTCGCCACCACGGTTGATTTTAAAGAACTCGATGCCTTTTTCTCGAAGCGCCGCTTCGTCCAAAAGCAGGTGGTCTTCCGAGCCGCTGCGGCCCAGCGTCATCACGGGCGGGTGCTCACAGAATAGGAGGTGGTGGCTGATGGGAAGGGGTGCCTCGCCCCGTTCCTTCCGCTCCCTGTTCTCCCGCTTCCGCCGGATGGCCTCGTCATGCAGCCCTTGCTGCAAGTCCCAAGCCTCCCGGTACGAAATACGACCCAAATCCTTGTAACTGACCTTTTGCATAGTGCTATCGGCATGGGTTTATAGCCCCATTCCGTAAAAGCGGTGCGAAGATAGACAATTGGGGGAAAAAGCAAAATCAAGTTTTAGTGAAGCGTCCAGCGGTCATTTCACCGTCTTCGAATTATAAACCTCCGTTACCACCGGTTTCAGCACCGCCGTCCATTTGGCGTAGCCGCTGGCATTCAGGTGCAGCTTGTCTTCGACAAAAAGCGAGGGGTCGGGTTCGCCGTTGGTGCCCAGCAGCTCCTTGGTGATGTCCACATAGCGCATGTTCGGTCGGCTCTTCGCAAATTGTTCCACCATCCCGTTAAACTGCTGGAAGTTCTTCCAAAGGTGCCAACGGCTGGCAGACGGCTTGGCCGAGATGACAACGATGCCCGAATTGGGCAGCCTTTTCTCCGTTTCTCCGATGAATTTTTTGAAATTTTGGAAGGCCACCTGTGCCGGTGCCTCCTCGGCCATGTCGTTTTCGCCGCAGTAATAGACGATGACGCTCGGCTCGTATTTATACACGATGCGTTCGGCGTAATGGATGACCTCCGGCGTGGTGCTGCCGCCAATGCCCCGGCTGATGACGGGCAGCGGCGCAAAGTCCTGCACGACGGTATTCCAAAGCCGTATGCTCGAACTGCCGACGAAGAGCACGCCGCCCTTGGCGGGCATTTGCAGCTTGTCGGCTGCTTCGTATTCCTTTACTTCATTTTCAAAACGGTCTATCTGCGTCGTGTCGCCACGTGGAAGCAGCCCGGCCTGGCTGTTCTTGCCGGGTTCTTGCTTGCAGCTGAATGTTGCGGCCAACAAAAGCGCCAGCATTGCGGGAAACAGGTAATTTTTCATGGTAAAATGTTTTTTGTAAATGAAGCTGTGCACCAGTTTTTCAGTAGATGAAAAGCTTTCAAATGCACTTTTCGTTACCAAGTTAGCGCTTTTCCAGCGTTTTCAAGCCATTTTCAAAAATCTCCAATAACATCTCAATCTCACGCAAATGGGTGCGGAAGCAAAGCACCGCCAGCCGTATCCAAAATACCCCACCGATATTGGTGGACGAGACGAAAATTCGCCCGTCCCGCTGCACATACTCCACCAATTGACGGTTGAAATCATCGGCATCGGAGCCGTTCCGTGGCAGGTAGCGGTAGGTGCAAACGGACAGGTCGGGGTACGGCCCCACCTCGAAGCCAAGCCGCTGAATGGCTTCATAAAAATAGCGGCAGAGCAGTATTTTTTCCTCCAAAGCTGCCTTAAACGGTTGAATGCCAAGCAATTGCAGCGACAACCACATTCGCAGCCCGCGCCAGTGCTTGGTGAGTTCGGGCGAGAGGTCGGCGGGGCTGAGTTCCTCCGTTGCATCGAAAGTATCCTGCATGTAGTTGGCCCGGTAGTAGTGGCTGGCCATTTGCGCCTTCACGTCTTTTATTAAAACGGCCCCCAGCCCATAAGCCAGGAACAGCCCTTTGTGCGGGTCAATGGCCACTGAGTCCGAGCGCTCGATGCCTTTGAAGCACTCCTTGACGGTTGTGCCTTCTGGGTTCGCCACATCGGCCAGCATGAAAAAGCCGCCATAAGCTGCATCCACATGGAACCACAATTTGTGCCGCTGGCAAATGTCGGCAATGGCGTCCAAGGGGTCAACTGCTCCCGTGTCGGTGGTGCCAGCGGAGGCCACCACGAGGAAGGGTTTTTTGCCTTCGGCAATGTCCGTTTCCACCATTTCGGCCAGCCGCCCGGCGTCCATGCGGTAGTGGGCATCCATCGGCACATTGCGCACCACCGCCTCGGCCATGCCACAGATTCGGATGGCCTTGTGCACGCAATGGTGTACCTGTTCGGTGAGGTAAATGACCGCCTTACTGACCTTGCGGGAGGTGATTTTTTGGGCGTCCCTTGCCGTGGTGAAGGCGATGAGGTTGGCGATGGAGCCGCCGCTGCTGAGGTTGCCCAAGGCCGTGGCTGGGTAGCCGACCATTTGGCACATCCAGCGGATGAGCAGGTTCTCGATGCGCACTGCAGCAGGGCCAGCGAAGTAGATGCCCGCATATTCATTGGTCACAGCCGCCAAATAATCGCCGAGTGCCACAGGGTAAATGCCCCCGCCGGGAATATAGCCGAGGTGCCCACCCGATGCCGGGTTGATGCCCGAACTGGGCAGGTTTTCTTTCAAAACTGCCAAGACCTCTTCCATGGGTCTTGCCTCTCCATCGGTCGGGAGGTCGAGCAGCCCGGCGGCGGCGGCTTGGTCGGTCGAGGTGGCAAATGCTTTGCCCGTGGGCAACCAGTCTATGTATTGGTGTGCGTATTGATGAACAGCAGCGTCCCATTGTTGGCGCTGGTCAGCGGTGGGTTCGAGTGGCGAAGCGGCTTGTTCGAGTTGAATTATTTCATTGCGAAGCATGGCGGTTGTTTTTGTTTGCTTCGCAAATAGAAGGAATTTTGGGAATTAGAAATTGGGAAATTAGAAATTGTTGGGCAACCCCAATTTCTAATTTCTCAATTTCTAATTTCTAATTCCCAACCTCCTCCCCTCCATTCGGCACCTGCTCCTCTATCGGTGCCCGTTCCCCGATTTCCTGGTCGGGGTCTTTGAAGTCCTTGGGCTTGGGCAGGTCGTTGAGGTCTTTCAGGCCGAAGTAGTCCATGAACTTGATGCTGGTGCCATAGAGCAAGGGCCTACCGGGGCCTTCGCTGCGGCCAGTGATGGAGATGAGTTCTTTTTCCAAGAGTTTTTGCAGGGAGTAGTCGCTACTCACGCCCCGTATCTGCTCGATTTCCGTTTTGGAAACAGGCTGCTTGTAGGCGATGACGGACAGCGTCTCGATGGCCGCCTGCGATAGGCGTTTTTTGGTCGTCTGTTTGAGCCAAGTGCCCACGGCGGCATGGTAGGCACCCTTGGTCATGAACTGGAGGCCACCAGCGATTTGCACCAGTTCGATGGCAAAATCGTCGGCGGCATATCGAGCCTTCACTTGTTCAATGGCCGCTGCCACGTCCTCGGCAGTGAACTCGGTCTCGAAAGTTTCATCCATCACCTGGCGGATGTCGTTGGGCGAGAGCGGGGTGTCGGCAGCGAACACCAGTGCTTCGATATGTTGGGCTAGTCTTTCCAAGGATTGAAGGGATAAAGGATTGAAGGATTGAATTTTTGGGCGGGCAAAAGTAGCTAAAAAGCAAGTCATTGCAGCTTATTGCTTCGGTTTCAAATGGCCGCATTTCGCCTCCATTTTTGACAAAAAGCCTTTGTCGTTGGTGAGCCTGCCATAGGTCATATTGTTGTGCTCCAAATTGTATTCGCGTTTGGCGTCCTGAAAATAGATATCGGCCAGCGCTTGGAGGCCGTCGTGATCGAAGGCTGTTTGTACGAAACAGGGCGTAATGCCGGGTGGGGCATCTGGGTGGAGTTGGTGGTGCTTCGCAATGGCCCGCTGCTTGTAAGTCTCGAATTGTCGGGGCGTCGGCTCACTGAAAAGCATCTGGTTTATATGCGGCTTTCGGGTGGAGTAGCGCACCCGGAATTCGTCGCCCGGCTCCAGCGGCATGGGGTTCACGAGCAGGATGAGCGGCTCCGATTGCAGCATGGATTCGGTGGTAATGGTCTCCGTACCGGCCACAAACTGGTAAGAGACCTCGGAGCGGTTGGCGTTCAATTTTTTTATCAAAACTCGCCCGACGGCTTCTTGGCTTCCTTTTGCAAGCATTTCTTCGATGCGTTCCGTCTCCGTCTTTTTTGCATTCCTGCTCCAAAGCACGATGCCCGTTACCAAGAGGGCCATCACGCCAAAGGCAATGAGCATGTGAATGGCATACTTGTGCTCCAGGGCATGGCGCACCCGGTTGCGGGGCGTGTTGGCCTTTTTGTCAATGTTGAAATGAAAGAACATTTCATTTCCCCGCCTTTCGAGGTTGATGTGCACGAGTTCTTCTTCTATGAAAAAGGTATATTCTTTTGACTCAAACACCTTGAAGTCAACCTGCACGATTTTGGAACCGATGTAGATGAGTAGGTGCCCCGATCTGGGGCCGTACATCAAGCCCACCCGATAATTTCTGCCGGCGTCGCCGATATAGGTCCAGGTGTAATGGTTCATGCTTTTCTGAGATGTGAGACGTTAGATATTAGACATTAGACTGGGGCTGCAATGCGCTCATTTCTATCGCCAATGTGTAAACTCTATCATCGTAAATCTGGTTTTCGATAACGTGCTACGCACAAAAGGTAACATCGCTTGTTTTTGGAACTTCGGCGTTAAATCTAAGTTAAAGCAGTGGATTTGCGACTGCCATTGTTAAATTTGTCATGTTTGCAGTTCGGATGGATTGGAAATTAAGAAAATAGAAATTGAGAAATTTGGGCGGTTCGCAAATTTGGCTTCGCCCTTCTTTTTTATCAAAATGAACAAAAAAGTAATTTGGTTGATAATAGGGCTGATGACGGCGGCGCTCATCGGCATCGCTGCCATGCAGGCGAAGTGGGTGGCCGATTCGTTGCGGGCCAACGAGGAACAGTTCGACAGTCGGGTTCAGGCCGCCCTGAAACGGGTGGCCGAAAGGCTGGAGGAACAGGAGGAAATGGAGGCATTCAAGCACGTGGACAACGGTTTTGCCCAAGATTTTTACAAAGCGGAGGTGCGCCAGCGGTTTGAGACCTCAGGGCTGACGCTCACGCTTGATAACGGGCAAGCCGAACAAAGCCATGCACACCTTACCAAACAACAACTGATTGAAATCACTTTGGCCAACAACAACTGCAACTGTTCCAATTGTCGGGCCGAGCGGGCAAAGATGCTCAAGCAGTTCGAAAACTTAAAGGAAGGACTTGGTTTCGCTTCGCTCACCGAGCGCATCAAATTGGAAGGATTGGCCAGCTTCCTGAGGCAGGAGTTTCAGGATAACGGCATCAAGATTCCGTTCCGCTACGGCGTTTTTGACAACCGTAAAAAGAGCTTCGTCATCGCCGACGGCCACTATACCATGGAGGACAACCGCTCTAAACCCACCTTGGAAGGTTACAACAACCTGAACAACAGCGATTACAAGGTCGGCCTCTTCCAGCGTGATGTGGAGGTGCCGGGCTTGCTGATGGTCTTTTTTCCAAACAAAAGCAGCTTCCTTTGGAGCTCGGTGCTGAAAAACCTGATAGGCTCCATCATTTTCACGGGCATCATCCTGTTCTGTTTCGCCTACACGATTTCGGTCATTTTCAAGCAAAAAAAGGTATCGGAGATGAAGAACGACTTCATCAACAACATGACCCACGAGTTCAAGACGCCCATCGCCACTATCTCGCTGGCCTCCGACAGTATTTCCAGCCCGATGGTCATCAACTCGCCTGATAAAATCCGCCGCTTCACCGACATCATCCGCCAAGAAAACAAGCGGATGAACAACCAAGTGGAGAAGGTGCTGCAAATGGCACAGATTGACCGTCAGGACTTTGACATCAAACTCAGTGACGTGAACCTCCACGACGTCATCACGCAGGCAGTCGGTTATATTGGCCTGCAAGTGGAAAAAAGGGATGGTAGCGTGAACACCGACCTACAAGCCATGCAGCCCATCGTGCAGGGCGACATGACGCATATCTCCAACATTGTCAACAACTTATTGGACAACGCCAACAAATATTCGCCCGAAAACCCGGAAATTTCGGTAGCGACACGCAATGTGAACGGCGGGGTCGAAGTTATAGTGACCGACAAGGGCATCGGCCTCAGCAAGGAGGCCAAAAAGCTCATTTTTGAAAAATTCTACCGGGTGCATACTGGCAACCTCCATGACGTGAAGGGCTTTGGCCTCGGCCTCAGCTACGTCAAGGCGATGATGGATGCCCACAAGGGCCGGGTGGAAGTGAAGAGCGAGCTGGGGAAGGGGAGCAGTTTTGTGCTGTTTTTTCCAGTTAAGGCAGAGGCCTGATTATTTAAAAACAATTCAAAACCCACTTATAAAATATGTCAGCAACCACACGTGGAAATATCCTTTTGGTCGAAGACGACCAAAACTTCGGGGACGTACTGCGCTCCTACCTCGAAATGAACGACTATGAAGTGACCCTTGCCAACGATGGCATCAAAGGCATGGAAAGCTACAATCGGGGCAACTTCGACCTTTGCATCCTTGACGTGATGATGCCCCGCAAGGACGGCTTTACGGTCGGGCGGGAAATCAGGGAGAAAAACCAGACCGTGCCCATCATTTTCCTCACTGCCAAAACCCTTAAAGAGGACGTGTTGCAAGGCTTTAAAATAGGAGCCGACGACTATATCACCAAGCCGTTCAACTCGGAGGAGTTGCTTTTCCGAATCGGGGCCATCCTCAAGCGCACCAAGCCGAAGGAGGAGCCAAAGGAAGAGGCACGGGAGTATTTCATTGGCAAGTACCATTTCAACTTCCCGCTGCGCATCCTCACTTATGACAAGGGCGGAGCGAATGAGCCGCTGTACAAGCTGTCGCCCAAGGAGGCTTCGCTGCTAAAAATGTTTGCATTAAAAATGAACGACGTGCTGACCCGCAGCGAGGCGCTCACCAAGATTTGGGGCGAAGACAACTATTTCACTGCCCGTTCGATGGACGTTTTTGTGACTAAGCTGCGCAAGTACCTCGCCGAGGACGACAACCTCGAAATCGTGAACATCCACGGCAACGGGTTTCAGTTGCTCGAAAAAGACAAGGCTATATAAATTGTTCGCTCGGCTGCGGTCGAACGAACAATTTTCCCCAAAAGCTAATAGCCAACACCCAACCGCCTCACAACTGCCATCAGCGCAAGCCACCCAGCCGTCCCATCTCCGCTTCAAAATTGAGTTCGGGAAACTCCGCCGCCAACTGTTGCACGGCTTCCAGTTCCTTTTTCATAAAACTTTGATGTTCAACCGATTCTGGGTGAAATGGACGGTGCGCCAATGCCGTCAGCATCCGCTCAATGCGGCCATTCAGCGCCTTTGTTTTTTCATCGAAAAAAGCCCCCTCGAAGTATTGCCAGATATAGTCGGTGGCCAGGGGGCTGGGGTGGGCCATGTCCTCGGCGTAGTAGCGGTAGTCCCGCAGGTCGTCGAGCAGGATTTCGTAGGCAGGGAAGTAGTGGACAAAGGGCAGGTGCTGACAAATTTCGTCCAAGGCCAGCAGCAGGGTGGCCTTGCTGCGCTGGTTTTCCAGCAGCCCGTCCCGCAGGTGCCGCACTGGGCTGACGGTCACAATGATATCCAACGAGGGCAGTATTGCCTTTATTTTTTCAAAAATGGGAAGCAAAGCATCCGCCACCTCTCCTACCGACAAGCGCCGATGCTCAAAGTCTCCGGCGGGCAGCTTGTGGCAGTTGGCAACGACCTCGCCCGTTTTTTTCAACGAAAAAACATGCGCCGTGCCGAGTGTGACCACCAGCCGATTGGCATTTTTCAAGAAAGCCTTAGCCGTTGAAAATGAATGGTTTATGCCCTCTAAAGCAGCGGCCCGGTCGGGCTGTGAGAACCTACCATGGTGCTCCAAGCTGTGCCAAAGCCCTTGGTGTTGGACGAGGTCGGCATCGGTGAATGGAGACTCCTTTGGGTTCATCCCCACAGGGGCGAGCAGCCGTTCCAATGACTTACCGATGCTCACCGGGTTGAAAACGATGCCGAAGGGATTGACAAGCGTGGGGAATTTCAGCCGCTCCAGCCGACCGCCCATTTGCTCCGCAAAACAAGAGCCGATGCAAAGCACCCGGTCGGTGTGCGAGATGCTGACCTCGCTGCGAAAGGAAGGAAAAACGGTGCGGAAGGGTTGCATGGCGTGGAAAAGAAATTGAGAAATTAAGAAATTGGAAATTGAGTGCCATAAACTGCGATAGATAATTTCTCAATTTTCAATTTCTAATTTCA
>JANPLH010000092.1:0-1970 GCA_031426435.1 Saprospiraceae bacterium | reverse complement strand
AGCGCGGGCATGTCGACGAGGAGCTCGTCATTGAGGAGCGTGTAGCGATCCGAGGCCGCGTTGTACTTGTCCTCGGCAACCTCGGCCTTTTGCTTGGCATCGAGCTTGGTGAGCTTGTCCACGTAGAGCTGCGGGAAGGCTGCCGAGGTCACCTGCTCGATGCAACCGTGTGGGTATTGCAGCAGGTATTTCAGGCGCTCGCCGAGCTTGAGCGGCGGTATGGCGGACACTTCTAGGATGCCCGTGTTCGTGCCGGGCGTCCCGAATGCCTTGTAGGCCTGGCTCCAACTGCCGTTTGCTTGCAGCAGGCCCTCCGCCACACGGGTCACGTAGGGGTTCGGGTTGCGCACGTCGAGTTCTATTTCCTGCGTGGCCGTTTCGCCGCCGCCCTTGGCGGTGATTTTGAACTTCGCAATGCCCGTTTTTTCGCCCACTTTCAGGTCGAAGCTTGTCATGTCCTCGTCCGGTTTTGCGAAACTCATCTGGCGGGTAGCGCCGCCCGTGATGCCGACCAGCCCGGTCGTTTCAGCGATGCTCACGTCCACGTTTTTAATCTTGCCGTCCATCACAAAAATGCTGACGGGCAGTTTCAGCGTCTCGCCGGGGCCGAGCACACGGGGCAGGGTGGCCAGCGCCATCAGCGGCTTTTTCACGGGGACTATTTTCTCCGCATTGCCGTAGGCAGCATCGGCGTTGGCGGCCACGAGCATCACCCGCACCGAGCCGACGTAGTTGGGCATCTTGAATTTGTGTACTTTCTTGCCGCCCGTGTAGTTGAACGGCCCAGCGTGTAGCACCACAGGCTTGAAGCGGTTGGCGTTCTTGCGCTCCGATGGGGCGTTGATTTCACCGTCGCCACCTACGGCCAAGATGCGCTCCAACTCGCCGCCGTAAGCGCCCAGCACATAGTCGTAGAGGTCCCAGGTTTTTACCCCCAAAGCCTCACGGGCGTAGAGTGCGCCGTGCGGGTCGGGCGTCTTGAAATTGGTGAGGCCGAGCAAGCCCTCGTCCACCACGGCGATGGTATAGGCCATGTCCTCGCCGTTTTCCTCGCTCACTTCCACTGTGAACTCCTGTTCCGGCTTGAGTTCGGCGGCCATTTTTATCGTCGGTTTCAATAGGGTCTTCGGGTCTTCCACATCCACCGCCAACACGCCGTACATGCGGATGGGCAGGTCGTTCTTGCTTTGGCCGTGCGGTTGCAGCAGGCTCACATGGGCGTACACCGTCGGCGACATTTCCGCCGTGGCCTCAAACTTGAACTTGTTCTCGCCTTGCTTGGCATCCTTCCACATGCTCTTGATGACTTTCGTTCCAGTCTCCAGCGTGATGAGCACCCGGCCTTTTTCCCCTGCGGGAACGGTGATTTCGATGTCCTCACCCACTTTGTATTTCTCCTTGGAGGCCGTGAAGGTCATCATCGCCGCTTCCTGCCTTGCGGCAATGCTGCCGTCTTCCTCGCCGTACCACGGATAGCCAGCGTAGAAAAAATCGCCCGTGCAGTGGCCGCTCTCCGTGTCGCAGACCCGCACGAGGTAGCGGCCCCAAGTGTTCACGTTCACGTTGTAGCTGGCCTTGCCTTCGGCGTTGGTCACCACGCCCTCGGTGCTGATGGCGTTGAAGTGGTTGGCGGAATTGAACTGCGAAACATAATCGTCGCCTTGGTCCCACCACCAGCGCCACTCGACCCGGTACAGGCCGACCGTGAGGTTTTTGCCACGCAACGGTGCGCCATTTTCGCCAACGGCGACCATTTTGATGGTGCCATCTTTTCCGATGTCCACTCGTTGGTCGCCCTGTCCGTTTTTCGGCATCAGCACGCCCGCATAGCTGGAATAGGGCGAGTACGGCATTTTGGTATTGTAAATGCTGGCGTCGCCGCCTTTCTCGAAGGCCCTCGCCCGCAGGTTCACGTTCAGCTTGCCGGGGGCCGTGGCCTTGTTGGCGAAGATGTTTGCGGAGAAACTGGC
>JANPLH010000091.1:0-6842 GCA_031426435.1 Saprospiraceae bacterium | reverse complement strand
ACTGCCGCAGGAACAGCTTCCATGCAGGTGTTTGTTCGGTCTGGACTATGGCGTTGGGGCCAAAAGATGCCAGCCGTTTGGCGGCTTCTGCCGCCGAGAGACCTTGCTTGGTGTCAGTGCCGAGGCGGGTGAACAATTCGCTTTCCGGCGAAGCATGGACGGCTCCATCCGCAGTCGAGGAAATGCTGGTTTGTTTAGTTTTGACCATGGTTAATCTTTAGCAAGTAAATCAGGTTGATTTACCACAGTGTGGCCACTTCTCATCTCCTCAAAAAACGGTGTCCTTTCTTCCTCAACACATTTTGCGGCATACAGGTAGAGCGCAGCACTCCACGTTTGCCAGTCCTGCCCCATGGGCTTGCCATCCTGAGCTTTCAGCCATTCGTTAAATCCAAAAGCGAGGGTATCGGTATTGACAATTTTTATGCAGCGGGTGAGTTCCACGAGCTTTTCCTGAGCGAGTTTGTACCTTTTGGCAGCAACCAATGCTGCCACATAAAACCCGCATATAAAAGGCCATATTCCGCCATTGTGATATTCTCCGGGGTTATTGTACAAGGCATATCGTGTGTGCCAGTCAGGGTCTTCGGGATTTGTGTAAGGAAAAAAATTGGGCGGCAGGTCAACTGCCAATTCCCCTCTTTTTCTCATGTTTGCGCACTCTTCTTCTATCCATGAAACCATTTCGTCCGCCCGCGAGGGTGAGGCAATTCCAGATAGAATGGCAATACTGTTGCCAAGCAAATCAAAGCGTTCGCTGCTATGGATTTTATACGACCAGAAAGCATAATAAGGCTTGTGTTTTACCACGAGCCCTTCGTGAATATGGTGGTTCATGGTATCTGCTTTAATCGTAAACCGGCTCATTTCATGGCGCACCAAATCTGCCCTGTCGTGCTTGTCCAGAAGCCGGAGATAACTATATACCAAAGTGTTCACAAATAAGCCATATCCAATAACCCATTGTTCGTCTCGCCAATCACTGGTGGGTTGCTGGGCAACTAAGTACCTGTCTGACGGGCTTTGATACTCCATCCAAATCAGGGCTTTTTCAACTGCTTCATGAAGAAAGTCCGATTCACCGGAGACTTTTCTGAAAATGCCTGTGGCCAATAAAAACAAGGGCGTCGTATCGCTTGCCCCCCGGTCGTCTTTGTCATGCACCAGCGAAGTGATATGACCGCGTTGTGTCTGATTTTGTGCCAACGTTTCCAATACCTTCCGAATGCTTTCCAACAGCTTCTTATTCCCGGAAACAGCAATTCCCAGTATGGAAATCAACAAATCCCGGGTATATGGCTCTGGATATCCCCAGCCGGCAGTCCGAGGAAGCCCGTGATATGGTCCGTGGGAATTGTGAAGCAGCACTTCGAGGGCAGCTTTCTTTGCATCTTCTATTTCTTGCCAATTGATTGGTTGCATAAGTTTAATTTATTCCCAATTTATCATTCATTATCTGCACAAAACGTTTTGCCACAACACGGTAGTCAAAATTTTCAACCACCCGTATTCTGGCTGCTTTACCCATTTTTTCACGCAATGCGGCATCCGTCATAAGCGTCATTAAATGCTTGGCAATATCCTGGACATTTGCACGGTAATCCACCGTCCGTGGCTCATTAAATACCACTCTGTGCTTATCCTCAAAGCCCGATTCATCTCCAAGCGTCACCTCATTCACCACAATTTTCTGCGCTACATTTGCCAGGAATGCAGTTTCGCCATGTATCAGTGTATCCAACATGCCCATTGCCTTAATCCCTATTACAGGTTTTTCGCAGGCCCCTGCTTCCACTTGCGGCATACCGAATCCTTCAAGCCGGGAAGGGGCTGCATAAATATCGCAGGCTCCAATCAGGTAGGGTATGAAATTTCGTGAAATGGTGTTGGTGGCGTAAGTGATATTTTTTTCAATGCCCAACTGCGTTGCCATTTCCAGGTCTGCCAGATTTTGGAGTTTGGTTCGAGGCTGAGGCCATACTTTGCATACATATTTCCAATCGGGTGCTTTCTTGTCAATAATAGCGAGTGCCTGCATGACTTCCTGCGCCCCTTTTGATGCGGCATCGCCACCAATCGTGAGTATCATTAATTGGTCGGGAGAAATACCTAATGCTTCACGTACTGCCAAAATTTTAGGGTCATCCTTTTTATATGGGATAAAAATATCGGTATCGCAGCCAACCGGCAACACCTCAATTTTATCGCCATTGATACCGTCCCGGACATACATTTCTTTTACCCAATTTGAGGTTACCAATATCAATGGAAGTGCATTTAAAACCTCCTGATAGTTTGCAATATAACCGTCGGCAACCAACCACGGTACCGGCTGCACCCCATACCGTTGCGGGTGAAGCACCAAATGCGGCGTGTGTCCCCAATATCCCACACCAACCACCACATCCGGCTCAAACCAGCGATAATACCACTCTTTTTCTTGTGCTGATTCGAAATGAACTGCATGGGCATCAACGCCCATTTCAAGAAGTCCTTTGTATAGAAGGTCTCCCTGGGTTGCAAGGCCTCCGGGTGAAGGCGGATAGTCGTATAATACCAATACTTTCATGTTGTTATGATTTTATTATTAAGCCATTTTATTGCATCCTGCGAATTTGTAAATCGCCAAAATGCTTCCGCAAGTGGGGTTGTTTGTGCTTCCCAGCTATTTTTTTCAAAGCCATAAGTTTCTGTGATGATGCTGTATTTCTTCAGCCATATCTGCTCCGTAAGTATGCTGTAAACTGTAGCATTTTCGACAGGTTTCGGATAATATTCCTTGTTGCCGTCCTCATAAGCAAAAATCCAAAGTTCGTCGGCAGGTATTTTTCCGGCGTGCCAGAGTTTAATGACTGCCTTACCAGTTTCCTCATGCCTGAGGTGTTTTGTATATTCTCCTGCCGGAGAATGGGAAATTATCAGGTCGAAATGCTTCGGAGGCAGTATGTCCAGTATAGCCCTCTCGACTTCTTTTTCATCCAAAGGTTTCTGTTCAGGTCCGTCGTCAAGGTCGCCCATGATGCCTTCCGAATTCAGCATTGACAATGCTTTGTGGAACTTCGGCACACGATCTTTATCACTACCCCGGCAAAGACTGACAATAAAACACTTCCACGACGGATTGCTCAGTATCGTTCCGCCAGCCCATAAGGTTTCATCATCGGGGTGAGCCACGATTACAGCTACGGACTTTGGAATTTTACTATCCATTTTTATAGATTTCCATGGTTAGTCTTGCCAGCAGGTAACTTATCGTTGACTCTGCGCCCTGGTTGAGGTTCACTTGCTTTTCTTCCAATCCGTCATAACAGCCACCCGTGCAGGGATTGTAAATTATTTGATTGAGGTGGTTGTTTCCTAAGAACCAATTGAAAGCAGTTGCCATTTTTTGTAAATAGTTTTCCGCTTTAAAAATTTCGTAAAAACTGCTCAATGCCAAAATGGTATAGGCCACATCAATGGGCTGTTCTCCATGTTGCGCTGCTTCCTGTCCCTTATGCAACCATGTTTGATTGGAGATTACTTTTATTCTACTCTCATTAAAGGTAAGTGACAAAAGAAAATCAAAGGAAGCCTTGGCTGTTTCTTTATAGATAAGTTCGCCTGAATCCTGCCAGGCACACAACATGGCTTCCGGCAATGTGCTGTTGCCGTATGTCAGGTAACTTTCAAACCAATACCAATTCGGCTCCGATTCATGCCGGTACATTTGAACCAACCTGTTAGCCAGTGTTTTTATGAGCATCGAATTTTCGGGTGATTTTTTTTCAAGGTTGAAGTAATACAAACCTTTTATCGCAAAAGCCATTGAGCGTGTGGAATGCATCATTGCTATGCGAGGCACTGCCCGATACATGAGACCTTCAGCGGTTACAACTAATTCTGCCGGTAATAAAGCGCGCTTAGAAATCAAATATCCCAATGCCCAGATGGCCCTTCCATTTGCGTCAGCTAGATTAGTGTCATCATTTTGTGGGGTAAATCTTTGTTCACTATCCACATAATTCAAAAAATGCCCTTCGGATTGCTGACAATACTTTATAAAATCCAGATAGGTGCGAATGTAATTCATATCCGCTTTGTCACCTGAGTATTCATAATGCATACATACGGCGATTAATGCCCGTGCATTATCGTCCAAGGTGTAACCAGAACCAATATCAGGCTGGTTGATTTTTGAAAACTGGATGATTCCGACATCAGTGGTCATCTTTTTGACATGCTCCAGGTTGATGGCGGGAAGCCGATATTGCAATGAAATTATTTCGGTTCGAGAATCGGTGGTTCGGAAGATTGTCTGGGCATTTCCTATCGGAGTGCCCCCATAATTGGCCTGCCCGGCTGTTTTATGTAGTAGGAGGGCATGAGCAATGGCGGAGTTTTCCCAAGCAGTAGGAACTATCCGCTGCAAGGTATTTGAACTGAATGCTTTTCTTAACGGCTCATCGCTCATCAAGCGGTTCACGCCATCCGCCAACTGTTCAGAGTTCTGAAAATCAATGATGATGCCTGTATCCTCGCGCAGCACCTCCCTCGCATGGGGAATAGGTGTGGAAATAATCGGACAGGCACAGCTCATCGCATAAGAAAAAGTACCGCTCACCGCTTGGTTGGGGTCTTTGGAAGTAAACAGGTAAATATCAGTAAGCTGCAAATACTCCAATAAATCCTGCAAGGGAAGATAACGGTTGATAAACTTCACATACTGCTGAAGTGACAATGCCTCTACTTTTTCCTCCAGCATGTCCCGGTATTTTTCCCCTTCCGATTTTACCACGCCGGGATGCGTTTTGCCAATGACCAGAAATACAACATCCGGGTTTGCTTCGATGATAGTGGGCAAAGCGTCCAGCGTGGTTTCTATACCTTTTCCGGAACCGAGCAACCCGAAAGTGGAAAGGACTTTCCTGCCAGTTAACCCATATTTATCTTTCAGGAACGTTTCGCTTAAATGAGGCACTAAGTGTGTGCCATGTGGAATGACCACAATTTTCTGTTGCGGTATGCCATAATCAACTTTTAATACCTGTGCAGCATGTTTTGTCATCACGACAATGGACGCACAGGCTGCCGCTATGCGCTGGACATTTACTTTCATTGATTCATCGGGTTGAGGCAACACGGTATGAAAAACGACAATGGCGGGTATGGCAAGCCCGTACAAAAATTTCAGTAATGCATCTTCGCCAGCATCCTGAAAGAATCCAAATTCGTGCTGTACGAGTATGAGTTTGATGTCATTGTCAATATTTATGGCATGGGCTAATTCAACATACTTGGCTGAATCATTGGCATCGAGGACGTATTTCACTTCACCCGGGTAGGCATGATTTGCATCTCCGGATTCCAAGGCACAAACTTTTAGCGAGAATGAATTGCTGAATTTGTTGTCAAGCGACTTGAGTAAATCCTGCGAGTAAGTTGCTATGCCACATTCTCTGGGGGGATAGGAAGTGAGGAATAAAATTTCAGGAAGGTTGTCAGTTTGAAGCTGGGTTCCTTTACCAGCTGCCTTCTGACGGATGACTTTCGGGAATAATGCATTTTCTACAGCTTCCCCAACGTTTAATACGATTTCATTTTTCATTTTTCATTTTTTTTATTGAGCAACAACTCCGTTAAAAGTGCAGATATGCTGACAGAGACATACGCAATTTGCTCATCGGCAGCGCCATAATAAATATAAAGTGTGTCGTCAAACAAAGCGGTGCCAGTTGGAAAACATACATTATTTACATCACCTATTATTTCCCATTCAAGTTCGGGTGTAAACATAGGATAGGGCAGCCGGGCAATTTCTTTTTGTGGATTTTGCAAATCCAGCAATGCCGCACAAGCCGAATAAACGTAACCGCTTATGGTATCATGAACGGCATGATAAATCATCAACCAACCATGTTCTGTTTCTATCGGGGGACAACCGCCGCCAATATAACTTACTTCGTGCGCATATTTTGGAGTAAGCACGATGCTGTCTATGAAATTCAGGAAATAATTTTGCCAGAACTCAGCGTTGAGTTCCTCTAAATTATTGACTGCAACGATTTGAATATCGGGTTTTATGCGATGCAGAAAGTGCAGTTTGCCATTTATTCGCCGTGGGAAGAAAATTACATTCTTATCCCAGACCAATACTTTCTTGCCCTCTTTTTCAAGAACACGGCCTCGTTCATTGTAGCGGAGGTATTTTGCATGAATTATACATTTACATTCAGCGAGGCGACTGAACTCATCAAAAGAAATCTGAGGCACAATGATTCCCAACTTGTCGAAATGCCGCAAATCTTTTGAAGTGGCCAGCGCTCCCAGCGCATTTACGCCGTCATAAGCAGTGTAGGTGAGGTAAAACAAGTCATCAATCTTTGTAATCCGAGGGTCTTCGATGCCATGCGATTCATAGTCGAATTGAGGAAAAAGCACGGGTACGTCATAACGTTCTTCCACCGTGATAGGCCCTTTCAATTTGCAATAGCCGATGCTGGAATAATTGCCTTTGCTTACAGCCCTGTAAAAAACGTGGACGTAATCACCTTCCTTTATTACCGCAGGATTTAAGACACCCTCGTTTTCAAAACCGAGCGTGGTTATATTTAGTAAAATGCCTTCTTTTTTAACTGCTATCATGATTTTTTTCCTGATTTTAAATAAACCAACCCTGCTTAATCCCCAAGCTCTCATTAGTTTTTCGTATCGAGTTTTCAGCGCTTTTTTCAATGCCCGTCAAAGCCCTGATAGCATCAATGGTCTCCGGAATTACGATAGCCTGATTATCTACCAAATAGGCGTAAAACAATTCGTCATTGACCACTTTTATCATATCGTGCCATAAAGCGACTTCATAC
>JANPLH010000090.1:0-5023 GCA_031426435.1 Saprospiraceae bacterium | reverse complement strand
CAATCACCAATCACCAATCACCAATCACCAAATTGCTTACGTCATTTACACCTCCGGCTCCACCGGAAGCCCGAAAGGCGTTGCCATCAGTCATGCCAATGCCATCAATACGCTGTTTGCCATCAACAAACAGTTGAAAATGAATGAGTTGGATACGGTTTTCAGCGTTTCGAGCATGGCATTCGACATGAGTATCCCCGATTATTTCCTGACTTTGATGACTGGAGCGACCCTAATTCTGGCATGCGAGGAAACGAAAAAGGACGGCTTTGCCATTCGGCAGGCCATAGAACAGCACCGTCCGACCATCATGCAAGCCACGCCGACGACCTGGAAAATCCTGCTGATGGCAGGCTGGGAGGGCGACTTGAACTTGCGGGCAATTGCTGGTGGCGAAGCATTTTCAAAAGAGCTGGCCGCTGAAATGATGCACCGCTGCGCAAAGGTCTGGAACGGCTACGGCCCCACAGAAACGACCATCTATGCCACTTGGCAACTGATTTCTGAGGAACACTTGGCGGCTTGCCCCGGCGAGTTTGCGGCAATCGGTGCGCCCATTGCCAATGTGGAGATGCTGATTTTGGATAAAAACGGGGAGCAAGTGCCAGTGGGCGTCCCCGGCGAATTGTACATCGGTGGAAAGGGTGTTGCCAACGGCTACATTAATCGCCCTGAACTTAGCTTGGAGCGTTTCATCATCTCAAAACTCAAAACTCAAAACTCGAAACTGTACAAAACGGGCGACCTCGTCCGCTACTTACCCACTGGCGAAATCGAGTTCCTTGGCCGCATGGATAACCAAGTGAAAATCAGGGGCTACAGAGTGGAATTGGGCGAAATAGAAGAGACCATGAAGCAGTTTCCCGGCGTACAGCAGATCGTGGTGAACGTGTTCAACGATGCGATGGACAGCCAGCGGTTGATTGGCTATGTTATTGAAAATGGACGGCCACTTGGCGAGGATTGGCAGATAGCATTGAGGGAGTTCTTGCGGAGCAAAATGCCCGGCTATATGGTGCCTTCTGTCTTTATCAAAATGGACAGTTTCCCACAGAACACTTCGTTGAAGGTGGACCGTAAGGCACTGCCGAAACCTGATATGGACAACCTCACCGCAGGGAAATATGAAGCACCAAAAACGCCCGGTGAAAAGCTGCTGGCGGAGGTTTGGAGCGAACTATTAGGCATGGAGAAAGTGGGCATCCACGATGACTTTTTTGATTTGGGTGGGCACTCATTGGCGGCTGTGCAAATGATGACCAAGTTGAAAATTGCCACAGGCAAAAAGTTGCCGCTAACGATTTTGTTCCAAAACTCGACCATCCACAAATTGGCGGGACAACTGAATGGTTTTAACCAAACTGAAAATAAAGGTACGGATATCCATTTTACTGACAATCAACGATTTACATCGCTGGTTCCCATCAGGGAGGGCGGCTCGAAACCAGCGCTTTACCTCGTGCATGGAGGCGGGCTTCACGTCCTTTTTTACCAAAACATGGTGAAATATATGGATGCCGACCAGCCCATTTTTGCCCTGCAAGCAAAGGGCCTCAATAGTGACGAAGAGCCGCTCGACCGTATCGAAGAAATGGCTGCGCACTATATTTCGGAGATATTGCGAAGCAACCCAACAGGTCCATATAGCCTTGCTGGTTACTCGCTCGGCGGCATTATCGCTTGGGAGATGGCAAGGCAACTAAAAGCGATGGGCAAAGAAGTGCTGATGCTTACGCTGTTCGATGCGGTGGCAAAAGACGAATGGTCAGCAAGTGGAACAACTGGTATTTTTTCAAAGAAATTAAAGAAAGCGGGATACAATTTATCATTGTTATTGAAGAACCCCGTCCATGCCTTAGAGTACAAAACACATGTGTTGAAGATGCAGTTTGAGCATAAAAAAGGCAAGCTTTTGACCGCTTTCAGGAACAATCAGACCAACCAAATTGAAGAAGGATACCTGCCTTATGGCTCCAAGGTTTATGAGAAAAGCCTTGAAGCTTATGAACATTATATGCTGCAGCCCCTTGATATTCAGGTAGATTTGTTCAAGGCGAAGGAACAAATGTTTTACCTGCATGACCCAGAACTCTATGGCTGGGACAAGTTTGCGCTCGGCGGTGTGGTGACTCACAGTATAGATGGCAACCACCTGACTTTGTTCGATGAGCCACATGGCCAACAGGTAGCCGAGGTAATGAAAAAAAGATTGGATGAGATTATTACAGTGCTTTCTGAAAGATGATTTTTTTTTTGGCCTCCCTATTGATACACTATAACAAAAACCCAATTCTAAAACGCACATGAAAGAATCAAAACAGGAAATAATCCAGTTGCTGGAGCTTCCCAATGAACCGGGCCTTGCAGGTGTTCGGTTGCTACTTTTTGATGCCGAAAAACTGCCCAGCCACCTTGTCTTTGAGATTGGCAAGCTCTTGTCACCTTCAGAACTTCGCAAATCCTCGAAATTCAGGTTTCCAAAAGACCGCTTGGTGTTTCTTTCGGGACGGGGGATGCTCCGTAAACTATGCAGCGAAATGCTGAAAGTGCCTGCCGACACACTCATCATCAAAGAAGGGCAGTATGGCAAGCCCTACTTGGAGGGTTACGAAAAAAAGATGCCTTTCAATATCTCCAATTCGGGCAACATGATTTCTATTGCTTTTGAGTTTAGCGAACACGATGTCGGCGTTGACATTGAGGTTATTGATAAAACCTTCGTGTATTGGGAAATGGCGGGTTACTATTTTTCCAAAAAAGAATGTGATATGGTGTTTTCGCACCGTGATTTTTACCGATTTTGGACCATGAAAGAGGCACTGCTTAAAGTCACAGGTGTCGGCTTGGTTGACGACTTGAATACCGTGGATTTGTCTGGAAAAATGAACCGGGTGCCCATCCAGGATGAGCGCCTTCTGCCTTTCAAAGACAAGGCTTTCACAATATACACCTTTGACAATGAACAAATTGCATTCTCCATCGCAGTCTCTGGGGCGCACCATTCCGAACATTTCGTGGGCGGCAAGAGCAACAAGCATAACCTTACTGTGCGCCACGTTTATTTTCATTGAAAACGCCTCTGCACAGGACGCCCTTAACCGCTCTGTACAGGTCAGCGCCCAGTTCAAGACCGGCCCCGACCGGATGGAATTCACTTGGCCTTGGGACTGGTCAGACGGCGGCTACACCATCTATCGCAAGCACCCGGACTCCACATATTGGGGGCAGCCCATCTTCACATTGCCTTGGGGCGAGACGAGTTTTACCGACTTTACAGCCAATAGTTCTTCAATTTTTGAGTACGCTTTTTATAAAAAAGAGTTTGATACCATCGCCAAAACGGTGCAAGTGCCAGCGGGCGAAACACTGGTTTTTACGATTCAAAACATATACGGCAATGGCCTTTGTTGCAACTTCGGAAACGGCTGGTACCTCGTAAACGCCTGCGGTCAAATCCTCAGTGGGGGCAGTGATTTTGGCTTCGCAAAAAGCGATACCATCACCATCTGCGACAGCGGAATCCCGACCGAGCCACTCACCGTTACCATCAATCCCGACATGCTCACCAACAACACTTGGTGGCGGTTGAAAACCCTCAGCGGGCAGGTGATTGATAGCTCTGGCATACCCGGCACCAACCTCGCCGAGCGGCCAAAATTCGGATACATCCTCGCTGGCTCGATCCTTACAGCCATTGAGAACAGGGGCAGCCTACTGCTCGTCGTGGACGATGCGTACAGCCAACCTTTGGCCAATGAAATCGCCCAACTCGAATTTGACCTCTGGGGCGACGGCTGGAAAGTCAGCAAGATTGAAGTCAACCGAAATGATGCCGTGACTGTAGTCAAGTCATTGATTTTCAATGAGTTTCAACAAACGCCAGACCTCAAAATGGTCTATTTGTTAGGCCATGTGCCAGTGCCGTACAGTGGCAGTTTTTACGCAGATGGTCATTTAGAAAGTCATTGGGGCGCATGGCCCGCCGATGTTTTTTACGGTGAAATGAATGGCATTTGGACGGACGCCTCTGTGAACAACACCACCGCTCTTGCCCCCCGCAACCACAATATTGCTGGTGATGGCAAATTAGACCAAAGCGACATACCTACCAAAGTGAAACTCGCCGTCGGTCGGGTTGACCTGACCAATATGCCCGCTTTTGGCTTGAACGATTTGGAGCTGACTCGCCGCTACCTGCAAAAAGCCCATGCTTTCAAGACCGGGCAAGTCGCCGTGCCTCGCCGTGCGCTCGTGGACGACAACCTCGGCATTGCACTTGGCGCACCAGCAGCTAGTGGTTGGCGCAATTTTGCGCCGATGTTTACTGCTGACAGCGTGAAGGCACTCGACTATTTTTCGACGATGAAAAACGAGGGATACCTTTGGTCGTTTGGCGGTGGCAGTGGCACGTTTACCAGCGCCAACGGCATTGGCAGCACCCAAGACTTTGCCAACGATACGCTCCGCAATATCTTCACCATGCTTTGTGGCAGCTACTTCGGCGATTGGGACAACCCCGATAATTTTCTTCGTGCGCCCCTTGCCTCGCCAGGCTGGACGCTGACGAGCTGCTGGGCTGGCAACCCGCCTTTCACCCTGCACCGCATGGCCATGGGCGAGCCGATTGGGCAAAGCTTGCTGCGGACCCAAAACGCAACAGAATCAGACTACTACCCTGGCCCGCAGCTTGTGCACACGGCGCTCATGGGCGACCCGTCCTTGCGGCTGCATCCCATAAAACCTGTTGAAAACTTGGCAGCTACGGAATCCCCGCTCGGCGTAGAGGTGTCTTGGACGCCACCAACTGGCGAAACAGTGACTGGCTATAATATTTATCGAGCCGAAAACCTGCTGGGCGGGTTTGTGAAACTGAATTTAAACCTGATAACTGGGACCAATTTTATGGACATCGTATTACCACAAGACAGCGCCGTTTACATGGTTCGGGCGGTGAAACTGGAGACTTCGGGCAGTGGCAGTTATTTGAACATGAGCCTTGGTAAAACGGCGTGGAGCAGCGGCG
>JANPLH010000089.1:0-3310 GCA_031426435.1 Saprospiraceae bacterium | reverse complement strand
GGCATTGAGGAGCACAACGAGTATGCTAAGTATTATATCGAGGCTTGCTGCCAAATCAAAAAACGTTGCCCTGGGGTAAAAATCAGCGGCGGCGTGAGCAACCTTTCCTTTAGTTTTAGGGGAAATGACCGGGTCCGGGAGGCGATGCACGCTGCGTTTTTATACCACGCTATTCAGGCGGGCATGGACATGGGAATCGTCAACGCTGGAATGATGGAAATCTACGAGCAAATTCCGAAAGACCTGCTCCTAATGGTTGAGGATGTGATTTTCAACCGCCAAGCCGATGCCACCGAACGCCTCACGAATTTTGCAGAAAGCTTCAAAGGCGTCGGTGCAGTGGCCACTGGCCCCGACCTCGCTTGGCGGGATGCAACAGTCGAAAAGCGATTAGAACATTCATTAGTTAAAGGCATCACCGATTTCATTGAAGTTGATACTGAGGAAGCCCGCCAAAAGTACCCAATGCCCTTGCACGTTATAGAAGGCCCATTGATGGACGGGATGAACGTGGTCGGCGACCTGTTTGGGGCTGGCAAGATGTTCCTGCCCCAGGTCGTGAAATCGGCAAGGGTTATGAAACGGGCAGTGGCACATTTGACACCATATATAGAAGCCGAAAAACTTCGATCGGGCGACTCCAGCGCCAAGGGCAAAATCCTGATGGCCACGGTGAAGGGTGATGTGCACGACATTGGCAAGAACATCGTCGGCGTGGTGCTTGGCTGCAACAATTATGATATTGTTGACTTGGGTGTAATGGTTCCTGCCGACAAAATCCTCGACGCTGCCATTGCGGAGAAGGTAGACATGATTGGCTTGAGCGGTTTGATTACGCCATCTTTAGATGAAATGGTGCATGTAGCAAAAGAAATGCAGCGCCGTGGCTTCACCATGCCGTTGCTTATTGGAGGCGCAACGACCTCCCGGACACATACAGCCGTAAAAATCGAACCACAATATAGCGGACCTGTGGTGCATGTTTTAGATGCCAGCCGTAGTGTAGCAGTGGCTTCCACCTTGGCTTCTTCCGATGAAAATGCCCGCTCCAATTATATCTTGGAGACGAAAAAGGACTATGCTGCTATTCGAGAGCAGCGCTTGAACAGGACTTCTTCCAAAAAATACTTGAGCATCAAGGATGCAAGGGCCAATAAGTTCAAAATTGATTGGGTAGGCTACGAAGCACCCAAGCCGACCTTTTTGGGAGTCAAGGTTTTCGATGATTATTCGATTGAAGAACTCAGCAACTATGTTGACTGGACGCCATTTTTCGCAAGTTGGGAGCTGCAAGGGAAGTATCCTCAGATATTTTTGGATGAAACAATAGGTGAACTGTCGAGGCAGCTTTTCAACGATGCGCAGAGCCTACTTCGGCGGGTGATAGATGAAAAATGGCTGACAGCCAAAGCTGTCATTGGGCTTTTTCCAGCCAATGCGACGGTTAGCGATAGCGTGGAAGTTTATTCCGAAGAGGGTAGGGGAGCGGTTTTAAAAAACCTACATTTTTTGCGGCAGCAAGTTGAAAAAACAGCGGGCCAACCCAATGTTTGCCTTTCGGATTTTATTGCTCCAAAGAGCTCAGGTGTAGAGGACTATATAGGAGTGTTTGCCGTTTCCACTGGCTTTGGCATTGACAAATGGGTGAAGCATTTCGAGGACAACCACGACGACTACAATGCCATCTTGTTGAAGGCCATTGCCGACCGATTGGCAGAGGCGTTTGCGGAGCGTATGCACGAACGGGTGCGCAAGGAATTTTGGGGTTATGCTTCTTCTGAAACACTTGATAGTCAATCGCTTATTGAAGAAAAATACCAAGGTATTCGACCAGCCCCGGGCTATCCGGCTTGCCCTGAACATACAGAAAAGCGCATATTGTGGGAGTTGCTGGATGTAGAGAAAAACACGGGAATCAAGTTAACTGAGAGCTGCGCCATGTGGCCTGCGGCTGCAGTAAGTGGCTGGTATTTTTCGCATCCTGCAAGCAAATATTTCACTACAGGCCAATTGGCGAAAGACCAAGTGGAAGACTATGCTGAAAGGAAAGGAATGACTGTGGAACAGGCTGAGAAGTGGCTGGCGAGTGTACTGAACTACGATGTGTAGTTTATTCCCAACGCAAATTGCGGCTGTTTTTGATGTAGCGTTTCACATTGAGCCAAAATGCTACAAACAGGTAAATGATAATTGGAGAGCCTAACGTGGCACAGGAAATATAGATAAAATACATGCGAACCCTGGAGGATGCAAGCCCCATTTTTTCGCCCAAATAACTGCAAACGCCAAAGGCGGAGCGTTCCATCAAATCTTTGACTGTATTCATGGCGTAAAAATAATAGGTTCTGGCAAAAAACAAAGGCAGATGTCGGGTATAATTCACGACACCTGCCTTTTGTTATTGAAAAGAACTATTTTTTTTACTGGAGATGAACCTCCTTCTCAGCCATTAACTTGCGAATGTTGATTAACGCATATCGCATGCGGCCAAGTGCGGTATTGATGCTGACCCTGGTCAATGCAGCAATTTCCTTAAAGCTCATGTCGGCATAGTGACGAAGGATAACCACCTCCCGCTGTTCGGCAGGCAGCATATCAACTAGGTGGCGTATGCGATCATGCGTTTGGCTACGCATTATCAGTTGCTCGGCATTTGGGTCGTGGGAGGAAATCACATCGAAAATGTCAAACGAAGAATCGTTTATGTGCACGTGCGGCCTACGTTTGCCCCGACGATGGTAATCCACGCAAAGGTTGTAGGAGATGCGCAATGCCCATTGACCAAACTTGCCCTCGTGGTTATATTTACCACTGCGCAAAGTGTTGATAATCTTGATGAAAACTTCTTGGAAGATGTCTTCGGCTAGCGTCTCATCTTTTACAAAAAGGTAGATGGACGTGTAGATTTTCTGTTGATAGCGGTCGAGCAGTTCCTTGAACGCTCTTTCATCACCTTCAAGGTACTGAGCTATCAGTTGATGGTCATTTACTGGCATTACTTGCATAACTAAAGCAAAAGTTAGTTAGAAAAACAGTTTGCGATTTAGTGTAGAAGTTTATGCCGTATAGAAAATCTTTTAGTGGAAAAATTAAGTTGTAGAATAATCTGCTGGTTGCAATTAAAGCGCCAAATTAAGCAACTTGTAGAAGAAAAAGGCAAATTTGGCGTTTTTAACAAAAAATTAAGCCTTGAAGAATAATAATTTGTCAATTTACAACGAGACACAAAGCAATGACCTTTTAACGAGATAGTCAATACCTGAGATGTAAAAACTATTGAAGTGGAATAAATCTTAACCAAACATTTACT
>JANPLH010000088.1:0-35753 GCA_031426435.1 Saprospiraceae bacterium | reverse complement strand
TCTCATTACAAAAGGTGATTTGTAGCTGGGTTTTCGGAACGGCATCCTTGAGGTAGTAACGCTGCCCGCCAAGGCTGACCATTTTGCCGGCTTGTCCATCCTTCTTCCGCTTTGGTTTCAATGAACTTTTTTTCCTCCAGTGTAGTAGTCCGTGCCATGCTTTGTTTTGATATAAAGCTACCACGACTTTCTGACACAGGGGGCTACCACGACTTTCTGAAATTCAACACAGTTCACCATTCATAGTTCACAGTTCACAATTCACCGTTCACCGTTCACCGTTTTTGTCATCCGGCTTTTATTTTTGGTATTATTTGCTGCGCAATGGAGGGGCAGGTACTACATTTGCTCTGATTCAAAACAACAACTTTAGACAAGTACTGAGAGGAGTGGCCAAACAAAGGCAAGGTGGGCAACCATTGACTGCTACTTTTTACTTTGTCCTTATTAATTTTTCCTTTTAAATTAAACAACCCAGTATGAAATTGAAGTTTACGAAGCAGTTCGTCCTGCTGCTGGTGTGCCTGATGGCAGGTGCGGCAGCATTTGCGCAGCAGCGCACGCCGCTGGACATCGCCACAACGCATGTCCGTACACACTACGCCGAGTGGGGCCTCACCGCCCAAGATGTTGACGGGATGACCGTCAGCGACCAGTACACCGACCAATCCACGGGGATTTCAAGGGTGTATTTCACGCAAACGCACCAAGGCACGGTGGCCTACAACGCCATCACCAACCTCGCCATCACCAAAGAAGGCAAGGTGTTCCATGTTGGCCAGCGCTTCGTGAAAGACCTCGCCAGCAAGGTGAACACCACCGTACCCGTGCTGAATGCCGAGGCTGCCATCGTCAAGCTGCTGGAGCACCTTGAACTGCCTTATGAGCCGCTTCGCTCAAAAGGCCAGGATGAAAAGGGCTTCCTCGTTTTTGACAAAGGAAATATTGCGAAGCACGATATCAAGGCCCGCCTGACTTACCAGCCTTATGGCGATGCCGTGCTGCTGGCCTGGGACGTTTCACTCGCCCCCGTCAAGTCCTCCGATATGTGGAGCGTGCGGGTGGATGCCGTCATCGGCAGCATCCTCGACAAGACCAACTGGACGGTCTATTGCAAGGTGGACGGCAAGTCGTTTGCGCACGCACACGATGATTGCGAAGCAACCGAACACCACCACGAAGCAGCACCAGCCACGACCGTCAACGCTGCCGCTGAAGGCACTTACAACGTCTGGCCTTGGCCAGTGGAAAGCCCGATTCATGGCAACCGCCAAATCGTGACTGACCCACACGACTTGACCGCTTCACCATTTGGCTGGCACGATACCGATGGCGCAGTGGGTGCCGATTACTTCATTACAAGGGGCAACAACGTGCATGCCTATGAAGATGGAGACTCCGACGACCAAAGTGAAGACAACGAGCCAGATGGCGGGGCCAGCTTGGTCTTCGACTTCCCATTCGACCCGGCCACCGAGCCGATTGTCTATTCCAATGCGGCAGTGGTGAACCTGTTTTATTGGAACAACGTCATGCACGATTTGGGCTATTCCTATGGCTTCGATGAGGCTGCTGGCAACTTCCAAGCGAACAACTATGGAAACGGAGGTCTTGGAAACGATTACGTTCGTGCCGAGGGACAAGATGGCTCGGGCACTGACAATGCCAATTTTGGCACACCACCAGACGGAGCAAGCGGCACCATGCAGATGTTCCTTTGGGGAGCAAGCGGTACTAGCGAGATTTTTAACGTTTTGGAGCCAGCCTCCGTGGCAGGCCCTTATGCATCCAGCCAACCAGGCGCTGGTTGGGGCACAGGAGCTTATGCCACCACAGATGGCGTATCCGGCGAGGTTGTCGTCGTAGAAGATGCACTTGCAAACGACCTTTTCAGCGATGCTTGCGACCCAATTGTCAATGGAGCAGAACTAACTGGCAAGATTGCCATCATAGACCGGGGAGGTTGCGAGTTTGGCTTCAAAGCAGTTGCTGCGCAAAACGCTGGCGCTATTGGCGTCATCATCTGCAATTTTGAAGATGCGATACCAAACATGGGTGCTGGTGCAGTTGGCGGACAGGTCACCATCCCTGTTGTGGCTATGTCTTCCGTTAGCTGCCAAACCATCCGCCAGTTTGCTGGCAATGGTCTTGTTGCTTCCATTAAACTGCCAGATGCTCCTACTGGGCCAATGCAGCTCGATGGCGATTTGGACAACGGCATCATCGCTCACGAGTTTGGCCACGGCATTTCCAACCGCTTGACGGGCGGGCCAAGCAATTCAGGTTGCCTCGGCAATGCAGAACAAATGGGCGAAGGTTGGAGCGACTGGTTTTCGCTCATAACCTCCGTAGAAGCTGGCGACACCGGTGCTGACAAGCGTGGCATTGGCAACTATGCCACAGGCGCAGGCATTACAGGTGGCGGCATTCGTAGCTATCCCTATTCCACCGATATGAGCATCAACCCGCTCACTTACGGGGATGTAGCAAGCCGCACGGGAGTACATGCAATTGGCGAAGTTTGGGTAACCATGGTCTGGGACCTCTATTGGGCGTTCGTGGATGAGTACGGTTGGGACCCCGACCTTTACCACGGTACAGGTGGCAATAACATGGCCATCCGACTGGTCTTTGAAGGCATGAAAAACCAGCCTTGCAGCCCCGGTTTTCTCGATGGCCGTGATGCCATCATGGATGCCGATGTAGCATTGAATAACGGTGTCAACAAATGCCTTATCTGGAGGGTTTTTGGCCGCAGGGGAGCTGGTGTGAGCGCCGAACAGGGCTCTTCGAATGACGCTACCGACCAAGTTGAGGCTTTCGATATTCCTTGCGAATGCCGTGACGAAGTAACCGTCACTAAATCTGTCACCGATTTTATTGAGGCAGGCGACGAAATTACCGTTACCGTCAATGTCTCCAACTGCAAATTGGATACTCGAACCAATGTAGTCATCACAGACGAATTGCCTGATGGCACAAGCTATAAAGCTGGCTCCGGGAGCGTTCCAGCTACTGTTGCTAGTAATGTATTGACCCTAAGCGTGGGCGATCTTGCGTTTGAAGAAACCGTTACGGTGACCTACGTGCTGAAGACCGACCCAGACCAGTATTCCATTCAGCATTGGTTGGACGATGTGCCCGACGAGACTGCCGAGGACAATTGGATCGTGGACTTTGAGGCAAATGCACCTACGCCAAATATATTCACCATTCAGGATGCCGTTTCAAACAGCCCTGATTGGTCTTGGGCTGCTCCAAACGTTGAAACAGAAAGCCGTGCATTGCTCGAATTGGCTACACCTTGGACAGTTGTCGGTGACCGCCCAGTGCTGCGTTTTTACCACCAATTTGATACCGAGCGGGGCGTAGATGCTGGCTTTATCGAAGTGAAGCGTGCTGGCGACCCCTCCTATCAAAAAGTGGAAGATAAGATGCTGCGCAATGGTTACAATGGTGGCGTAGCCTACGGTGAGGCATTTGTCATTCCCAATTTGGAAGGCTGGTCTGGAAGCACCAACGGTGATTTCATTGCTACTTATGTGGACGTCAGCGATTGGGCAGGTCAGGACCTCGTTTTCCGGTTCCGTTATGGTACAAATGATGGTACAATTGGAGGACCCATCGGATGGGCAGTTGACGATATCGAGTTCATGGACTTGCTCGCCTACAACAGCGAGGCATGCCTGACCTCCGACCAGGGCGATAATATTTGTGTCATCGCTCCTGAGGAAGGCACCATCGTGGATTCGCAATTCCCAAGCGCCACCACAGAGACGCTCAAGGACCTGTCGCTCTCCGTGTTCCCGAACCCGGCCAACGATGTGCTGAACATTTCACTGAATGCTGAAAATGCGCAGGAAGTAAACATCAGCCTTTTGACCGTTGATGGCAAATTGATGGGCGAGCGCATGTTACAATTGCAAGGCAAACAAACCATGCAATTGAGCGTCAACAATCTTCCAGCCGGATTTTACTTCGTGAGGGTCAGCACCAACGAAGGTATCATGATGACGAAGGTGGTGATTGAGTAAAGCAAATTCTCGCTGTTAGCCTTTGGCCATTGGCTGTTGGCTAACAGTAAACAAAAGGCCCGAACTGGATTTCCAGTTCGGGCTTTTTGTTTTACCAAACCACCAACCGTCCCCCCCATCGCCCACCTTCCTCATCGGTCACCAGGACGGTGTAGCAACCAGCCGCAAGGCCTGTTGTGTCAAGACGGGTGGGCTGGTCGTCCAACTCGTTGAATCGGACGAGGCGGCCCTGCATGTCATACATTTCATAAGCGGCTATCAGGTCTGATTTGGAGAGCAAATTGACCGTGCTGCCCAATGAAACAGGGTTCGGATAAAGCAGGTAATCGTCGCTTTCCACATGATAAACAGCGAGCGGCTCACTGTACACCTCCCCGCCATTTTCCAGCCCCAATTTCAGCCTAAAGTAATTTACCCCTTCAAAAAGCTGGACGTCCTCAAAGCCAAACGAGGTGTTTTCAAGCGGAGAAATCGCTTCTGCTGGCGCAAAACTGCCGCCCGTCAATCGCTCCAGCACCGCCGACTCAAGACCGTACAAGGTGCCGACCGAAGCGGAGAACTTGGCCTTGTCATCCTCTTTGGAATTGAAATAAAACGCTTTCAGGTAACATCCCACCCCCTGCTGGGTGTAGTTGAAACTGCCACTTCTTGGCCCAACCACGCCATCTATGACTGGTGCAACGGCATAGTGCAACGAGGCTGCCTTGCCCACGGCATCCTGGATGAAAAACGTGTCCGTGGTTTCTGCCAGCAGCTCCAAGTAGCGGGGGCCAAGTTCAAAGACCTGGTAGCTGCTGGCCGCCTCCATTTTGCCCCAATAAAAAAGCAGCGAATCGGGGCAATCAAAGCCGACCCTTGGCCTCAGTTGCGGAGCAATCAAAAAGCTGTCGGAAATAAAACTGCCCTTATTTGTTTCCATTTTCAGCTGAGCAATGCCCATCCGGTCGGGCGTCGTCCAATTCCGAAGATAGCCATCGGCCAGCGCTAAATTATCATTGATGGGCTGCCAGTCGTCGCCGATGTAGCGGTACTGGAGGCTGCCCACAGGCGATGCCAAATTGCCCTCCCAGCGCAGCAAGATGCCCGTATTTGTTGGGAGTTTGCTATCGGCAATGGGCGAAACCCAAGTGAATTGGCCAAGCGGCTCCCATTGCCAGGTGAGCGAAAATGCCTGTGTCCCCGTCAGGTTGGCGGGGGCTTTTACCAGCAAGGTATAAGTGCCAGCGGCGGGCAGGTCGAGGGTGATTTGTTCGAGGTTGTTCAAACTGTCCCTGCCCCGTCGGGCGGGCAGGTGGAGGGAGTCTGGGTGCGGAAAGGAGTTCAGCGTCCACGGCAGCCAAACCTCGCCGGAAGGTACGTGCACCAGTTCAAGGTCGAGGTCGTTCACGAGCGCTTTTGGGGCATTAATGTCGGCAGCAGGGTCGTTCCAAGCCAACATGAGCTTTAGCTTGGCGGTGTTTGCTGGCACTGCTATCGGGAACTCCCTGACCTCGCCCGCCGAGAGGTTTTCTATCAAAAAATGGCCGTCAAAAATGGTGGAAAGGCACCGCTCGGCGTCCAGGTTGCCAAAGCCAGTTATGTAATCAACGCCCGGCGGGCCAGTGTCATGGGCCGTGTTGGCCAGAATGGCCTTGATGAGCGAGGCCGGGGGCAGCCCTCCGCCCGACACCTGCGAGTATGCCTGTTGCATGAGCATTGCCGTGCCGGACACTAAGGCTGCCGCTTCGGAACTCCCGCCAAAGCCAAAAGCCATGAGTTCCGGCTTGATGCGGCCATCGTAGGCGGGGCCATGCGAACTGATGGAGAGCGGCATTCCCAACGAATCGGTAGCACCCACGCTTAGCGTGTTCTTCGATTGTTTGAACTGGCCCGTGAGGTTGGCGAAGCCGGGGAGGTTGGCGTATTGGCCGTTGGTTGCCACTTCCAGCCCATCGTTTCCAGCAGAAAACACATGGACGATATGGGGGTTTGCTTCGCAATGGGCATCGTAGGCCATTGCTTCCATGCCATAATAGTTTTCGATGCCAGTGCCGTAGGAGTGGTTTTGCACGGTGATGTTTTGCGTAGCAAAATAGGCATCTGCCGTTGGCAAAAGGTACTGGTAACTATCGGAAGAGAGCCTTGCTGCCGGTGCCACACCCGCCGTGCTTGGGTCGGAATTGCCGCCGCCGCCAGCGATGGTGGCCATGGTGGTGGCGTGTTGGTCAAGGTCCTCAAAACTGTAATTGGAAATAAGGCACCTGCCCCGCAGGTCAATGTCGTTGGTGTCGAACCGGGCTTCCTTGATGGAAAGGGTAAGGCCATCGCCATTGATTTGCGGCCATTTTTGGTGCAGCCGATGGATTCGATTAAGGCTGTAGTCAATGCGGGTACTGATGGCCTCCGGCTTTGGCGTCCTGATAGCTTCTATGTGTTGGACGCTTGTAAGGCTTGCCAAATTGGCAATAACTGCCGTGTCAGCATTATGCACCATGACCGCATATCCCTTGGACGTGCTTTGCAGGACTTGACATTTGAAGTCTTTTGGCTGCTGGCGCAAAAAGGCAGTATCGGTTACCCAAAGCACGATTGAAAGATTGCCCGCAGCTACTACGTGCAGTTTTTCACTCAATAAAGGCGAAAGCTTCCTGTTTCCTGACAACGGAATATTTTCAGGTTGAGCGAACAAGACTGCGCCTAAGCAGCAAAAGGCAAATAGGAAAACGGAGTGCTTGCAGGTCATTGTTTGTCAATAAATGAGCAGCCAAATTAGGGAAAACAACTGCTTTCTTGGAGTTAGAACAATGCTACCCCTGAAACTCTGCAAATAAAGAGCTTTGACTTTCAGAACAATATATTGAAATTATGAATTTCTTATTTTTAAATCAAAACATAAAAACAGAAATAAACTACTATGCAGATTTTTAATCTTATTTTAATCGCTTTGCCATAATTTGTTCCTTATTACAATGCATTGGCCTAATTTTGTCTCACCTTAGAATACCCGCCAATTCGCTTCCAAAACAATCAACAAAAGACAAAAACTTCTTGCTGTTGCCAACGCCATGCTGTGGTTGTGTGGCAAGAAATCCTAACTATTATTTCAATCTTTCACTTAACTAAATTCCATTCTTTATGAAGCAACTTATTTCGTACATGGCCGCTACACTACTTCTCGTAGCATTGTTCGCCTCCTGTGCAAAGGACAACCAAGACGCTGCACAGCAGGTAGTTTCACAGGAAGTGCTCGCAAAGATTGCCGCACTTGGGTTCAGCACTGAAAACGTGCAAATAATCGAAGAGGGTTACCTCGTTGAAAATGACATTGTTCTGCATGAGCATGACTTAGAGGATGCCAAGGTATCGCACAGCATGTTGATTGCCGAAGAAGAGCAATATCGCACAACAAACCTGGTAACTGGCTTGCCGAGGACTATAACTGTTAGCGTTACTGGTAATACTCAAGGAAACATACTTCCAGCCATTCAGGCTGCCTGTACACGTTACAATGCCCAAAACCTTGGCCTCACGTTCAATTATATCGGGCCTGGCGGCGGCGGCACCATTAATGTTACCGTGGTAAATGGAGGTGGATATATCGCATCTGCTGGATTCCCAAGTGGTGGTAACCCATACAACAATATCAACTTCAACCGTCAATACCGCAACTGGAACGTAAATACGCTTACAACGGTATTCGCCCATGAGATGGGTCATTGCATAGGCTTCCGTCACACAGACTATATGAACCGTGCTTATAGCTGTGGCAGTGGAGGAAACGAAGGCGATGGGGGAGTTGGTGCCATCCACATCGGCGGCACGCCAACCGGCCCAGATGCTCTATCCTGGATGCTTGCTTGTATTGGCAATGGCATTGACCGTCCTTTTAATGCAAATGACGAGACTGCATTAAACGCCCTTTATTAATTAACATTTTGCGAAGCAAAAAAGAAAGGACTTGCAACGGTATGGTTGCAAGCCCTTTCTTTTTTTGTTTCATCTTGGGACGGAGCCACTGCTCAAAACTCCATCGCCAACTCCTTTATCACCCCTCCCCTACTCGTCAGCCGGGCGAAGTACTTCCCTTTTTCCAGCCCTTTTATTTCAAACTCAAACCGGAACTTGTGGCTGCCCCGCTTCTGCTTGCGGCCCATGAAAAGGGCATGAACCAGCTTACCCGACTCGTCGTACAGGCCGAAGTCCACGGGCTGGTCGCTGGCAAGGTCGTAGTAGAAAAGGCCGTTCATGGCAAAAGCTTCCCGCCAGTTGGCAGGCTGGCCGGGCAGTTGTCGGTCTTGTGGCGGGGCTTGGTATTGCACATGGTATTGGGGCATGGGCTTGCCGAGCATATCGGCCACGAACTTGGTCAGTACGGGGTCGCCAATGCCCTCTAAGCGCTCGGCATCGGTCACTGCCCAAACGGCATACTGTGCCGAGGAATGTTCGTACAACTTGTTGTCACTCAGGTACTTGGCCATCTTCAGCAAGTTGCCTTCGGCCAATTTTCCCATTTTGAAAAGGCTGCCACCGCCCGGCGAGCCGTCGTTGGCCTCCACGCAAAAGCCGAAGAGCTTGCCCAATTTGGAGGCACCGCTTTCCACGAAAAAAGTCTCCTCTTTGCTCACCATCAGGTTCTGCAAACTGGAGTCACCCGCCTCGAAGATTTGCCCAGCGGGCACCCGCACTTCGAGTTTTTTCTTCGACTTGTTTTTAAGGCTCAATTGGAGGCACTCGCCGGAATGCCCGCCAGCGCCTTCAGCGGTTACGGAGAGCAGGCCTTTTTTCACGGCTTCGGCAATATAAAGGACTTGGGCGGGGAGTGGTAGGGAGGAGGATAATGCAAGGGCCAGCATGGCCAGGCAGACAGTTGTTTTCGTCATATTGGATTAAGATTTTGGTGAATTAATCCCAAACGAGACGCTTGCCGTGAATATTGGATGCGCCTGCATTCTTGTGGGTGTTATTTCGTTGGCGAATATTTCCCTATCATTGCCACCGAAATCTGGGTGAAATTGGCCAAAAAAGGCCTCCGCTCACCGACACAACCACCGCATTGGCTTGAACCTAACGACCCGACTCCGCAGCGACGACAAGCAGGTGCTCAAAGAACTCTTTGATGCGCACTACAAGTCCGTTTGCGGTGCCGTTCAGCGCATCGTGGGCGAGCGGGGCATCACGGAAGACCTGGCGCAGCAGGTGTTCATCCGCTTTTGGGAAAAACGCCACCAGATTCAAATTGATACCTCGCCGGGCGCCTACCTGCACCGCATGGCCGTGAACGAAGCGCTTGCATGGCTCCGTGCGAAAAAGAACCAGCAGCCCGAAGAACTTACCTTCGCCACGCCGATGCCCACCGAGATGGACGGTGAAGACCAACTGCTCCACAACGAACTGCATACCCAAATCCATCGGGTGATAGATACCCTGCCGCCCCGCTGCCGCACGGTGTTCCAACTCAGTCGTTTTGAGGAAATGAGCTACCAGGAAATCGCCGACCAGATGGAAATTTCGGTAAAAACGGTTGAGCATCAAATGGGCAAGGCGCTCAGGGTGCTGCGGGAGCAACTAAAAGGCTATCTCGCTTGACGAATCACATCATTCATACAATAAAAAACTGCCTGATTTCTACCATTTATCAAGCTTTGTAATTACATTTGCCCATCGAAGTCAAGGCAAGAACGTTTTCGGCAAATGGGCCGGAAACGTTCTTGCCTTTTAGTAACGTGTGAATAATGACTTATCACTCACACTTTACTTAGTTTGATAGCTCAACGACCAGCACTGTCAGGTTTTGCTCGCCAACCATGCCCTAATCATCGTTTGGCCGGCGTCCAGAACCTCCATCTCTTCCCAAGCTATTGATGCATCGCAAGTTAAACGGGGCTTCCCCCGATAGCTACTGGCATCGTCTCAATGGCCGGGAAAAGCCATTTTTTATCGAAAAAAAGTCAGCAATGAACGTTACATACTTGACGCAGGAAGGCCACGACAGACTGAAGGCCGAACTTGACGAACTGAAAACTGCCGGACGCCAGGAAGCCGCCCGTGCCATCGCCGAGGCCCGTGAAAAAGGAGACCTCTCCGAAAACGCCGAATACGATGCCGCCAAGAATGCCCAAGGCATGTTGGAGCTGAAAATCAATGAATTGGAAAAGGTGATGGCCACTGCCCGCATCCTTAGCTCCGCCGACATGGACACCTCGGAGGTGCGCCTGCTCACCAGCGTGACCATCCGCAATAAAAAAACCGGGAAAGAAGACACCTATACCCTCGTTTCGGAGTCGGAGGCGAGCTTGAAGGAGAAGAAGATTTCCGCCACTTCGCCCATCGGCAAGGGGCTGCTCGGCAAAAAACCGGGTGAGACCGCCGTCATCACCACGCCCGCCGGACAGGTGGAGTTCAAGGTGATGAATATCTTTATCTAAAAAGGTAAAAAGCACAAGGTAAAAGTGGGGAGCGGTGTCCCTAATTTTGCCTTTTTACTTTATCCTTCTTACTTCCCACATCATGGCCAGCATTTTTACCCGCATCATCAACGGCGAGATTCCCTGCTACAAAGTGGCTGAGAACGAGGACTTCCTCGCCTTCCTTGACATTAACCCTGTGGCAAAAGGGCATACCCTTATTGTACCCAAAAAAGAAATTGACTACCTCTTCGACGTGGACGACGAAACCCTCGGCGGCCTGATGGTCTTTGCAAAAAAAGTGGCGAAGGCATTGGACAAATCCATTGAATGCAAGCGGGTAGGCGTCATGGTCATTGGCACGGAGGTGCCACATGCGCACGTTCACCTCATCCCATTTCAAAGGGAAAGCCAGATGAGCGTGGCCGCTCCCAAGTTGAGTTTTCCCAAAGAAGAAATGGCGGAGATTGCGGCGAAAATAAGTGCAGCGGTAATTCTGTGACGAGCCGCCGAAGCCATCTTCAATGCTTTCGCACCAGCATGTTACCTTGCATCTAAAGCAACTACCCTGCGAATAACTGCGCTGCCAAAGCGTATTTTAACAGCACTTTCAGCCGCCCAAAAACCAAAAATCCCTCACCATCATTCGCAGGTAAGCCTTCCCTTGCCAGCGGTCTTCCTCCAGTTTATAGGCGATATGAAACGGCTGCTTCGACGCAATGCGGGCGAAATGCTCCCCCATGCCGAAAGCAACGCCTGTCACGGCCTTTCCGCCTTCTTGCCGCACGGAGAGGCGCAAGTGATTGCCCTTCATCAGCTTGGTATGGCCTGAGTCCACCACGTTTTTTGAGACAAAGACGGGGCCGTGGTTGCCGGGGCCAAATGGGGCGAACTGCCGCAAAATTTGCCAAAACCCCGGCGTGATGTCCTTCAAGTCCAGTGTGGCAGCCACCTCGATTTCTGGCAGCAGTTGCTCCGAGGTGATGCTGTTTTGCACGGCAGTTTCAAAGCGTTGCTGGAACAAGGGAACGGCTTCCAGCGGCATGGTCAGCCCGGCGGCGTGGTCGTGGCCGCCGAAGTTGCTCAACAGGTCTTCGCAGGTTTTGATGGCTTTGTAAACATTGAAACCCGGTATGGTGCGGGCCGAGCCAACCGCCAATCCATTGGATTCAGTAAGCAAAATCGTGGGTCGGTGAAAGCGCTCCACCATCCTCGCTGCGGCGATGCCGATGACGCCCTTGTGCCATTCTTTGTTGAACAAAACCACGCTGCGCAATGCCTCATAGCCAATCGTTGCCTCGAATTGCCGAGCGGCCTCGTCCTGTATTTGCTGGTCGTGTTCCTTGCGTAGCTGGTTGCGTCGGAGCAATACTTGGGCAAGTTCGGCGGCCTCCGTCTTCTCTTTGGCAAGTAATAGCTTGACAGCTTGGTCGGCATCGGCGAGGCGGCCAGCGGCATTGATGAGCGGGGCCAGCCCGAACACCACATCGCTTATGGACAATGGGCGCTGCCGACCACTGAGTTCGAGCAGCGCCAGCAGGCCGGGGCGCTGGGTTTCGTTGATGGCCTTTAGGCCAAGATGCGCCAGCGTCCTGTTCTCCTCCACCATCGGCACGATGTCGGCGGCGATGCTGAGCGCCAACAGGTCGAGCAATGGGTACAGTTTTTCTTCGGGCAAGCTGTTTTTTCGCAAGAAAGCCTGCGCCAGCTTGAAGGCCACGCCGCAGCCGCTCAATCCTTTGAAAGGATATTGGCAGTCGGGGCGCATGGGGTCGAGCACGGCATCGGCAGCAGGTAACGAACCATCTGGCAGGTGGTGGTCGCAGATGATGAAACCGATGCCGTGTGCCTTGGCCTTGGCTACCTGCATTCGTGCGTTTATGCCACAATCCATCGCAATGATGAGCTGGATGCCGTTGGCAATGGCGTAATCCATGCCGGCCATGCTCACGCCATAGCCTTCCTTGTAGCGGTCGGGGATGTAAAACTGGAGATTGGCACCGAGGCCGGAAAGGAACTCGTGCAATAGGGCAACGGAAGTGGTGCCGTCCACATCGTAGTCTCCATAGAGCATGATTTTTTCGTTGCTGCGCAATGCCTGCTCCAACCTTGCAACGGCTGTTTCCATGTCCTTCATCAGGAACGGGTCGTGGAGCTGCGACCAATTGGGACGAAAGAAAGCCTTGGCCGCTTCGTAGGTGGAGATGCCCCGTTGCGCAAGCAGCCTACAAAAAATGGGATGAATGTTCAACGCTTGCCGCAGGTGGTTGGCAACGCCTTCGTCGGCGGGCAGGAGTGTCCATCGTTTTCTCATTATGGGCTTTCCGTTTGGGTGAAATTTTGAAAGCGAAGATAGCCAAAGGTCGTGTTTAATGCCTTTTTTTCAAAGCATTTATTAAAATGGCGATGACTGATCATACAAGGTCCGCTGTGCCAAAATGAGCAGTGTCCCTAGTTTTGAAAAAAAGCATTTCCCTCAACCAAACCGACCATTCATGTCCCAATCCCAACCATTCACTCATTGGACCAGCATTCATCAAACCAACCTCCCCATCTTGCAATCGAAATGAGCATCCACTTTAACCCGAACCTTGATGAAACAACGTTGTCACTGTTCGCTTCACTCTAATAAACCAAGTAAGGCACACCCTCTTGTTTTTAAAAAAAGACAATTATACCGAGTGAATTCAATTTAATTTTATCCCCAGAAAATTCAATCAGCCCGGCACCAGTGCCGGGTTTTTTATTTTACTCTACCTTCTTTAAGACCAATTTGCTTTGTGGCCGAATGGCCAAAAGGCCAGTCGTCACGACTGTATCTCCTAATTGCAAGCCTTCCAACACCTGCACGTAATCTTCATCACGGGTCCCAGTTTCCACGTCACGAAACTCTGGCAATCCCGCTTTGAAAACGACCACTTTTTTTCCCCTCGCTTGGGGGATGATAGCCTGGGTGGGCACTACCAGCGACTGGCCAGTTCCGCTTGTGTTGAGCAGCACCTTGGCATATGCTCCTGGCAACAGTGCCGCATCGGAGCCAAGCACGGACGCACGCACCTTCAAGGAGCGGGACTCGGCGGCAACGGCTGCCTCGGTCGCCAAGACCGAGGCTGTAAAGTTACGCCGGGCACCTGCCACCGTAAACTGCACGTTTTTGCCCTTCGGGAATAGGTTGCCGTACTTCTCCGGCACCGTGAAATCCAGCTTTAATTGGTTCAACTGCCGGAGCGTCGTTAGCACCAAAGTGGGCGTCACGTATGCGCCAAGGCTCACATTGCGCAAGCCCAGCCGCCCGCTGTAGGGAGCCCTGATTTCGGTCTTCGAGATGCTCACCCGCACCAATTCCATGTCGGCCTTGATATTGTTCACCTGCAACTCACTGAGGTCCACCTCTTGCTGGCTGATGCCTTGTATTTTCAGGAGTTCTTGCTGGCGTTCGAGGGTCTTTTTGGCGATTTCGAGCTGCACTTGCAGTTTTTTTAGTTGCGCCTGCAAGTCCTCGTCAAAGAGCTTGGCCAATAGCGCCCCTTTCTGCACCGAACTGCCTTCTTGAATGTACAATTTCACGAGCCTGCCCGAAATCTCTGGCCTGATTTCAGTCTCTTCGAAAGGCTGCAAGGTGCCGGGCACCTCCAGGTTTTCGGCCAACCTTTTCTCAACGACCACAAAGCCTTCAACTAGAACAGGCATGTCCTTTGGTGGGCCACCGGCTGGCGGGGCAGCGTCTTTTTTCTCCTGTTTGCAAGCTGTCAGGAGCAAAGGCATCAATACAATTGCGAAGCGTAAAATAGAAGGGGAAAAGGTATGGCGCATGAGAGGAAATTGAAAATTGGAAATTAGGAAATTGGAAATTGCGGTGATAATCAATCACTTGCGCAAATTAATTTCTAAACTTATTTCTTAAATATGGTAATCAGGACAAACAACTGCTGGAAAGGACAGGTTGCCATTTGCGCCAAAATTAAAAGGATTTGTGGTCAAATCGCTGCTTACCTCAAAATCGCAGCATTAACCCTTGGCACCATCACCAGTAAAGATGCCGGACGAATGCCGATTCTCGCCTCCCCAGTCAACTGAAATCCTTCGCCATCCACATGGGCACCAATGGATTTTGAAGGGGTTATGATAATTTCGGTGCCCGTAAAGCACTCCACCAAGCGGCTTTTGTGGATGGATTTTGTGAGGAAACGCCACCCTTCCAGCACGTAGCGCCATTTTGGGGCTTCCTTTATGAGCAGCACTTCGAGCTTTCCATCGGTGAAATTGGCTTGTGGCACGATGCTGAACCCATAGCCGTAAATTGGAGCATTGGCCACCTCTACCAGCAGGCAACAGCGGCTGATTTTATCGCCATCTACTTGAATATCAAATAGTTGGGGGCGATAAGCGTATACCTCTTCCACCGTGTAGCGCAGGTAAGCCCAGAAGCCCCGCACCGGGCTGTCGTGCAGGCGCTTGGCCACCACCCCATCAAAACCAACCCCTGCCAGGTTGACAAAAGCGTATTCGTTGAAAGTACAAGTGTCAATGGTAATGGGCAGCCCGTCATTCAGGTAACGGATGGCCTTTGGCAAATCCCTGCCAAGGCCGAGGTGCCCCGCAAAGCCGTTGCCGGAGCCAGCGGGCAGCACGCCCAGTACCGTCGCCGTACCGATGAGTTGGCTGGCGATTTCGTTCACCGAGCCATCGCCGCCGCAGGCCACCACGAGGTCGAAGGCAAGTTCCACGGCTTCTTTTGCCAATTCAATGGCATGGCCCGCCCGCTCGGTGTAGCAAAGCTCATGGTCGAACAGGTCATGGTCGAGGTTATCGTCAATCAACTGCAGTAGGTTCCGCTCCCGGCTGGCACCGGAACGGGGGTTGGCGATAAAGCGGATTTTCTTTTTTTCACTCATTTTTGGAAAACGAAGTGCTTGAACATCACGTAGTTAACGGTCAAGCCCATCAGTATGGCCATTCCAGTTTTTGATACAACGTATTGAATGCCAAATGTTCCTGTGAAAAACCAGACGCCCGCCGTGTTGAGCAGTAGGCTGAGGCCGGAGGCAATGACATAGCGTACCGCCTGTTCGTGCCACTGTGCGTCTTTCCGCTGGAATGCCCAATTGCGCAGCAACAAAAAACTGACCGTCGCTCCGCAAAGTGCCCCCATAGCGTTGCTGGCCACGTACCAAAGACCCGCCAATTCCTTTAGCCCGATGGTCACGAGGAAGTCGGCGCCAGTGGCGGAAAGGGCCACCGCTTGTGAGCGCAGCCACGAGGATTGGGCAATGGTCGGTGGTTTCACGCCGCAAAAGTAACATGGTTGCTGGCTTTTGACCGTTGGCTTTTGGCCGTTGGCTCAAACGGACGAGCCAGGGGAAAAGCATTTCACATCGGCCGACCCAGCCTGGCACGTCAAATTTTAAAACCAAACAGAAACCTGCTCCAAAGGTTTGCGCTGCAAATCGGGCACGGTGGCCCCCTCCGCTGGGTAGCCTACGGGGATGAGCAAAAATGGCCGCTCGTTGTCAGGTCGGTCGAGGATTTTTTGCAAAAAGTTCATCGGGCTGGGCGTATGGGTGAGCGAAACCAGCCCGGCATGGTGGATAGCCGCCAGCAGGAAGCCTGCTGCGATGCCTACCGACTCGTTGACGTAATAGCATTTTCGGCGCTCGCCGCCTTCCATTTCATAAGCCTTCTTGAAAACAACGATGAGCCACGGGGCGATTTCGAGGAACGGCTTTTGCCAATCGGTGCCGAGCGGGGCGAGGTCACGCAGCCACTCCTCGCTCATGCGGCCACCGTAGCTTTCCCGCTCCTCCTCCTCGGCGGCGGCCTTGATTTTCGCCTTGAGGGCCGGATCACCCACCACGCAAAAGGTCCAGGGCTGTTTGTGCGCCCCGGATGGTGCGGTGCTGGCAGTTTTTATGATGTTTTCGATAATTTCCTTCGGAACGGGGCGGTCGGAAAAGAACCGAAGGGAGCGGCGGCGCTCCATAAAGGCGTGGAAGTCACGGCTGCGCTGGAGCATGGTTGGTTCATCAAAATGGACGGAGGAAAACGGGATATGCGGGTAAGCGGACATGGCAATTTTAGGGCAAAGTTAAATTCGGGATGGAATAATGCAGACTTTTGCGGGCTAAACACATCGCCTTTGTCCGACAACGAGCTTAAATCCTACCTCGACGACTGTGTGGAGCGATTCAACCAGCCAAGTTTCATCGAAAACGACCCGATTGGCGTGCCCCGGCGTTTCAGCAAAATGCAGGACGTCGAAATCACGGCCTTCTGGACGGCCATGCTCGCTTGGGGCCAGCGCAAGACCATCATCAACAAAGCCAACGAGCTTTTCGGGCTGATGGACAATGCGCCGCACGATTTTATCCTCAACCACCAAGAGCATGACCGCAAGGCGTTCCTCGGCTTTGTCCACCGTACTTTTCAGGCGACGGATACCCTGTATTTCCTGGCGTTTTTCCAATGGTTTTACCAAAACCATGCGTCGCTGGAGGAGGGTTTTTTGGGAAAAATGACTGCTGATGACGCCCATACAGAGGCGGGCTTGAAGGGCTTTCGAGACCTGTTTTTTTCCCTGCCCATTGCGCCGCAGCGCACCCAGAAGCACGTACCCTCCCCCGCCACCAAGAGCACCTGTAAACGCTTGAACATGTTCCTCCGATGGATGGTGCGCAGCGACGACCGGGGCGTGGACTTTGGGCTTTGGAAGCGCATAAAACCCTCGCAATTGCTGGTGCCGCTGGATGTGCATGTGGAGCGCCATGCCCGGCGCTTTGGCTTGCTCACCCGACCACAAACGGACTGGCTGGCGGTGCTGGAACTGACGGAAAGGCTGCGGGAGTTCGACCCAGAAGACCCTGTGAAATATGATTTTGCACTGTTTGGATTGGGAGCTATCCAAGGGATGAGGGATGAGGGATAAATGTGGGACGGGTTCATCCCTCATCCCTGATACCTATCCCTGAATTAATCCAGTGCATTCAGCACAAACCGCTGATAATTGTCGCCTTGTTGGCGGCCAATGCAGCCAGCGCTGGCCATTTCTGGCAAAAACTGGGTACGGCCATCGTAGGAAGGGCGGGTTTGCAACCATTTTGAGCCGTTGAAATCGGGGTTTTCGAGGAAGGGCACCAAGCCCAATGGGCTGAGGATGGAGGTGCTGCAAGTGTTTTCGATGGACGCCTTGTCCGCCTTCTCCACCACTTCGGAATCAAAGGCAAACGAGGTCATGGCTTGCGACAATGCTTCGGCAGTGAGCGGGTCTGGCTGGTCATTTCCTTCTATTAGATTATTGATGGTCAATGAGTTGTACTCCATCACCCATTGCGAAAGCAAATGTCCATCGTTCATCAACGTGGCCTCGAAGGAAAGCAGGGCATAGAGTTCGTAGTCCTTTTTAAAGCTTTTGAGCATACCCGTGGAGATGAAAAAATCACCACCAGGTAGTGTGAAGGCCAATCGTTCCTCCTCATCATTGATGATAAAAACCTTCCATTGGCGCTCCTGGTCCCATTTGTCATTGGACGGCGACTGCTTGTCCAAATGCATGACGCTGGTGGCCTGATTGTAGAGGGTCTGCACGTACCAATAAACGGAAGTATCATAAGGTGGAAGCTCCTGCAAATAGTCGTACTGGTCGAGCAACTCGTTGCGGAGCATGGTGCCGAGTTTCTCCAATTTCGCTTTTGGAAAAGCTGCATCGTCGGGCACATCGGGTAGGTCACCCTGACAGGCGGCGAAAATAATTGTCCCGAAAATTAGCAAGGAAAAAGACTTCACAAGTCGGCTTGGCCGATGTTTTTCATAGTACATTGTCTGTTCTTTAGTGCTTTGTGTTGAAGCGTTGCTTGTGAGACAGGTCTATTAATTAGCAAAAACCAAGCCGAGAAAAGGTTGTTTAGCGGTGGCGTTTTTCAAAAAAACCGCCACAGCCATGTCTATTTCAACAATCTTAGCAAATACTCACCGTAGCCGCTTTTGATGAACTTGTGGCCAAGGTTCTCTAACTGGGCATCATCAATAAAGCCCATCTGCCAGGCCACTTCCTCTATGCAGCCGATTTTCAGGCCCTGCCGCTCTTCGATGACCTGGATGAACTGCCCCGCTTGGAGCAATGACTGGTGGGTACCCGTATCCAACCAAGCCACTCCACGTCCCAAAACGGCCACTTTCAGTTTGCCCATTTCGAGGTAAATGCGGTTCACGTCCGTGATTTCGTATTCGCCCCGTGGGCTGGGCTTCAGGTTCTTGCAGATTTCAACTATCTGATTGTCATAGAAGTACAAACCGGGAACGGCATAATTTGACTTTGGCTCCTTTGGTTTTTCCTCAATGGAAATAGCCTTGCGGTCCTTATCGAATTCCACCACGCCATAGCGCTCTGGGTCGGCCACTTGGTAGGCGAAGATGACCCCGCCATCGGGGTTGGCGCTGGCTTGCATCAGCTCGGCCATGCCTGCGCCGTAGAAGATGTTGTCGCCCAAAATCAGCGCCGCAGGCTCGCCGTTGATGAATTTTTCGCCCAAAACAAAGGCCTGCGCCAAGCCGTTCGGCTCGTATTGCGCCACGTACTCGAAGTTGCAGCCGATGTCGCTGCCGTCGCCGAGCAGCTTCTCGAAATTGGGCAGGTCGTGTGGCGTGGAAATGATGAGGATGTCCTTGATGCCCGCTTGCATGAGCGTACTCAGGGGGTAATAAATCATCGGTTTGTCATAAACCGGCATCATTTGCTTGCTTACAACGAGCGTTAGCGGATAAAGGCGGGTGCCGAGGCCCCCGGCGAGTATGATTCCTTTCATGTCAGTTTGCAGTTTGCAGTTGGCAGTTGGCAGTTGGCAAAAGTGGTGGTTAAAACCGACTGCCAACTTCCTAATGCTGACTCCCTTTAGTTTTTTGGCAGCTTATTCAAAAACAGTTCCCTAATGCGGCGTTCGGCCTCTGCCTTTGAAATTCCTTCGTAATAATCAATGACAAACGGGTGCCGAAACTCCTTCATGGGAATGGTCTCTGGGCGCTGGCCACCTTTTCTGGTCCTAATGGTCATCGGGATGATGAGGGTATGCTCATAGCCTGGAATCCGATTGCTGAGGTAGCCCGTAAAGGTGGCTTCGTAATTGTCGTTGTGGAAATTGGCCTGGTAATCCTTGAAGTTCTTTTCGCCCATTGAAACCCAAACACCATATTCCAGGTCGGAGCAGTGATCGTTCACTTTTTGGTTCAACACTACCCGAATGAAGCGGTCGGTCTGGTCAGGATAGATGATGACGCAAAAATCGGGGCTGATGCGCCCTTTTGCCTTCTGCTCTTTCGGTGGCAGTTCAAAATAAGGCGACAGCGTGCCAAAGGTCAAGGCTGGCCATTGGTCAATCATTTCGCCACAACATTCGCACCTGAATTTTAGCAATCCTTCCATGAGTTTGAGTTTTATGCTTCGGTACCTTCCACTACTGGTTTGTTAACCAATTGTGCTTTTTTCATAAACTGCCGCCGGATGCGGATCGTCAGTTCGTCGGGCTTGATGGGCGCAATCACAAAGTCGTTGGCGCCTAGCCGTTGCGATTCGAGAATCAGTTTTTCGTTCTCCACCGTTCCATAGGTCATAATGGGCAGGTCGGCCCCCTTGTCCTTTCGCAGGAACTGCACGATGTCCAGCCCCTCGAAATTGGGCAGTGCAAGGTCAACAATGATAAGGTCGGGAAGGAATTTCTCCGTTTTGTCCAATGCCATACGGGCATCAGTGGCCACCATCAGCTTCCAGCCGTTTTTGCGGAAGCGGAATTCAAAGGTGGTGAGCATGAGTTCTTCGGTCGTACAGAGTAGGATGTTCATATTTTAGTTGGTGTTTGATTCGTGGTTTTTTTTAAAAATCTCAATATTTGGCCATATTTCGCAACTGCTCCCTAAACCTTTCCACCGGCATAAAACCCTGCTCCAGCGGAATGGCGAACGGAATCGGCGTGTCCAGCCCCGCTACCCGCTTCACCGGGGCATCGAGGTGCTCGAACAGGTGCTCTGAAATCCAGGCGGAAAGTTCTCCGCCGACGCCGCCCGTGAGCGTGTCTTCGTGGAGGATGACGACCCGGTTGGTCTTTTTCACCGTGGCGCTAATTGCCTCATAATCAAGCGGTAAGAGCGTCCGCAGGTCAATGATGTCAGCGTCAATGCCCTCCTCCTCGCAAAGCTTCAACGCCCAGTGGACGCCCATGCCGTAGGTGATGACGCTCACCGCCGAACCTTCCCTTGCCACCCTCGCCTTCCCGATTTCGACGGTGTAGTAGCCATCTGGTATTTCCTCCGAAATGGCCCGATAGAGGGCCTTGTGCTCAAAATACATCACCGGGTTCGGGTCTTCAAAAGCTGCCAACAGCAAGCCCTTGGCATCATAAGGCGTGGATGGAATCACCACTTTCAGGCCGGGCGTATGCACGAACCAAGCCTCGTTGCTTTGCGAGTGGAACGGCCCTGCCCCTACCCCGCCGCCGCTTGGCATACGCACCACCACATCGGCGGCCACGCCCCAGCGGTAGTGGATTTTGGCGAGGTTGTTCACGATTTGGTTGAAGGCGCAGGTCACGAAATCGGCGAACTGCATCTCCACCATAGACTTAAAACCTTTCAAACTGAGGCCCAACGCCGCTCCCACGATGGCGCTCTCACAAATGGGCGTATTTCGCACCCGCTCCTTGCCGAACTCCTCCATGAAGCCCTGCGTGATTTTGAAAACGCCACCGTAATCAGCAATGTCCTGGCCCATCAGCACGAGGTTCGAGTGCTTTTGCATCGCCAACCGTAGTCCGTCGGAGATTGCATCAATGTAACGCTTCTCGGTGATTGGTGATTGGTGATTGGTGATTGGCAACTGGACGTGAGGTGCATAAACGTCGCCTAATTCCTCCTCCAAATCAGCGACGATCTCTGGTTCGGAAACGGTCGTTTTCCAAGCGGCCTCTATTTCTTCCTTTATTTCTTTTCTGTGCTTCGCAATGGTTTTTTCATCCAAAACACCCTCTTCCAGCAAGAAACGCTCGTAGTTTTCGAGGGGGTCTTTCAGCGCCCATTCCTCCAGCATTTCCTTCGGAACGTACTTCACTCCGCTGGCCTCCTCGTGGCCCCGCATTCGGAACGTCTTGCACTCCACCAGCACGGGGTGCGGTTTTTTGCGCATTTCGACGGCGAGTTTGTCGAGGGTATTGTAAACTTCGAGGATGTTGTTGCCATCAATGATGACGGATTTCATGCCGTAGCCCACGCCTTTGTCGGCGATATTGATGCAGCGGTACTGCTCCTTGGTAGTGGTAGAGAGGCCATATCCGTTGTTTTCGACAACGAAAATCACAGGCAGGTCCCAGACTGCGGCCACGTTCAGCGCCTCATGAAAATCGCCCTCGCTGGTGCCGCCCTCACCACTAAAAGCTAGGGCGACCCGCTTTTCGCCCTTTAGTTTGTGTGCCAATGCAGCGCCGTCGGCCAGCGCCAATTGTGGGCCGAGGTGACTGATCATGCCCACGATGCCGTAATCCAAAGTGCCAAAGTGGAACGAGCGTTCCCGGCCTTTTGAGAAGCCGCTTTTTTTGCCTTGCCATTGTGAAAACAGTGTGGCCAACGGCACGTCCCGCACCGTGAAAACGCCGAGGTTGCGATGCAGGGTAAACACCAGTTCATCCGGCAGCAGGGCGCTCGTGACTCCCACGGCGATGGCCTCCTGCCCGATGCCGCTGAACCATTTGGAAATCTGCCCCTGCCGCAGCAGTATGAGCATTTTCTCCTCAATCATGCGGGGTTTCAGCAAGCGGCGATAGAGTTTGAGCAGGGTCTCAGTGCTCAATGTGCCACGTTTATATTTTATGGGTTGGGCTGTGGAAGTCGGCATTTTAAGAACATATTTTAAAAAAGTCGGGCAAAGATAGGGGAAAGTTTTTGCCCGACTTGGGCTGCTTCGGACTTATTTGTTTTGGAAAATTCCGCCCTTTTCCAAGCCTCCCATTTTTGTTTGCAGCGTTTGAACTTGATGCCTTATTTTTGTAAAAAATTGGTATAAAATGCTGCAAGCAACGCTAAAAGTATCCGGCTCAGAACTCACCGCCGAACTATTGGAGAAAATCCGTGGGCTGTTCAACGGGGACAGCAGGGATTTGGAGGTGACGATTTCGGTAAGGGACAAAGCAACTGGAAGCCATACTACTGCCAACCAATTTGAATCACTATTTCAGGAATGGAAAGCTGAAACTGCCCTACTCTCAAGCGGCACAGCCATTGTGACGCACCCAGCCTACCAAAAAATTATCCAGATGGGAGAAGCCGCCGTCCCGTTCATCTTGATAAAATTGTTGGAAGACCCTCAGCACCTTTTTTATGCACTTTATAAAATTACTGGCGAAAACCCTGTACTAAAGCAACATGCGGGCAACCTGACTGACATGACCGCCGATTGGATGAACTGGGGCAAACAAAAAGGCTACCTCAACTGATGCCCAAACGCCAGCTTACACTTCCCGCCTTCCCAAATTCGCAAAGTTCCCCTTTCGAAGTCACGAGCGAGGCTACTGGCAATTACAACTGCATCGCATGGGCAGTGGGTGAAATAAATACCAATTATTGGCCAAGTCCAGAAGCTTTTTTCGCTTGGCCACCAGAAATTCCAAGAATGGAGGATTTAGCGTCTTTTGTTCTTTTTTTCCAAAAATTTGGTTTTGAACTTTGCGGCGATAGCGTTTATGAAGCGGGGTTTGAAAAATTGGCCATCTTTTCCAACCAAAACTTGCCAACCCACGCTGCCCGCCAACTTCCCGATGGAAAATGGACCAGCAAACTCGGCAAACTGGAAGATGTCCGTCACACACTTGAAAATATCTCAGGTGGCCTGTACGGTGAAGTGGCAGTGATGATGAAAAGGCCTTTGAATGATTTGTTATAACCTCATACACAGCGCCGCCACTACCGCAAAATTGCCTTCCACCAAACCGCCCTCCTTCGGGAAAACTGCATCCTTCGACTGCAACTGCCTCGCCTCCACCCTAAGCAACGCTTTGTCCGTGATGGAACAATCGAGGTTTAGCGAATAGCCCCAAGTGCGGAAACCATGCTCAGTGTTCACCGAAATCAGCGCCTCCTCCGGGTCGTGAAAATACTCGGCCCGGCCCGCTAACCGCCATTTTTCATCAAAACTGCGCCGAAGGATGAGCGTCGGGGCCAGCCAAGTCCCATAGCTTTCATCGGAGCCAATATCGCAGCCAGCAATGACGCCCCAGCCCTTGCCACCGTCCCAAATCGAATAAAAATTATGGTAAAAACGGGTCGTCCCGAAACTGTCCGGCTTATCGGAGCCGATAAAATTGGAGTAGTTAAGCGTGAGTTGGTAGCTGGGCTTGTAGTTGAGTTGTAGGCCAACGGCGGGCTTTTGGTAGCCGTCCGGTCGGTGGGTTCGCTGCCAGCCGTTGAGCACCAGCGCCGCCACGGTCAGGTTTTCCTTTTTGTTCAAAAACGAGAGTTTTGCCCCTGTGCCGAAGTACGGCGAGTTCTCTGCCACAAGGCTGCGGGTCAGCGTCCAGCAATCCGCACCGATGGCGCTCTCGAAGCCGATGTGCGAGGGCATGATGCCCGCATCGAGCCAGATGTTTTGCTTTTTGGAGAGCTTCACGCCCGCATTTGCCTCAAAGACAAACTGCGTCCAAGTTGGCTCAGCGGCGAGGTTGTACTGGGCATAGTTGCCGACCATGAGCGCAAGGTTTGCCCTCGTTTTTTGCGAAGCGTAAGCCGCTTTCGCAAAGGCAAGGTTGATGTTTACCTCGTTGTGCCGTTTGTGGTTGTAAAGAAAGCCGGGTCGCTCGTGGTCGTCCGTTTTTCCGAAATCGTACTGATAATACACCTCGCCGTAGCCGCTGAAGGTAAGGGAGGCGGTGGTGTCGGTTTGGGCGGTGGCAATTGCGAGGCAAAAGCTGACCATGAATAAAACCAATGAAGGACGAATCATAACTCCTAATTTTTCAAATGGAAATAACGAATGTGCCAAGCAAAGGTGAAAAAATCATTTCCTTTGGCTTTAGAATTTCAAATCAAAACAAGCACTTCCACGAATGAAGAACTTATTGCTATCACCGCTTTTTATCTGCTTCTCAATGGCTGCAAACTCCCAATCCACCATCACCCTCAGCGCCGACCTCGGCCAGCACACCATCAGCCGCCATATTTACGGGCACTTTTCCGAGCACCTCGGTGCCTGCATCTACGGCGGTATTTACGTTGGCGACAAAAGCACCATCCCGAACAAGGAGGGCGTACGCAACGACGTGGTGGAGGCGCTCCGCAAGCTCAAAACCCCCAACCTGCGCTGGCCCGGCGGCTGTTTCGCCGACACCTACCATTGGAAGGATGGCATCGGCCCAAAGGACAAACGCCCCTCGATGGTCAATGTCTGGTGGGGCGGCGTCACGGAGGACAACAGCTTCGGCACCCACGACTTCCTCAACCTCTGCGAATCGCTCGGTGCCGAGCCGTACCTGAGCGCCAACGTGGGCAGCGGCACGGTGCAGGAAGTGGTGGAATGGACCCGCTACACCACCCATCCCGGCGGTGACCCGATGGCCGAATTGCGCAAGCAAAATGGCCGAATAGAGCCGTGGAAAGTGAAATATTGGGGCCTCGGCAACGAAGCATGGGGCTGCGGCGGCAACATGACCGCCGAGTATTACGCCAATGTTTATAGGCAGTACGCCACTTTTATGTCCGATTGGTCGAACTCTGGCGGCATGTTCCGCATCGCCTCTGGCGCCAACAGCGGCGACTACCATTGGACGGAGGTGCTCATGCGGGATATCCCCCACAACATGCTCGAAGGCGTGGCGCTGCACCACTATTCGGTCATTGACTGGAGCGCCAAAGGCCCTGCTGCCAGCTTTAGCGAGGATCAATATTTTACCACCATGAAGCGGGCGCTGATGATGGAGGAACTCGTGACCCGCCACTCGACCATTATGGACAAGTACGACCCGAAGAAAAAAGTGGCCCTCATAGTGGACGAGTGGGGCGGCTGGTATGAAGTGGAACCCGGCACGAACGGCGCTTTTTTGTACCAACAAAACACCATGCGGGACGCCGTGCTGGCGGGCGCTACGCTCAATATTTTCAACAACCACGCCGACCGGGTGCGCATGGCCAACATCGCCCAAATCGTGAACGTGCTGCAAGCCGTCATCCTCACCGATGGCCCGAAAATGCTGCTCACGCCGACCTACCACGTCATGGAAATGTACAACGTCCACCAAGACGCCACGATGCTGCCCCTCACGCTGCAAACGGCTGATTATCAATTCGGTAAGGAAAAATTGCCTGCCGTATCCGCCTCGGCTTCCAAGGACAAGAATGGCCTCATCCATGTCAGCTTGACGAATATTGACGCTAACAAGGCACAGGAGGTTACCATCAATTTGCGGGGAACTTCGGCGAGCACGGTAAGCGGTCGGGTACTGGCATCCGGCAAGGTTCAAGACCACAATACTTTCGACTCACCGGAGAAGGTGAAGCCCGTCAATTTCACGGGTGCTACTTTGAAAAACGGGGTGTTGACGGTGAAGATGCCTGCGGCATCGGTGGTGGTTTTGGAACTGAAGTAATCACTCTTGGACTCGCTGCGGGGATGGGTTAGACTGACCAAAAGTAATTGTCGAGGGTGATTTTAGGGTCGCCTGGGCAACGGTTGCAAAATTAATTTTTCATTTTTTCATTCAAAAAGTGTTGTCATTCGCATTTTTTCCTTTGAAAAAATGTAGGTTCGCATCAAATTTTGTTGAAAAAAAATGAAAAGAGCCCTTTACATGTCATTGGTCACTTGGAAAAATTCCCCCAATCGAAAGCCTTTAATCTTGCAGGGGGCGAGGCAGGTCGGCAAAACCTGGCTGATGAAGGAATTTGGCAAAAACGAGTTTGAACAAGTCATTTATTTGAATTTCGAGAGCAGCGAGCGGTTGAAATCGCTGTTCGCAGCGGATTTTGACATAAAGCGCATCATCTCCATTATCGAAATAGAGGCTGACCACAAAATAGAACCGAGCAAAACCTTGCTCATTTTTGACGAAATTCAGGAAGCACACAAAGGGCTGACGGCGCTGAAATATTTCTGCGAACAAGCCCCCGAATACTGCATCGTAGCAGCTGGTTCGCTGCTGGGGGTTTCCCTTCAAAAAAACACCTCGTTCCCGGTTGGGAAGGTTGATTTCCTGCGGATGTACCCGATGAGTTTTTTCGAGTTTTTGGAAAACGCAGGTCAAAACCTGCTGAAAGAACATTTAGAGGCTCAAAACTGGCAGGTCATCGAGCCTTTTCACGATAAATTGGTGGAATTGCTGCGGCTTTATTATTTCATCGGTGGGATGCCGGAAGCGGTAAACAGTTATGTGCAGCAAGGAGATTTAAAGGAAGTTCGGGCAATCCAGGAGAAGATTTTGATTGGCTACGAAAATGATTTTGCGAAATATGCGCCCATCGAGGTTGTGCCCAAAATCAGGTTGGTCTGGCATACTTTGATAAGCCAGTTGGCGAAGGAAAACCGGAAGTTCATGTACGGGCAAATCAAGAAAGGCGCACGGGCAAAGGATTTTGAAGCTGCAATCAATTGGCTTTCTGATGCGGGCATGGTCCTGAAGGTGGGCTTAGTGGAAAAACCCGCCATCCCGCTCAATGCATACGCCGACATGGACGTGTTCAAATTGTTCCTGTTGGATATTGGGTTACTAAATGCCCTCGCCAAAATTGACCCGAAAATCCTGTTGGAAAAGAACAGCATCCTGACAGAATTCAAGGGCGCATTGACGGAGCAATTCGCGGCGCAACAACTGAAAATCAACCATGAACTCTATTATTGGACGGCATCCAACGCCACCGCCGAAATTGATTTCTTGATTCAATCCCAAAACGAAGTCATTCCGATTGAGGTAAAAGCGGAAGAGAACTTGAAATCCAAAAGCTTGAAGGTATATGCAGAAAAATACAAGCCCAAAACGGCAATCCGCACCTCGATGAGTCCATTCCGGGAACAGGACTGGATGGTGAACCTGCCTTTGTATGCGGTAATGATGATTGGATTCCAAAATTAATCTCTAGGAAAGCAATAAGCAGGTAAATTCCATTAAAAATACCGTGGCCGAAGCACTGGCAACAAAGGTGCAGCCGAAGCCTTCACGAACGCATACTCCAACATCAGTTCATAAGACCCGGCATTCCCCCGCCTTACCGCACCGAGCGCCATGTCATAGGCCAAGCCAGCCCTCAGCCGCTCCGAGATTTGGTATTGCCCAACGGCCACCAGCGCATCGCCACCGAGGCCGCTTGCCCCCTTGGGGTCGTAAGTATTGCTCATCCGCAAAGTGCTTCCCAGCCACAGTCTCGCCTCCTCCGTGAAACCAAAACCAAGGTGCGCATCAAAGCTCGGCGGCGCATTTTCCACCATCCGAACCGCCCCGGCAGCCCGCATCCGTAGCGTGGGCGAAAGCTCCAGTACCGCCCCCGCATTGGCGAACACATGCCGCACCTGCCCATTTGGCTGCCCTCGGTCGAGTACCTGTGGGATGGCTGCGCCAATGAAAAACCGCTCGTTTTCAAAGTGGAAACCCATGCCCATGTTAAACAAGTAGCTGAAATCCATCATCGCCTCTTCCGCTTTCGTTGAGCCGGAAATGGTGCGGATTTCCGACAAATCCGCCTCGAAACGGGTCATGCTGCCGTGCAGACCGATGCCGAGCTTGCCGCCCGCCATGTCCACTCGGTAGGCATAAGCCGCTTGCGCAAAGGTTGAGTTGTAGAACCCGATTTTGTCGTTCACTACGGTCAGCCCCAAGCCGACCCGGCCCGCCAAAATCGGCGAGTTGATGCTGAATGCCTGCGTCTTGGGGGCACCCTCCAGGCCCGCCCATTGCTGGCGATGGAAGACGGTGAAACAGGGCAACCCCGTGCTGCCTGCAGCGCCCGGATTGGCGAGGAGTTTATTGTAAAAAAACTGCGAAAAGAAGGGCTCCTGCTGCGCAAATGCCAGCGTGCTAAAAAACAGAAAAAGAAGGTATAGTTGTCTCATCGTCAAAGTATTAACTACTTTTTTTTTCGGATTACCAAAGTCATCGGCCATATGAGGTGACATCTTTTCCCACTCGACACACATCCGTTTGGCTGACCTTTGCCGGGAAAAGATGTCACCTCACTCCACCGCCACATACCCCTGAAGCACCGTCCCCTTTCCGTCATTCAGCCGAAGCTGATAGAAGTAAGTGCCTGGCGGCAACGGCTGCCCGTTGTACGTCCCGCCCCAATCGTTTTGGTAGTCATTGGCTTCAAAAACTGTCGCCCCCCAGCGATTGAAAACCAGGATGCTGCTGCCCGGCCAACCCGCAGCGCAAGGGATGACGAACACATCGTCCAGCCCATCGCCATCGGGCGTAATGAGGTTCGGGCGGAAGCAGTCGGAAGCGGCCACGGAACCGTCCAAACTAATTCGAACAGCCGTATCATCGCAGACATCAGGGCAGGTCATGGAGCAGATGCGGTAGCGGAAAGCATCCTCGCCAAAAGCGTTGGGGTAAGGAATGTAAGTTACTTGGCCATCTCCGTTTTCAAGCAATTGACCTTTTGTCGGCCTCGCCAAAATCTGGAACTCGAATTCAGGCAAATTTTGCGTAAAATCATTTTCCAACAGGTTGATATTCAACAAACCATCGTTCAGCGGCAGCAAGAAAAAATCCTCTACGGCCTTCACGTTCTCCAGAAAAACCACTGCCGTGTCACTGCCTACGCCGGGGCAGATGCCGTTGGTCAGCGTCCACACGAAATGGTTCTTGCCGGGCAGCAGGCCCAGCACCGTCGTGTGGGCAGAAGCGGGTTGCACGACCGTAGCTCCATCGAGCGGCGTCCAGTGGCCAGTACCGACAGTCGGCGGGATGGCATGTAGCGTTGCGATTTCGTTCGCTTCGCAAATTGTCTGGTCGTCACCAGCGAAGGCAATGCCCGTTTGCGCAGCAACAATTTGTAGGTTAAGTGGCGCAGAAAGCATTGATTCACAACCATTTAGCGAAGCGGATGCTAAATAGTCGCCGTTTTGCGCAGCACCAATATTTGTCAAAACAGTCGTGCCGCTCCCCGTTTGGAATGGCTGCCCATTTTGCCCAAAATAAAAATCGTAAATCACATCCACCGATGCATTGGTCACCGAAAGCTGCACATCGGTACCCTCGCAAGCGGTAGTTGCTCCCGCCAAAATGGGCCTTTCCGGCGTCGCTTGCACGAAGACCGCCGTCTCGTAGGCCAGCGTTGTCGAGCATTGCGGGTAGCCGATGACGGCGAGGTAATCGCCCGCCTGACCAGCTTCCACGGCCTCCAAAACTGGGTTCGGCAGGTCGGAAAAGAAGCCCAGCGGCCCGTACCAATGGTAGCTCGCACCAGGCAAAAACGTTGCTGAAAGTGGAACATCCGTGCCCTCGCAAGCGGGTGCGAGCGAGGTGGTCGGGTTGCTGGCAAGTGCCCCGGTCGGCAATGCTATGATGGATACTGGAGCGAGGTTTGAGGGTGGCGTCTGGCAACCGTCCGCTGTGGTTTTTACGAAGTAATTGCCTGATTGTGAGATGATTGCGCCAGCAACCAAGTAGGTCGGATTTGCAGTTGTGGCCAACCATTGGTCGTTGAAAAACCAATCGTAGCCCACGCTATTGCCCGGGGCGGGCGAGGCATTTAATTGCAGCGTTTCGCCTTCGCAAAGCTGTGCATCGGCCACGGTCACAGTCGGTGTAGCGGGCATCGAACCGACTTCCACGGCCACACTTTGCGGAGCAGAATCACATCCGCCGTAGGCGGAGGTCAGCGTGAGCGTGTAGCTGCCCTCGTTTTGCGGAGCAATTGACGAAAAAACCAGCGGGAACGGGCCCGCCGATGCCGATGAACCTGTGAAAGTGAAGCCATTCGGCCCTGCCCAGATGAACTGAACGGGGGCATTCATTGGCAAACTATTCGAGGCGCTGAGGCTGACCGGGCTGCCTTCGCAAGCCGTCAAGTTCGCTGTCAAATCAGTAATAATTGGGGCAGGGTTAACGGGTACAAAAGTCGTTGCAACGGCCTCGGCAGCGCATCCATTCGTTTTCACAACCAATTGAAAATCAGTGGAATCCGTCAATAATATGCTCGGATTCTGCTCGATGGAAACGATATGGCCGGCCACCTGCCATTCATAGCTCACACCAGTCTGGCTGGCAGCGAACAATTGCGCAGTTTCGCCCTTGCATACTGCTCCGGCATTCCAGGCAAGCGCAACCGGGCCGGGCATTTGCTCCACTGCAACGGGTGCAGAAAGCGAACTGGGGCAGGTATTCACGATGGTTTTCACCAAAAACGGCGACACGGCCAGCGGGTCGTTGGCGGACATGGTGAGGGTCGCCCCGCTTGAACTTAATAATTCGCCGTTGGCGTTCAGCCATTCATATTCCACCGTTCCGAAAAGTGTCGGGTTTTGCACTGTCAGCACGAGGTCGGCACCGGGGCAAACGGGGCTGTTGGAGGCCACGAGCGGCGCATCGGGCGAGGGCAAAATGCCATCCACCACCAAACTGGCTGCAGCGGCGCAACCATTCGTGCCCGTCACCGTGAGCTGGTACGCCCCAATGGTATTGATGTCGGTTTGGTAAATGACAGGGGTCGGCGAATCGGAGTCGAAGCCGCCCGGCCCCGTCCAGTGCCAATTAGAGATGCCGTTTAGGTTGCTGAAAAACTGCAAAGTGCCGCCCTCGCAGGGTTGGCTGAGGTAAAAATCAGGGCCTGGTTGCGGCTTGTCCAACACGTCCACGGCGTAGTTGGCAGACTCTACCACGCAACCGTTCACAGTTGCCCGCAGTTTGTAGTTGCCTTCGGCAATAGGCTGTATTCCATTGAAAATCAAGGTATTGGAAGTTTGAGCAAACAAGGGTGTGGTGCCTTTGTACCATTGGTAGCTCACCTGTGAACCAGTGTATTGCAGCACGGACAGCGACATATCATCGCCAGGACAGGCGGGGCCGGAGCTTTGCACTTGGGGCTGAGCCACCAGATCAGGGATGCCAGTGACAAGCACGGCCTCCGTTGCGGAGCAGCCAAAAACATCGCTCACCTGCACCGTGTAGCTGCCATTGGCAGTGGCGTTTGCTGCCGCAATAACGGGGTTGGCCGCTTGCGACGCAAACCCATTCGGCCCCGACCAGGTATAGCTGAGGCCGATTCCATCTGCATGAGCGGACAGGGTGAGCGGCTTGGGGGCACAGTCGGTCGAGGGAGTGTACTGGTGCTGCGGGCTGAGGCTCGGCGGCTGGCTGAGTGAGACCGTTGCGACTGCCGGAACGCTTGAAACGCATCCATCTTGCCAGACGAGCAATTGGAAAGTTTTCGGCGCTAAGATATTGGTAATCAGCGGATTGGGCTGTGCGGAGAACAAGTCGTTTTCGCCTTGCAGCCGCCACTCGTAAGTGGCGCCGGGCAGCGGGTTGGACAGTAATTGGGCCTGCCCGCCAAGGCAAGCAGGGCCGCTCGTCTCTGCAAAAGCTTGCGGCCTGGGCTTGATGAGGGTGGCAGCTGGGGCACTCATGGCCGTGCAGCCATGCTCGTCCGTGATTTGCAGTTGCCAATTGCCGGAGGCATAAACCGACATGGTTTGGTCAATGAGAACGACGCTGTCGGTGGTGGAGAGCGCCGGGAGGATGCTACCGAGCGTCCCGTACCAGTCGAAATTGGCCGCCTTGGCCGTTGTGAAGAGCTTGATTTTGTCGCCAAAACAAACGGGGCCGTTGGTCAACAAGTCGGGGGCAGCAGGAAGCTGATGCACTTGCAAGCTGGCCGTGGCCGTGGCAGATTGGCAGCCGGGCGCTTCGAGCAACAGCGTATAATTGCCTGATTGATAATTGTTTACATTGAAAACAACCGGGTCGGTGAAGGTCGGATTGAAGCCCTGCGGCCCCGACCATGTGAATGAGGCGTTGGCGGGCAGCGGGCTGGGTGACATGATTTTGAACTGGACATCGCTGCCTTCGCAAACCGAGGTAGGCGCTTCGATCTGCAGTTCAACGGTGGTTCCGGGCAGCAGTTCCACGGGCTGACCGATGGCCGTCACCGGACAGCCGAACTTGTTGCCACGCACCTGCGGCTGGTAGGTGCCGATGCCAAGCCCCGTGAAATGGGGGTTGGGCGACCAGTTTTGGCCGCCATCTATGCTGTAATTGAGGTTGGGGGCACCGTGGGCGAAGAGGCGCACCGTGCCGTTCATGCCGCCGAGGCATACGACGGGGTCGGTGGACTGCACGCTGTCCAATTTCACCAAGCCATCGGTGAAAAGGCAGCCAACACAAGGGGCGGCTGCCAGCGCACCGAGGCAAATCGGGCTGTTTTCGTCAATGCCGCCAAAGCGAACGAGATGGCCGAGGCTGGAGGCTTGCGAATTTGGTGGTAGAAAGGGGTCGTCATTTCTGACCAAAAAAATCGAGTCGCCTTGGCAACTTCCTCCGTTTGCGAAGCGCAAAATTGGCATTTTGTTGCCGGGCAACAGGTGAATACCGGGGCCTGTGGCGCTCATCCGGAAGGTAATATAGTCGTGGTCATCGTCCTCGGCGGGGCTATCGTGGCGGGTGGTGTTCCCGAAGGAAAACTGGCCGGGGAGCAACCTCGTGAGGTCGGTTACTTGGAAAAAATTGGTTGGTACCCGCAGCGAAACTTGCAGGTAGGTCAGCGGGCCGGGGGAGGCGAAGCCGGGGGGCGTTGTAAAGGAGATTTGGTAAAAATTATCGGACTGAAGTTCCAACTCGCAGTCAATCAAGCAGTTAGCAGCAGCGAAACAATTGGCATTGCCTGCTTCATAGCGGTTGATGATGGCGTTTGCTTGACCTATGCCTTCAATGGCGAAACTGTTATGAACGGGCAGCCCCAACGAGTTGGGCGGCAGAAAAGGGTCGGTGGCGGGGTGCATGATTTCGAGCGAACCCGTGCAGCCGAGGCGGTTTTTGAAAGAAAAAAGCGGCACCTCCTGCCCAGCAAGATAGCTGATGGCATCGGTCGGGGCAGCGAGTTTGAACAGGGCATAGTCAACACCTGGGTTTTCGATGGGATGCTGCACCAGGTTGGCCAATTGCCACTGCCCGGCATGACTGGTTAGTGCTTCCACCTCGAAGGCCCCTGTTGGCACCGTGATGGCGATTTGCGCAGCATGGGTGATATTGTCCAATGGCGGCAGCAGGTCGGTTTGCGAGCGGGCGAAGGCGGTGTAGGTGACGCCGTCAGGCTCCAATTGGAGCTTCAGTTCAATTTGGCCAAACGCTGTGCTGGCCGTTGCGCAAGCAAAAAGTGTCAGTAAGTATAGGAGGTTTTTCATTGAAACGGTGGACGGCTTACGGTGGACGGCCTACGGTGGGACGGTGGGTCACAAAGCGGGCTGTTCCAACGATAGCATAGTTGGAATGTGTGCAGATGTACTCGTTCTTGTTGAAAAACCTTAATGAAGTTGCGGCCTCGGCTGGCTACGTTTTAGCTTTCTGCCGATGGATAGTTTTCTGATTATCTGTATTTTGGAAGGATATGGGGCTGTCAGCCCATGGGATATTCATGCGATGGAGGGATAGCAAGATTTGTGCCGGAGGGGGTGGGTTGGGAATTTTTTTTAATTTGAAGGGTAACTGATTGGGACCTTGACCAAATAAAGGGTAATGGAGATTTTCTATACTAAAAGAATGCGTTGACTACAAAAGCCCCAGCTTTGGTTCAAACCTATTCTTCGGTTTCCCCCTCATCCGCTTGTGCAGGCTGGGCACCACCAAGCCGATGGCGGCACCTGTGGCGTAACCGAACAGTACATCCGTGGGAAAATGCTTGCCTGCCGTCATGCGCAAGATGCCCGTAGCAGCAGGGATGACTGCCGCAGCCGTCCAAACGACGGGCTTCCACTTGCTGTCGGGGTGGTAGTCGGAAAAAAGGCGGGCGCTGAGGAAGCACATGGCGGCAGCCTGAGAGGTATGACCCGACCAAAACGACTGCTTGGCACTCAAGGTAGCTCGTTCATCTACGGCCAGCTTCGATTGGTAGGCATAAGGTCGGGTGCGCTGAACGGTGGTCTTGGCCAATGTCGTTAGGCCAAGGTTGATCAAGACCGTCTGACCGTACATGGCTCCAATGGCTTTGCAATCTTTGCGCATGGCTTTGTCCGATATAGTGAGCACAAAGGGCATGATGTTCGAGGTAAAAAGGAGTACATCACTCGCCTTGTTCGACTCACCGGAGCGCATTTGGGTGACCCAGCGCTCAAACTTTGACAATCTGCCTACTTTCAATCCTGAGACTTCTGAGGCGGACAACGGATCCATCTGCTGCCTCAAATAATACCCGCCGCCCATCAAGCCTATCCCAAGGCCGTAGATTCCGATTTCCCGCCCCGTTTTGAGTTGGTAAGGGGATTGCGCAAGCAGCAATTGCAGCACGAACGCCAATAGGCAGCAGGTCGAAAGTATTTTTTTCATTGACGTTATTTAATGGTTCATGAAGGATCAAGGCCCCCCAATGGAGCAAGCTGAAACTTCACGAACCTTTGAATATGGCCATGAAGTTAAAAGAAAAAACCAATCCTTACGGTATAAGTATTGTCTTCGTTGCCATTGGTTAGCGTATAGAACGCAGTTATGGCAGCCAATTTATATGGCGCAATCCAAAATCCTGGAGAAAATCCGCTGTGCAACTTGCTACCATTTGCTTTGCCCGACCAAACCCGGCCATAATCCAGGCCCGTTGACAGCCCAAAATCAAAAGGCGCTACCTTGTTTTTTACGAAGAAAAGCTTCCAACGCAAATCAGTGTTATGGTAAAAAAGCGCCCTGCCTGCAAAGCGGTTGTTCCGAAAGCCACGAAGAAAATTGTTGCCGCCCAGGTTATTGCTGTGGTAAAACAAAAAATCGTCGTTGGACAAGGCGGCTCCACCGATTCGGGTGGCAAAGGTCAGCTCCATCTTTGAACCTATCGTAACATAGGTTGTCAGGCTGCCTTCTGTTCGGGTATAGTTCAGGCCATCAGAAAGGTTGCGGTAATAAGTCGCTCCAACATGCAGCTTTATGCCATTTCTGGGGATGGCGCTTTGGTCCACAGCGCTAAAATCATGTTGAAATATCACGCCCGCAAAGCGGCGCTCGGCAAGGCTGCCGGGCGGCAAGGCATCCGTGTCAGTGATGCGGCCAGCACGGTTCTCCACCTCCACCTTTTCGAAAAACGGCCCTAACCGGGTGGTGTTTCGGCCATTGAACCAAGTTTTCTTCAGCAAGGGCTGTATGGCCAGTTTTTCCAGGCGAACCCAGTTGAATTGGCTGGAGGCGGC